>CAYLNH010000210.1:0-13047 GCA_964384625.1 uncultured Lentisphaerales bacterium
TCACCAGGCGGGTAAACCGCCTGGGGTCGTATGATCGAGCCAATTGTTGGCAGAAGAGACCTACGGAAGTGACATGCGCCCCGCTGATCTGCTGATCTGCCTGTCCGCGACCTCGGGACTTCCACACCTGTACAGGTGTGGAAGTGAGACGCGGTGCAGAAATACTCAGACCGACTTGCATCGGGGCGCCTCGGCGCTATATTGATAACGCTATCAAATTGATAACGGTGTTGAATTATGGTCACCATCAAGGAAATTGCGGCGGAAGCCGGGCTGCCCGTGCCGACCGTCGCCCGTATCCTGCGCGGCGACAACAAGGAGGTCTGGGCCAGTGCCAAGCAACGCGCCGACCAGGTCCGCAAGGTCGCCAAACGCCTCGGCTATCGCCCCAACGCTGCCGCCAAAGCGATGTCCAAGGGACGCTTCGACGCGATCACACTGGTGCTCAGTACTGGCCCGATCGGCAATAGTAAGCTCCCCGAAAATATGCTCCGCGGCATCGTCGATGGGCTTGACCAGCACAACGTTCACCTGACCATTGCCAATCTTTCCGACGAGCAGCTGACCGGTCCCGGCAACATCCCCAAGCTCTTACGGGAATCAATGACGGACGGCCTGCTGCTCAACTACAACAAGGAGTACCCGGACTGCCTGGTCGGCCTGTTGGAGGACAGCGAGGTCCCGTGGGTGTGGCTCAACTGCAAACGCGAATGCGACGCGGTGTACCCGGATGATATTGCCGCCGGCCGATTGGCGGCGCAGCATCTCCTGGAGTGCGGTCACGAGCGTATCGCGTATGTCAGCCAGTCCTACCTGCACGGCGTGTCGCACTACAGCGAGACGGATCGTCGGGAAGGCTTTCTCGACGTCGCGAAGGCGGCCGGCGTCGAAGCGCGAGTGTTCGATCAATACGACTTCCCGGAATGCCGCGGCAACCGTCTGGCGCAGGCCAGGGCCCTCCTGTCGCAGCCCCGGCGGCCCACCGGCATCGCCACGTACGGCGGGACCACCACGTCTCCCCTGCTGCTGGCCGCAGCGCAGTTGGGTCTTGACGTCCCCGCTGATCTGGCGATCGTCTCTTTCGGCGGCGAGCGCGACCTGATCGGCGTCACGATCACGACGGTCCTCGTACCGGAGGCCGAGGTCGGGCGCTGCGCCGCAGACCTGCTGATCCGGAGAATTCGCACGGGCAGATCGCAGCCGTCGGTGGCGCTCCCGCCGACCGTTGTCGCCCAAGGCAACACCACCAGGAAACTACGCAAATCCGAATCCAGGAGATCCTGATGAGAACGAAATATCTGCGCGACGGCTTCACGCTGATCGAGTTGCTGGTTGTCGTGGCGATCATTGCCATCCTGGCGGCGATGTTGCTGCCGGTCCTCAGCCGGGCCCGAGAGGCTGCGCGGTTTACGACCTGCACAGCCAATCTCAAACAGATTCAGCTGGCCAGTGTGCTGTACACCGGCGACTATGATGAACGCTTGCCGGCAGCTACGCAATGGAGTGCGATCGGCGGCTGGAGCGTCTGCAACTGGCACGACTTGGACATCACCACCGGCTTGATGTACCCCTATCTGCGTGACCCGGCACTCTATGTCTGTCCCAGCTTCGACACGGCGGCGCGCGCCCGCTATGACTACGGCACGAATGGGGGCAGGTGTTGCCTGAATACGGCGCACAGCGGTGCCCAGGCCAAGTATTCCTACTCCATGAACCGGCTGCTGGCGTGGAAAAACAGCACGCATCACAATTGCGTCACGGGCGTGTTCAAGAATGGACGTCACGCCTCCACATACGCCCGCATTGACCGGCCGGCGGAGTTCCTGGTGTTCACCGAGGAAAACCCTTGGAACGGCCCCGCCGCTCTCTACCGCTATGGCCTGGATGACCCGGCCATCCGCGTCAGTTCACTGAACCCGGATTTCTCGGATGCAATCGGCTCCTACCACAAGGCCGGTCGCAGTCTGTGGGACGGCATCGGCGGTGTCGCCTTTGCGGACGGCCATGTCGGCCCGGCGAAACCTCTGGACAGCGGCATATACGGCCACCGTTGTCTGGGCTGTTCGACCATGGAGAAAGTCTGGTAATCCCGTTCTTTGGCCTTCCGGTCTTTCCTCGTCGGGCTATGGCTACGGGCTCAACGAAAGGCCACGCATGACTGCCTTCCCGATTACCGAAGCGTTCTTCAATGGCGCCGCCGGCGTCGAACCCACTCCGGAAGGCATGTGCGCCTGGCGCCTGCCGCACACCCAACGCCGCACGTCTTCTCTTTTTGTCTTTTCTTCTTTCTGCACGCGCAGCGCCCTTTGTGGGGGTGCAGGGGGGCCACCGCCTCCCTGCCGGGGGTGGGGCAGCGCCCCACGTCTTCTTCTTTTGTTCCGCGCTTCGCGCGGCCGCGTCAGGAATGACGCGGAGCAGTAACCGGACAGGCCGTGTTCCACGCCGCTGTTGCAGGATCCGAATCCGGGACTACTGTATGCCCCCCGGAACGGAGACCCCCCTGTGACAAGACCGCGTGTGTCATTCTACACCTTCGGCTGTCGGCTGAACCAGGCAGAAACCGCAACCCTGCGGCAATGCTTCACCGACGCCGGCTTCGATGTCGTCGAGTTCGGTGATCAAGCCGATATCGTCGTGGTTAATACTTGTACGGTGACATCGGCCGGCGACACCGACACGCGGAAGCTGGTCAATCGGGTCAACCGCCAGAATCCCGAGGCCCAGATTGCGCTGATCGGGTGTCAGTCCCAGCTGCAGTCCGGGGCGTTGATCGAGCTGCCGAGCGTCCGCTGGGTGGTCGGTACGGCGCGCAAGATGGAATTGGCGCAGTTGATCGACAGCGGCGAGGACGGCGTCATTCTGGATGCCATTCCGCGGACGGACTTCACGGCGCCGGCGTTCGGCCTGTACACCGACCGCACCCGGGCCAATCTCAAGGTCCAGGACGGCTGCGATTTTTACTGTTCCTACTGCGAGATCCCCTATGCCCGCGGCCATGCCCGCAGCCGGGACTTCGACGATGTCCTCGCCGAAGCCCACGCGCTGGTGGACGCCGGCCACCAGGAACTGGTGACCACCGGCATCAACGTCGGCTGCTACGAACACGACGGGAAGCAATTCCTCGATTTGATCCGGGCCCTCCTCGGAATTGACCATCTGCAGCGGCTGCGGATTTCTTCCATCGAGCCGACGACCCCGCCGGACGAGTTGCTGCAGATCATGGCGGACAATCCGAAGCTTTGCCGGTACCTGCACGTTCCCATGCAGAGCGGCAACGACGATATCCTGAAAAGCATGAACCGGCGTTACTGCTATGCCGACTTCGCGGAATTCATCTATCACGCCGCCGAAACCGTGCCGGACGTATGTCTGGGGACGGACGTGATTGTCGGGTTTCCCGGCGAGTCGGACGAGCAGTTCGAGGATACCAATCGGGCGTTGCACGAATTGCCGCTGGCCTACTTCCACGTCTTCAGCTATTCCGACCGGCCGAACGCCAAAGCCAAGGACCTCCTCGAGCCCAAAGTCCCCCCGGAAGTGACTGACGAGCGCAGCCGGGTGCTGCGGGCCCTCAGCCACACCAAACGCCGCGCCTTTATGGAGCCGTTCATCGGTACCTGGCAATCGGTGCTTGTGGAACAGAAGAAAGAAGATCGCTGGAACGGGCTGACCGATAATTTCATCCGCGTGCGGTTCCCGGCGGCGGCGGATCTGCACAACCGCATGGTTGAAGTCCAGCTGACCGAGATCGATCAGCAGGGCATGCTGGGGCGGCTATGACGCAATGGGGTGAGATCGCGAAGGGGGTCCTTGCCGGTGAACCCCTGCGCCGGGTCCACGCGAAGGAGGTCCTCAGCGCAACAGATCAGGACCTCCTGCCGCTGCTGCAGGCGGCGGCGGCCGTGCGGGCCCGGCACTTCGGCAAGCAGATCAAGCTGTGTATGCTGGTCAACGCGCAATGCGGGCTCTGTACGGAAGACTGCGCCTATTGCTCCCAGTCGACGGTGTCCGAGGCCGACATCGACAAGTACGGCATGATCACCGCTGACCGCATCGTGGCCCGGGCAAAAGAAGCGGCGGCGGCCGGCGCCGTCAACTTCTCAATTGTGACCAGCGGCCGCGAGCCGTCCGACGCCCTGCTGGAGGCGGTCATTGACGCTGTTTGCGCGATTAAGGCGGAGGTCAATATCCCGGTTTGCGCCAGTTTGGGGATGCTCGCCGGAGACCAGGCGAAGCGACTGGCCGCTGCCGGCCTGGACCGCTATCACCACAACATCAACACCAGTGAAGGCCATCACGGCAAGATCTGCACGACGCATTCCTACACGGACCGCGTCGCGACCATCGAGCAGGTCAAAGCGGCCGGATTGTCCTCCTGCGGCGGTGTGATCATCGGCATGGGCGAGTCGGCTGATGACGTGGTCGATATGGCCGTTGCGCTGCGCCAATTGCGGGTGGACTCCATCCCGGTGAACTTCCTGCACCCCGTTCCGGGGACGCCGTTTGAGTCCAAGGCGGAGTTGACGCCGACGTATTGTCTGCGGGTCCTGGCCATGTTCCGACTGGTGTGCCCGGATCAGGACATCCGTCTGGCCGGCGGCCGCGAGTACAACCTGCGCGCCCTCCAGCCGCTGGCGTTGTACGCCGCCAACGCCATGTTCGTCGGCGACCTGTTGACGACTGCCGGGCCGGGCGTCGACCACGACGTTCAGATGATCCGGGATCTGGGTCTGGAGCCGGTCTGCATCGCCGAATAGCCCTGCCCGGCAGTTGTCCCCACCTTCCTCGCGCTTCCCCCATCCCACCGGCCGGCCGGCGGTGATCTGCTTTCAATTTGATCGCAAGTTGATCCGGTTCTGCTTGACTTTTGACCAGTTCGTGGTATATTGCTATTGGTGCCGGAGGCGTACTGCGGCCGGCATTACCGGGAATAAGAGTACAGGGTGATTGTGCCATGAGCGAAGGCCTCGGAAAACGGGCAGAGAAGGTGTATTGCCGGTTGCGGCAAGACATTGAGGACGGCCGCTTGAAGCCGGGCCGCCGGTTGCCGACCCAGCATGAGTTGAGCCGGCAGTTGCGGGTCAGCCGGAGCACGGTGCAGACCGCGCTGAAGCAACTGGTCAAGGAAGGTCTGGTGATTGGCCGGCGGGGGTCGGGGATGTTTGTGCAGGCAGGGGTACAGCCCGAGACGTCAGCCAATCTGGTTGGGGTCATGTGTGAAAGGATGAAGACGGACGGGTTCATCCTGCAGGAACAGTTGCTGCGCTACCGTCATCTCGGTTGTTTCTATTTTCAGAAGCCGAACCGCTGGAGCGTGCAGGCGGAGCGCGTGTATCTGCAGCAGCTTCTGCGGGCGCGGCCGAAGGCGCTGATTGCCTGCTGTTCGCCGGCCGAGCCGCCGAACACCGACTGCATCGAGGCGTTGGCGAAGCACGGTTGTCGCGTCATCCATGTATCGCCGTTCGAGCGCCATCTGCCGCGTCAGGAGTATTTGATGCCGGACTACAGCCTGGCGGGCTATGAAGCCGGGGTACGTCTGTACACGGCGGGCTATGACCATTTCTGTTTCTGCGGCGTCGCCAGCGACGGCCCGTACGTCTCCCTGATGGAAGAAGGCTACGCTACGGCCTTACGCGAAAACGGCGAGGACTACCGGCACTCACGGGACTACGTTGAACTGGCGGCGGTCGGCTGGTCCGGCCCGTCGGCCCAGGGGTTTCGCGACGCTCTGGAGCGTGGCGAAACCATCGGCGTCTTCGCGCGCAGCCGGTGGCTGGCGAAGATCGTCCGGCGACAGCTCGACGACTGGGACGTGGCGATGCCGGAGCAGGTCGGCATTGTCGTGCACGACAGCCATCGCGACCAGACGGAGACGGAAGGCAAAGGCTTTGACACCGTAGGCTTTGACCGGGCCGAGATCATGCGGCAGGCCGTTGTCTGGGCCGTTGACGCGGATGCCGCGCCGATTCGCGAGCTGGTGCAGCCCCGTTACCTGCCGCAAGGGACCATACGGGAAACAGAATAGGGCAGAAGACCCCTTGGTGTGTGGGTGGGGGTGTGTGCAGGACCTCATCGAGTTGCTCGGTGAGGTCTTATTTGATCCGCCGGCAACTTGTCCCGCGCCAGGATGTCGCAGTAACGGAAGAACAACCGGGCAGGTCGCCGGCGTCGATGGAATCGGCTTTCGGTAGCTGTCGTGCCGGCCGCGTCCGACAGCCTCCCGGGGCCGGCCGGTCCGTCTTACCGCAGGCCGACGAAGAAGCTGCCGACGGCCAGGAACACGCCCACGGTGGCGATGGCGAACGGCACCTTCGCGTCGGCCCAGTTGACGAAGAGGAAGGCCACTGCGGCGATCCTGAAGACCAGCAACGCGATGCCCCACATGACATGCGTCTTGAAGGCGACGACAACGAGCCAGAACCAGCCGACAAACATCAACGCCAGTCCCAGAAACAACATGCCGATGCCGGCGGCGCTCATCTGGCTGAGCAGCGAGGTGTCATAGGCTTCGACCCGGCGGTCCAGATGTTCGGCGGCGAAATCGTCCGGCTGAATTTCCGCCGCGGGCACGGCGAAACTGATGCCTTCCACTTGCGTCGCTTTGAAGGTGACGATGCCGATCAATTCGCCGTTGGCGTTGACCAGGGCGCCGCCGGAGTTGCCCGGATTGACCGGGGCAGTTGTCTGCACGTAGTCCAGGCCCTCGACTTCCTGACTCGCCTTGCTGACCATGCCGGGGGTCATCGTCTTTTTCATAGGCTCGCGGCCGAGGCCGGGATTGCCGATGGCAAAGCAGCTTGAACCGGTGCGCAGTGGGCCTTTGGCGAACGGTATGGCTTTCAGCTTGCCGCCCGCCGGAAGTTTCACTTTGACCAATGCCGCGTCGTAGTCCTTGTGCGCACTGAGGACGCGGCCGGGAAGTTCGCGTTCCGCAATGCGGCCTCGGCACAGCACATTGGCGGCGATCGTGACGTTGCGGTGACCGCGGACGACATGCAGGTTGGTGAGGATCAGCCCCGACGACTTCACGACAATGCCGGATCCGAAGCCGGTGTCCGTGCTGATGAATACGATCGAATGCGAAACCTGTTGGTAGAGCCGTTCATTCCCCCGCAGTTCCGCCGGGATCAGGGTTACGGCCAGCAGGGCGACAACAAGACCCGATAGTTTTGCTTTCACTTCCTTTTCTGAGTGTTAAGCTCAGACCCACGTTATGGTTGCGGCACCATACCGCATCCATTCCGGTATACGGCCTGCCGGCGGCGGGACTGTCATCGCGGGCGTCGGCGGCGAGCCGGCCGGGCCGAGGTGGGGGCTGCATCCCAGGCCTCGTTTTGAGGCGGAGGAACCGGTCGGGCGCTCCGTTCCGCGTTGTGTTCCGGCGGCGCCGGTCAGCTGTTTCCCTCACGCCAAGGGCCTGGCAGGGTTCCGCCCGGGGCCGGTTGTCAGGCCTACAAGTCCAGATCGCCGAACAATGGTTTGACGATATCCGTCGGCGTGATGACGCCGACCTGTCTCTGTTCGCTGTCGAGGACGACCAGCAAGGGGCTGCGCGCGGTGCGGGAGCGCTGCAGTACCGTCCCGGCGTCATCGGTCTCGGTGACGGTTGTCGTGGGCCGGATATAGTCCAGAACGGTCTTTGCCTCCCATTCGTCGCGGGGGACGCGAAAGATCGCGTCGTAAATCGAGAAGATGCCGACCCATTCGTTCGGCGCGTTCGGCAGGGCGACGGGGAAGCGTGAGATGTCGTGCGTTTGCGCCAGTTCAAGAGCCTCCTGCAACGTGGCGTCTGCCGTGAGCGCCTGCACCACGCTGCGCGGGATCATCATACCGCGGACCTTGCGCCGGTCGTATTCCAAGGAGTTCTCCAGGAGCAGCCGGCACTCGTTCGTGATCAGCTTGTCATCCTGGCTTTCGCGGAGCATCAGTCGGAAATCATCCCGCAACAGGACAATGTCGCTGCCTTCGCTGTGTGGAAAGAACTTCTGCAGGGCATGCACAACCGCGGTGATGACCCGGACAAACGGGTAGGTGACCAGATAAAAACAGTAGACCGGCAGGACGGCGGCGCGGCAGCGGGCAAACGGCTGTTGTCGAAACCAGACCTTCGGGACGATTTCACAAAACAGCAGCACGATCAGCGTCAGAATTAATGGCGTGATCGCCGTCCAGACTTGTGCCGTAGTCAGTTCGGTGACGAAACTGAGGGCGAAAACCGCAATCACGTTGTGTGACAGATTTGTGCCGAACAGCACGGTTGCGAGCATCATTGCGGGGCGGTCAAGCAGCTTGCGCATCAGCTTTGCCAGGATCGACCCCTCTTCTACAGCGTGATCCAGACGCGCTTTGCGGACCGATACCATGCCGTTCTCGAAGCCGGCAAACAGCGCCGCGGTGAAAAGACCGGACAGCGAGATCAGCAGATAGACCCACATGGCACTCATCGCTTGTCCCCCGTCTTGAAGACATCGACTTCGAGCACCCGGTTGCGGTGTGTCTGGCGCACGACGAACCGGTGGCCTTCCCAGGTACACGACTCGTCCGTGTCCGGGATGTGTTCGAGCTTCTCAGCCAGCAGGCCGGCCACGGTCTCAACGCTGGTGTCCGCAAAGGAGATGCCGAAGTGTTTCTCCACCTGCTGCAGCGGGATCATGCCGCTGAGGCGCCAGTGGTCCTTCGACACTTCCGTGATATACCATGCCGGCTGGTCGAATTCGTCTTCCAGATCGCCGACCATCTGCTCATAGATATCCTCAGCCGTGATCAGGCCTTCGATGCCGCCGTACTCGTTGACGGCAAAGGCAATGCCCTGTTGCGCCTGCTTCAGTTCTGCGAGCACCGCGTGGGTCCGGCCGTTCTCCGGGATGAACAAGGGCGGCAGCAGACAGCACGCAGGCCAGTTCTTCTTCTCCGCCTCAGCGAGCAGCGCGAACTTTGTCACGTCAAGGATCCCCTTGACGTCATCGAGATCGCCGTCGACCGCCGGCAGGAAGCGATGGCAATGTTCGCGGACGGCTTCGCTGACTTCCGCCGGGGACATCGAGATATCCACTGTACCGACGTCCGGGCGGGGGATCATAAACCGGCCGACGTGCGTTTCGCGCAGGGCGAAGACGCGGTCGAACATTTCGACCTCGGCGGCGTTGAAGACGCCCATGCGGTGCGCCATGCGGGTAAAGGTCTGGTACTCCTCAATCGAAATCGCATTGGATTTGTCGTCGGCGCGGAGCGCTTTGAGAATGAGCCCGGAGACGCCCTTGAGCAGGGCCACCAGCGGGCGAAGGATTGTGCGCAGAAGGTGGATTACGGGGGCGACCCGGGGGGCGTGCCGGTTCGCCATGGAATAGGCGATTGCCTTTGGGGTGACTTCGCCGAGAGCAAGGAGGAGGCAGGTGTTGACCAAGACGGAGATGACCTTGATGAAGTCCGCATTGCGCGCCGGAAACAGGCTGACCAGCAGCCTGGAGAGGACAACCGCGGTGAGGATGTTGACGAAGTTGTTGCCCAGAAGGATGGTGGTGATTGTGCTGTGATGGTCGTCCATCAACCGGCCGGTCAGTTGCTGCGCCGGCGTGCCGGTTTCCTTCCAGCCTTGCAGCGTGGTGGAGTTCACCGAGAACAAAGCTGTTTCGGAGCTGGAGAAGAATGCGGAGGCCGTGAAAAGAACGACCATCAGGATGGCGAGGATGACAATCATCTACTGACTGCGGTTCGCTCTCCCGGGCGGGGTCTTGCCGAATTTCGCCATCACCTTCTGCATATCCTCCCAGACATCGCGCTTGGCTTCCGGCTTCCGTTTCAGGAAGGCCGGATGGAACGTGGGCATGACGTCGATGTCGCCGTATTTCATCCAGCGGCCGTGATTGCGGGTAATGCCGCGGACATCCATCAAATACAGCAGCGGTACGGCGCCGAGCAAGACGATCACCTTCGGCTGTACCAGTTCGATCTGGCGCTTCAGGTACGGCAGGCAGGCGGCGGCCTCCTCGGGCTCCGGATTCCGGTTCCGCGGCGGCCGGCATTTGACGATGTTGGCGATATACACCTCGCCGCGCTGAAAGCCCATCGCCTCGATAATCCTGGTCAGCAGTTTGCCGGCTTCACCGACGAAGGCGACGCCCTCGCGATCCTCGTCGGCGCCGGGACCTTCACCAATGAACATCAGGTCGGCCTGGCGGTCGCCGTCTTCCATGACAGTCTGGCGTCGTCCGAGTTTGCCGAGCTCACAGCGGTTGCAGGGAGGAACCAGTCGGTCGAGGTCCTCCCAGCCGGCCTGGCTGAGGTCGAGGGTCGGCGCCGGCTGTTCGTAGAGGTCCGGCTGTTCGCGGACCGCCGGCGCCGGCGCCGGCGCGGACCGGTACGTCGGCTTCGGGTGCGGCGGCGGGGGCTGCGCCGGCCGCGTCTGGCAGTCCTTTGAGCGCCGCAGCAGTTCTTTGAGGAACTCCCGGTTCGCCGGCGTGATGTAGACCCAGTCCTCCCCGTCGCGCTGCTGCGCCTCGAGTTGCTGGACCATTGTCTGAAGTATTCTGCTCTCGGCCATGATCTACCAATCCACGTCCTGAACGGAATCTAACGCCGCCGTCTTCCCCCGGCAAACCTGGCGGCGAAAAAACAGGTTGCCCGCGCGCCTGCGCGACCGTACATTGCGTCAAAGGAGGCAACGCCGCAATAGACCCATGAGACGGTATCGAACAGCCATCGCAGTTCTGCTGATAGCGGTGCTGACGGCGATCATTGCCGTCGTCGCCTACGCCTGGCGGACAGCGCCGGCGGCAACCGTGATGGCGGTGGACGTTCCCCGGCGGCAGGCGGGGATCGGTGATGCCGTCCCGATGGTTGTTCGCGTCCGTGTTCCCTGGCGCGATCAGATTCGGGAGGTGACCGCGGCCGATGAGACCGGCGGACTGGTGCTGATTGAAAAGCAGATCACCCGCGAATCCCTGCATTGGGGATACAGCCTGCAGCGGGTGCGGTGCAGTTTCCAGGGCGTCAGTCCCGGGGTCCATGATGTGCCCGCCCTGCGGTTGACCACGGCCGGCGGGCCGGTTGCCGCCGCGACCGACGTGACCATTGAATTGACGCCGTCGGCAACTACGCCGCCTGCTCCTGTCCCGGCGCCGGCGCTCAGCCGCCGGCCGGCCGCCGACCCGCCGCTCGGTTACATCCTGATCGGCATGGTTGTCCTGGCACTGGTTCTCGGCGTTGCGGCACGAGTCCGACCGCGGCCGGAGCCGGAACCGCCGCCGGCGGCACAAGCCGCCGCGGCATTGCGGGCTCTCGCCCCGGAGACCCGGCAGCCGGCGGAATTTTATCAGGAGCTCAGCGACATTCTGCGGCAGTACCTGGAGGCGGCCTGGAAGCTGCCGGGAGGCAATCCGGCGACGCAGGAGATCCTGGCGCGGCTGGACCACTGCGTCCCGCCGATGGCGCCGCCGCTGCAGGCGGTGGTCGAGGACCTCCTGAACACCGCCGACCGGGTGAAGTTTGCCGGCTTGACGCCGGCTGCCGCCGGAATGCTTGCCGACCGTGATGCCGCCTTGGATTTCGTCGCGGACAGCGAACGGGCGTTGTGCCGGGAGTTGACCCATGCTTGACTGGTGGGCGGCAATCCATTGGGCGTCGCCCTGGTTTCTTGTCTTGCTCCCGGTGGTGCCGGCGGTCGCTCTGACGGCCTGGCGCCGGGGGCGGCCCGGGCTGCGGCTCAGTCGCGTCCCGCCGGTTGCGGGGCGATCGAAACATCCGGGGATCCTGGCGCTGCCCCTGGTGCTGCAGGCATTGGGGCTCCTGGCGTTGGTGTTGGCCATGGCCCGGCCGCAACGCGGGCTGGAATTCAGCAGGCGGCGCCCGAAAGGCATCGACATCGTGATCGCCATGGATGTCTCCGGCAGTATGGAAGCCGTGGACATTCCGCGGCGGTACCAGCAGAAGGAGGAGCTTGAAACGCTGATCGCCCGCGTCAACAGCGCCGATCCGAACGTCCGTCGTCGGGCCGAAGTCGAACTGCAGAAGGCATTGAAACTCGAGGAAATCCCGTCCCGTCTGCAGATCGCCAGGAAAGAGATCGGCGAGTTCGTCGCCGGACGTCCCAATGATCGGATCGGCCTGGTGACGTTTGCCTCCGACGCCTTCACACTGTGTCCGCCGACCCTGGACCATGATTTCCTCACGGCGAGATTGAAGAACGTCAA
Organism: uncultured Lentisphaerales bacterium; assembly: GCA_964384625.1. Classification (GTDB taxonomy): domain Bacteria; phylum Verrucomicrobiota; class Lentisphaeria; order JABSQK01; family JABSQK01; genus CAYLNH01. Next base: position 12,189 of record CAYLNH010000210.1, read on the forward strand.
GTCGGGCATCCTCGGCGATACCTCGACGCGACTCGCCCCGCCCATTGCGGCGGCGGTCAGCCGGCTGAAGGATTCGGATGCCGACCGCCGCGTCATGCTGCTGCTTACCGACGGCGAGAACATGCGGCCGTGGAAGATCACGCCTCGGCAGGCGGCGCAGATGGCCCGGGACTTCAAAATCACGATCCATGCCATTGGCATCGGCAGTCGCTATGGCTTCTACAGCCCGGATCGCAACATGTTCGGCCAGGCGAACTGGATCCGGATCGACCAGTTCAACCCCGAACTGATCAAAGATATTGCGACAGAGACGGGTGGACTGTACTTCGCGGCGGAAGATGATGAAGGCATGGCCCGGATCATGGGCGAAATCGATAAGATCGAAAGGACTCCCCGAGATCAGGCCCGGTATACCGACTACAAAGAGCTGTTTCCCTACTTCGTGATCGCCGGTTTTGCGCTGATCCTCATCGGGTTCATCCTCGACCACACAGTCTTCCTTCGCGTCCCCTAGATGGACTCGGCGTAAGTTTTCCAGCCAGGGACGGCGGCCAGGCGCCGGTCCGGCCAGACGATGCCGAAGAAGCGATGCGAGCATCGTGTTTTGACATCAACGCCGCCGGCCGGATGCTTGGACCCGCTCTCCGAGTTGCCCGGTTTCGGGCTGGAGGGGCGTTGGCGAAATGGTCATGGGCTGCAGTACACGTCCCTTCCACCGCCTGCCGCGAGCGGCGAAGCCCGGGCAATCCGTGGCGGAAAGACTTCCGCCGAGACCATCTAGAGCGGAATGGCGCTGAATTAAGCCGTGTTTGGGACATTTGGTCGCCGCTCCTGAGTTCGGCGCGAAGCGCCTCCGTGT
>CAYLNH010000211.1:0-12998 GCA_964384625.1 uncultured Lentisphaerales bacterium
CGCACTGCTTGCCCGAATGTTAGCGCAATACGCCACCGTACGGATTCAGGCTAGAGTACAGCATGGACGAATTCATCCGGAAACAAGTGGGAAGGTCGAGGACGGTTGTTTCCCCGCTGGAAAGGCTGCAGCGGCTGAACCGGTCTATGCGGGCACTTGGCGTACAGCCGAAAGCCGATCCGCATCAACGCAAGCCGCGGAAAGTCGTCGGTCGGGGACACCATGGACACGGATTTCGGCATTGTTATTGGTCTACTCCAGGAGCACCAGGTCGAGTTCATCGTGGTTGATGGTGTAGCGTGAGCGTTGGACGGTTTTGTCCGGACGACAGAAGACCTGGACATCCTGGTCCGCTCGACACCGGAGAATATCGATCGTGTTTTTGCCGCTCTCTCCAAATGGGAAGGCGGCTACATTCGCGAGCTTTCACCGGAAGATTTCGAGCCGCTTCCGGGAGCCATTCGGCTGGAGGAGGATTTTGTTCTGGACATGTTCACGCTTCTGGCGGACAAAACCTACGAAGAGTTCCTGCCGGAGACAGGCGAAACCGAGGCCGGCCTGAAGTATCTCTCGCCTGCCGGCCTGATCGAAACCAAGAAGGGGTCTGTCCGCGAAAAGGATCAAATCGATGTGGTCGCAATGCGCCGCCTGGAGCGGGGCGAATGACTTGTCCAAGCCCTGTCGGCTGACAGTAGAGACATCGGTTTGGCAGGGGGATGGTATTGCAGGCTGTTTGCCGGCTCCTCTCCATGCAGGTCCTCAACGAGAGATCGAACCGGGGCGCAAGGCTCTGCCTGCATTCGATCTCGAGCTCAGGGGGCGTCCGGCTCGAAGTCCTTCCGCAGGAACGCAACGATTTCTTCCTGCGACGGGTGGTGCTGCTGGTAGACCTGCTGCAGGAGCAGGCAATCGGCCAGGACGATGGCGGCCATGGCTTCGACCACCGGGACGACGCGGGGGACGATGCAGGGGTCGTGGCGGCCGTGGACCTCGATGTCCTCGTGTTCGCCGTCGACGGTGACGGTCTTCTGCGGCTGCGCAATCGATGCCGGCGGGCGAATTGCCAGGCGCACAACGACTTCTTCGCCGGTGGAGATACCGCCGAGGATGCCGCCGGCATTGTTCGTGCGGGACCGCACGCGGTCGCCGTCGATGTACATCTCGTCGTTGTAGTCCGAGCCCTTCATCGCGGTTACCCCGAAGCCGGCGCCGACTTCGACGCCCTTGACCGCGCCGATGGACATCAGCGCGCCGGCGAGTTGGGCGTCGAGCTTGTCGAAGACCGGATCCCCCAGGCCGGCGGGACAGCCGGTGACACGCAATTCGACCACGCCGCCGACGGAATCCTCCGCTTCGCGGGCGGCATCGATCCGGGCGATCATGGCGTCAACAACGCCGGGGTCGGCAGCGCGGACGATGTTCTGTTCGATCTGTTCGAGGTCGACGTTGTCGCCTTTGACATCGGCGATTTCGGCGGCGTACGCGGTGAGCTTGACACCAAACTGCGCCAGGACCTTCTTGGCGACGGCGCCGGCGGCGACGCGGCAGGCGGTTTCGCGGCCGGATGCCCGGCCGCTGCCGCGCCAGTCGCGAATGCCGTACTTGGCGAGGTAGGTGTAGTCAGCGTGGCCCGGGCGGAACTTGTGCTTGAAGTCGGCATAGGCGCTGGGATCAGCGTTGCGGTTGCGAATGATCATCGCTACCGGCGGGCCCATGGTGCGGCCTTCGAAGACGCCGGAGACGATCTCGACGGTATCGCTTTCCTGACGCGGCGTGGAGACCTTGCTCTGTCCCGGACGCCGGCGGTCGAGGTCCCCCTGGATATCGGCTTCGGTCAGTTCGAGGTTCGGAGGGAGGCCTTCGACGATCACGCCGATGGCCTTGCCGTGGCTTTCACCGAAGGTCGTGACCCGAAAAATCCGGCCGATGGAACTGCCTGGCATATGGGACTCCTGAACTAGTTTAGCGCTTTGTTGATCTCGGCGGCGATTTCATTCGGGCCGCGGTCGGCGGCGTCGATAACAACATCGGCGAGTTTCTCATAGACATCGTCACGGTAGATCCAGATCCGGCGCATGTTGGCCAGCGTCGGCTTTTCCGTGAGGTAGGCTGGGAGTTTCTTCCGGCGCATGCGATCGAACAGGATTTCCGGCGGGGTCTTAATGTAGCAAATCGTGCCGAGACGGGCAAGTTCCGCGCGGTTCTCGTCCTGCAGCGGGGCGCCGCCGCCGGTTGCCAGAACGATGCCCTCGCGTTCCGTGAGGCCCTTCAGCGCCCGGGTCTCGACCTCGCGGAACTTGTCGGCGCCGTAGGAAAAGTAAAATTCCCAGCAGTTCCAGTTCAGCCCGAACCGCGTCCGAAAGATCTCGACGATGGCGTCATCCAGATCAACGAAGCGCAGTTGCCGCTGATCGGCCAGGAGCTTCCCCACCGTAGATTTGCCGCACGACTTAAAGCCGATCAAAACAACATTCATCGTACTCAACCAATCCTGCGGATCCGTCGTCACCGCAGCATGCAGGATTTCGTCGGCAGGCAAGCTGCCGAATTCATGACTCCGACTTGTCCGGCGCAGCCTTGGCGAAGAGGATCACCGATTACCGATCACCGATCACTGATTACCGATTACCGATTACCGGTCACCGATCACCGATCACCTTACTCCTTCGGCATCATGGCCAGCATGGCCTGGCGCTGCATGAACTGATCCAGCAGCGTGATGGCCATGCAGGCTTCGGCCACCGGCCAGACGCGGCCGACGATGGTCGGATCCCGACGGGTGACAGCGGCCAACTCCGCGTTCTCGTTGGTGACCTTGTCGATCGTGGTCTGCGGCTTGGCGATGGTCGGCGTCGGTTTGACCGCGACGCGAGCAACCACGTCCTGACCGGTGGTCAGACCGCCGGTAACGCCGCCGTTGTTGTTGCTGCTGAAGACGACTTCGCCGTCCTTGGCGCTCATCTGGTCGTTGCACTGGCTGCCGGTGACGTCCTTGCAGCCCATGCCGATGCCGACCTCAACGGCCTTGACGGCGCCGATGCCGAGCATGCGGCCGAGTTCGCCGTCGAGCTTTTCGAAGACGGGCTCACCGAGGCCCAGCGGGACGCCGGTAGCAACGACTTCGACCACGCCGCCGCTGGAGTCGCCGCTGTCGCGGATTTCGACGATCTTGTCGTGCATCGCGGTGGCAGCTTCCAGGTCGGGGCAGTTCATGTCGAAGTGGATGCCCTGTTCTTTCAGCTCGGCCATTTGCTCATCGGTGAGCGGGGCGCGCTTGATGTCGGGAACCATCTTCTCGATCTCAGCGAGGACAGCCATTTTCTCCAGGAAGCGCATGCCCGGCTTGAACCGTTCCTGCCCGAAAACGAGTTCGTAGACCGGGTCGGTATCGCGCCGGTAGTCTTTGAAGGCCTGGACCTTCTTTTTGGCGACCTCGTGGTCGATCTCGGGCGCGACAACGCCGGCGGCTTCGCGGACATAGGCGAAGATCTCGATGCCATGGTTCTTGAGGACGCGTTTGGCGACGGCGCCGGCGGCGACGAGGGTGGAGGTATAGCGGCCGGAGAAGAACCCGGCGCCGATGGCATCGTCCCACTTGCCGTATTTATGGTAGGACGCGTAGGAGGCGTGGCCGGGCCGGGGCGTGCGGTTGGTCGTGCGATACTGCTCGATGTGTTCGAAGTGACGGTCGAGGTTCGGGATCAGGATGACCAGTGGGGTGCCGTTGCAGTATTCCGCGTTTTCAAAGCCTTCCATGGTGTTGGCGGCGTTGATGCCGCTGTAGAGAACGGGGATGTCCGGCTCGCGGCGGGGCGAGGCGAGTTCGCCCTGGCCGGGCTTGCGCTGCAGCAGTTCGCTGTAGATTTCAGCTTCGGTGAAGTAGTAGCCCGGGGGTACGCCCTGAATGTGCGTGGTCAGCCCGTTCTGGTAGGAGCCACCGGCGACGGTGACCTGGAACATGCGGCCGTAACTGCAACCTAGCATTGGTCTCTCCTGTATTCGGTTTGCGAATGTCGTTTAGCTGCTTCAGGCAGGTCATCTCACCGGGGCACACGGCACCCTGAGGTGCATCGAGCGCGTACTATAGGACTTGGTCGTAATTTCGCCACTCCGGCGCGCCGCTTTCGTCAACCCTCGATTGATCGGAAACGGGTTTTGGGCTGATGCAGGAGATCGCCGTGGCGGATGGCCGTGGCGCGGGGCTTCGGCCGGCCGCCGGCTGCACCCCGCCGGAGGCAATGGTTCCGAGCCGGATTTGCCGTCGGCCGTACTCCCGCGCTTTCGGCGGGACCGGCGACGATGCCGGCGCGGCTGTGCGGCTCCTGCCGCAAGGTGGGCAAATGACCAACGGAAATGACATGCGCTCATGTCGCGTTCCGCCTTGTATTTGGCCTGCAACGGTCTATTTTAGGCCGAATTTGAGTTGGTGGAACACAATCCTCGGCCGCGTTTACGTTTGGCATTGGGGAGTTCGGAACTTGGTGAAACAAGGAGGAGCGCGAGAGATGGAACGCATTCTCAAATGGAGTTCAGTAACCGCATTTGTCCTGATTTTATCGTTCGTCGTCAGTTCCTGCAAGAGCACGACGGAACGGAAGAAGGCAGCTGAAGAGGCTGAACGCGAAAAGCAGGCCCGGCTGATCAAAGGTGAGTTGGAAAAAGCCAATACCGCTGACGAAAAGGCCGCGAAAGCCAAGGAGAAGGAGCGGCAGCGGCGCGAGAAAGAGGCCAAGAAGAAGGCTGAAGAGGAGCGCGAACGGCTGGAGCGCGAACGGAAAAAGAAGGATTTCCAGATCTGCGCCTTGACCATCGCCACCGACAAGAAGGAGTACATGGAAGGCGAACCCATTGCGCTGACCATTACCTACAAGAACCGCCTTGAAGAACGCATCCGCGTCATCGGTGACGGCCATTCGGTGCCCGGCGGTTTTTCCGGCGAGATTATTGTGATCAAGCGCAAGGATTTCGAGGATTCCTACTCGTTCCTGCCGAAGAATCTCAAGATTGAGGAACACACGATCTATCCGATGGAAACGTGGTCCCGTGAGATTAAGGATCTGGAAAAGACCCTGACGCAGGACGGCGTGGCGCCGCATCGCAAGGAGAAGAAGGGCGAGAAGAAGGGCGCCATGAAGACCGAGAAAGAAAAGGCGCTTGCCGTCCTCGATCTGCCGCGGTTCCAGAAGCCGGACAAATACACTTTGCAGGTCGTCTACTATCCCAACCGGATGAAGAATCCGACCGGCGTGGTGGATCCGAAGAAGAAAAAGAAGAAGAAGGGCGACGACACCCGATCGTACACCGGCCCCCGAATTGTTGACCAGAAGCTTGTCAGCAATGTGGTGGAGCTTGAAATCAAGCGCAAGCAGTAGACCGGCGAACAGCCTTTGAGTTGACTGAATTGAACATGGCTCGGGTTAGCGCCCGAGCCATGTTTGTTTCCGGATTTGGGGCCGGAGCATCAGCCTATGTCGGATCAGACGAAACCGTTGTTGTGCACCGAGGCGCTCCGGAAGGAATACCCCGAAGTGGTCGCGTTGGACTCCCTGGATCTGGCCGTCTACAGCGGCGAGGTGGTCGGCCTTCTGGGCCCGAACGGCGCCGGCAAGACCACGGCGCTGCGCATGATGGCCGCGATTCTCACGCCCAGCGGCGGCCGTGCTTCGATCTGCGGCCACGATACCTGCCGGCATCCCCTGCAGGCGAAGCGCAGCCTCGGATTTCTCTCGGGCGATACCGCGCTCTACAAACGCTTGACCCCCCGGGAGGTCCTGCGCTATTTCGGTCGGCTGCATGAAATGCCGGACGACGCCATCGCCGCACGCAGTGACTACCTGATCGACCGGCTGAACATGGCCGGGTTTGCCGACCGCAACTGCGGCAAACTTTCCTCCGGTCAGCAGCAGAAGGCCAATATTGCCCGCACCCTGCTGCACGACCCCCCCGTTCTGATCCTGGATGAGCCGACCAGTGCTCTGGACATCGTCACCGGCCGCTTTCTGCTCGAAGCAATCCTCGGCGCCCGCAAGGAAGGCAAGGCCATCCTGTTTTCGACGCACAACATGGATGAGGCCGAATATCTCTGCGACCGCCTGGTGTTGCTGCACAAAGGCAGAGTTCGCGCCCAGGGCGCGCTCGCCGACATCTACTCCGACACCGAACGCGACAACCTGACGGATGCCTTCCTGCATTTGATCGGGGAGGACCTCTGATGCGCTGGCCGATCATCTGGACCATCTGCCGCAAGGAACTGCTGGAAACCGTCCGCGATCGGCGAACCGTTATCCTCATGCTGTTCCTGCCGGTCGTGCTCTATCCCATGCTGTTGATCGGCTTCAGCCAGATCATCAGCCACCAGGTGGCAAAACTGCAGGCCGGCACCGGCACGATCCTCGTCATCGGCGACGCGCCCCCGAGCCTGCTCGAAAAGCTCGAGTCCGATGAGTCGCTGAAGACGATCACGGCGCCGGCGCCGCCGGAATTGCCCGATGTCTTCGCGATCGTCGAGGATAAACCGGACGCCCCGAAGACGAACGGGATTGTCATTCCGCCGCGACGCACAAAGGAGAAGCTCGAATACGACGAAGCCTTGCGCAACTGGGCTCGCGAGCAGTTTCGCGACGACCGAGCCGACGTCATCCTGGTCTTGCCCCGGCAGTTCAGCGGCGACCTCGACCGCGGCCGCACCGGTACGGTGGTGATCTTCTATGACGAGACCAACGAAAGTGCCAACTTCATCCACGGCCGCGTGGTTGATCTGCTGCTGGCCTATCGCAAGGACCTCCTGAAACGCCGGATTGCCTCGAAGCCCGAATTGCCGCTGGGGTTCACCCGGCCGCTGTTCATCGATTCCGAGAACGTCGCTTCGGCCAAAAAACGCGGCGGCTATTTCGCCGGCCGCATCCTGCCGATGATGATGATCATCATGGTCATGCTCGGGGCATTTTACCCGGCCGTGGATCTGGCCGCCGGCGAGAAGGAACGCGGGACGATGCAGACCCTGCTGACGGCGCCGGCAATGCCGACAGAGATCATTTTTGGCAAATTCATCACGGTCTTCCTGGTGTCGCTGGTGTCGGCCCTGGCCAATCTGGGCAGCCTGGCCCTGGCGTTGGTCTACCTGCTGGAGAGCGGCTCCGTCGCCGAGAATCTGAATTTCCAGCTGGAGTGGAGTACGGGGCTGATCCTGCTGCTGCAGCTCATCCCGGTGGCGCTGCTGTTCTCGGCCCTGATGCTGGCGGTTTCCATCTTCGCCAAGAGCTTCAAAGAAGCGCAGAACTATCTCACGCCGCTGTATCTGGTCATTATCATCCCCGTGATCCTTTCCGGCTTGCCCGGCACCAATCTGAGCATTCGCACAGCCTGGCTGCCGGTGCTGAACATCACGCTGCTGATCAAGGACATCCTGGTCGAGCCGCCGCCGATCGAAGTCATCCTGATGGTGCTGCTGGCGAACTTCATCTACAGCATGCTGGCGCTGGCGTTTGCCGTTCGCATTTTCAAGAACGAGCAGGTGCTGCTCGGCGGCCAGGGCGCCTTCACCGACGTCTTCCGGTCGACCGCGGGCACGGCGGGCCGGCCCCGGGCCACGCCGGGACTGGCGCTGGCGGCCGTCGGCCTCGGGCTGGTCGTATATTTCTATGTCGGCGGTCTGCTGCAGTCGCGCGATTTGCGCTGGGGGCTGATCGCGTCGCAGTTCCTTCTGCTCTTTCTCCCGGTCCTGCTGATCGGCCGGGGACTCAAACTTGACCTCAAGGACCTGCTCTCCTGGCGGGCGCCGAAATGGCAGCAGGTCCTGGGGGCGGTGCTCGCCGGCGGCACGTCCTGGGTTGTCGTGACCCGGCTCGGCAGTGCCATCCAGAACATGGTGCTGCCGGCGCCGGAGCCGATGCAGAAACTGATGCACGAGTTGATGGGCAAACTGGCCGGGTCCGACACGTCGCTGGTCCTGATGATCTTTGCCTTCGCAGTGACTCCGGCGATCTGCGAGGAGGTCTTTTTTCGCGGACTGGTGTTGTCGGGATTTCGCAACGGCATGCCGGCGCTCGCCGCGATCGTGTTCACGGCCCTCTGCTTCGGCGTCTATCACATCAGCTTCTATCTGATCATCCCGACGGCGATCATCGGGCTGGTGATCACCCTGATCGTCTGGCGTACGGGATCCATCGTCAACGGCATGATCTACCACGTCCTGCACAACGGCCTGACGTTGTCCGTCGTCCGCCTGCTGCAGGATTCCGGCCCGCAGGAACTGCCGGCGCTGCGCTGGTTCGGGGATGTCATCGGCCTGGACGGCGCGCCGTTGAACGTCGGTAAGTTCGCCTTGTTGACGGTCGTCTTTCTGGTGGGGTTGGGGCTGACCTTCTGGCGGCCGGCCCGGGAGTCTCATTCCGGCTGATAGGCCTTCAGCTTCGCGACCAGCGGCTCAAAGCAGGCGGCGGCCGCCGCCTGCGACTCGAACCAGGTGCCGTAGGTGACAGCCATAACGACCTTACGGCCGACGCGGCAGATGAAGAAGTTGCCCTGCTTCTGCCCGCCGTCCCGGAACCAGACGCAATGGGACTGGTCGCCGCAGTTCACCAGGCTGGGTTCCTTCTGCCGGGTCGGAGTCAGCCAGAGCCCGATCAGCAGGCTGTATTCCCGGCGGGCGTCGTCTTCCGTGGCTTTGCATTCAACGGACGCGGTCATCTTCACGGGCAACCGGTCCCGGTTCAATTCGTTGATCAACGCCTGCTTGACCGGGTCGTCTGCTTCGGCCACGGCGGCATCGTCGGCTTCGAAGTCATATTCCAGGCGGTACGCCTCGCCGAACCTGATCTTTCGTCTGGTCTCGCGGCCGGGGCGATGGCGGCCGCCGGTAACCAGTGCAATGGTCGGCAGGACCGCGTGATCGGCGGGGGTCAGCGGCAGCTCCTCTTCTTCCGGGGCGGTATTGAAGAACGCCCAGACGCCGACAACCAGCAACCCGAGGACGGCGGCGGCGCCCAGGACTGCAACGACCTGACGGTTGGACAACGCGGGATTCGGCGTCGGCGTGGCCGAGCCCGAAGGAGGGAGCTGTTCTTGGGACATTGCGGTCTCCGGTTTGGCGGCACCATAGGCCGGTGGAAACGGGATTGCAAGCGTGGCGGGCCGAGGCGGGTAAAGCCTCAGCGACGGGGCGTAGCGCCTGCCGGCGTTTTACCATCGGCAGGCTTGACCTGCCGGTGACAGGAGCGCGGCACGCGGGAGTCACTGCCCGTGACTGATGCGGCATTAGAGCGGGGCGGTCAGTCCGAGCGGCGGCGGTCTTCCATAATCCGCGTCAACGCCGGGAGGGCCTTGCCGCCGTCGGCGAAGAGCGGGAAGATCTTGGCCGTTTCGCGGGCCGCATGCATTTTCAGTTCACCCACGAACGACTGGAGTTTCTCAAGATCGCTCCTGGTGATGTATTCAGTGCTGAAGGTTTCCTGATCGAAGCTTTCAAGGAGGTCCTGCAGCCGTTGGGTCAAAAGGACATGATCCCGCTGCAACTCGCGCACGATTTGCGTCATCTCGTACGAAGGCGCCCCCAGGAGTGCCGCTGGGAAGAAGATCTCCTCTTCCTCGGTGAAGTGCTGGACCAGCTCCTCTTCCATGACGCCCAGGGTTGCTTTGGCCTGGATGAACAGGCTCTCCAGGTCCTGCTTGAGCAAGCCGGCGTCGAACTTGGCCGCGCGTTCGGCGGCTTCGCGGTGCTCTTTGGCGTTGCGGGCGAGCATCCTGGCGATGCTGTCTTGGATTTTCATGATTTCGCACCATGCGTGGGGTTGCGGCTGTACCCGGTACGATACGATAGTCCGGCAGAGCGATCCTGCAATTACCGTATGCTGCAAAGCCCGAGGCGAACGCTTCGGGCTTCTGGTACAGCTCGGGGTGGGGAGAGTCTATTCGACCCCGTCCCAGCAGTAGGTGCAGAGCTTCTCTTTCGGCAGGCCGATGGCCGCGACCAGATCATCCAGCCGCTGGTATTGCAGCGAAGTGAGACCCAGCCGCCGGCAGATGATCTCAATCATCTGCTGATGCTTCTCGCTGTCGGGATCGGCATATTCGTCCAGATTCTCCACGTCGTCCGTCCCTTCGATTTCCTTGATCGCACGTCGGCCGGCCAGATCGAGGATGGAACGCGAACGCGAGAAATTGAGGAACTTGCAGCCGTGGATCAGGGGCGGGCAGGCCGGTCGCATATGGATCTCTTGGGCGCCGGACTCGAAGAGCCGCTCGACGGTGTCCTGGAGCTGGGTGCCGCGGACGATCGAGTCCTCGCAGAACAACAGCTTCTTGTCTTTGACCAGATCCTTGATGGTGATCAGTTTCATGCGGGCGATCAGGTCGCGCTGCTTCTGATTCTGCGGCATGAAACTGCGCGGCCAGGTCGGCGTGTACTTGACGAACGGACGCTTGTACGGGACGCCGGCCTCATTGGCGTAGCCGATGGCATGGCCGGTGCCGGAATCGGGGACGCCGGCGGCGAGATCCGGTTTCACCGCGTCATTCCGCGCCAGAGCCGCGCCGCACCGATAACGCACGTCTTCAACGTTGATGCCTTCGTAGGTGGAGGCGGGATAGCCGTAGTAGACCCACAGAAAGGCACAGATCTGCATCCGGTCGCCGGGCGCTTTGCGCTGTTCGAAGCCGTTGGCTGTCACCAATACAATCTCGCCAGGGCCGAGTTCTTTGACCGTCTCATAGCCGAGGTTCGGGTAGGCACAGGTTTCCATGGTGACGGCGAAGGCGCCGTCCTTTTCGCCGACAATGACCGGGGTGCGGCCGAGCTGATCGCGGGCGGCATAGATGCCTTTCTCCGTCAGCAACAGCATGGAACAGGAGCCCTCGATCTGCTCCTGGGCATTGGCGATGCCCGCCTCGAAGGTGGCGCCTTCGTTGATCAGCGTCGCCGCCAGTTCGGTCGGGTTGATAAAACCGCCGCTCATTTCCGTGAAGTGCGCCTTCTTGCCGAAGGCCCTGGACGTCAGTTCAGCGGCATTGTTGATGACCCCGACCGTGACGATGGCATAGGTGCCCAGGTGCGAACCGATAATCAGCGGCTGATCGTCGTAGTCGCTGATCACGCCGATACCGGCGGGGCCGTTAAGCCGCAGGATGTCGTCCTCGAACTTCGAGCGGAACTGGGCGTTCTCAATGTTATGGATAAAGGTCTTCAGGCCGTCCTCGTTGCGGACGGCCAGGCCGCCGCGTTTGGTACCCAGATGCGAGTGATAGTCGGTTCCGTAGAAAAGATCGGTTACGCAGTCGTCTGTACTGGCAACACCGAAAAAGCCGCCCATTCAAGGACCTCCATGTACAACACACGAATGTTTGGTGTCCGGCTGTATTCCCGACGCCGAACGCGAAGGAACACACTAGCGGCAAGGTCGGCCGGTTTCCACCGCGTATACCGAATCGAATCGGAAAAAGCGGATCCGCGGCGGGCCGGGATCAGCAGCTTTGGGACGGGCTGCGCGGCCAAGTGCAGGCACGGCAACGACGTGCAGGAACTCCGGCAATGCCGGCGGCATCCTCATTGTCGTACCGGCCCTGCGGCGCCAGTGTTGTTTTTTCTCAACGGCTGCCGCATCCCGAGTCCACGCAAGCTGCTTTGCCGGCGTTGACCGAAGGCCTTCGACGTCAAGTATCCCGCTGCTCATGAGCGATCCGCCCACGGCCGACGCCAGGGATGGGGCCGGGGATTCCGCCAGCCGCACCCCGAATCAGGAACGGCTGTGAACCGCGTCGTCGAAGCTCGGGCCTGCCGCCGCAAATCCCCGAGATCAGCGGGATTGCCCCCACCATTGCCATTTGTAGCGACCGGTCGCCAATTCCACATCCGGGTTGCCGCCGCCGGTCTTGATCGATTCATCGTCGTTCGTATTTCCCGGTGAGATCGGGATCTGGTAGACCTCGGTGCCGATGGAACCCACGTGGCCGTCGCCGTAGATGATATTCTGATAGGACGGCCGGTTGTTCTGCTGGCCGTGATTCGAATATACCGTCTGACTGGAATCGTGCAGCTCAATCCGGTCGGCGGCGATGACCCGCTGCTCCGCATCGTCGTCGCGCGTGCTGTAGCAGGGCAAAGCCTGTCCAGGCTTCGGTACGCCGGGACTCAGGGCAAACGAGGCGCCCCACTCGATGGCCCCGGGGATACGGCTGCTGATGCCGGTATGCCGGATTCCGGTGACAATCGTGAAATCCGTCAGCCAACGCTCGCCGATTCCGGCCCAGCCGAGGCTGACGCCGTCTTCGTCGGCGAATTCGGGATAGAACGAACTGGAGGGGCAATCCAGCAGGTCGGGGGTGACGCCGTAGTCCCGCCACGTGTAGATGGAGGTGCCGTGGCTCTGCCAGGCCGGTGCGCCCGTGCGGTGGTCGGTGTCGTACTCCTTGAGCGTGCTGCCGCAAGTGCCGTCGAGGCCGCTCCAGGCTTTGCTGTCGCTGTCGTAATTGGCAGTAATGATGGTGCAGCGAACATGGTGTTCCTTCGGCTTCGCGCCGGCGGAACGCGGCAGGATATTGCCGTGGTCGTCGGCGAAGATCAACGCGGCCTGACCAATGCCGCGGAGGTTGTTCATGCAGACCGCCCGCCGGGCCTGTTCGCGGGCGCGGGTCAGTACCGGAAGCAGCATCGCCGCCAGAATGGCGATGATGGCGACGACCACCAGAAGTTCAATCAAGGTGAACGGGATGGAACGGTTCCGGCTTCGACCGCCGCCAGCCGCCGCTGCCCGTCGAATTGCGGCATAGCCGGAAAGACGTTCAAGCGAAGAGAATCGTTGTGCTGCCCGGGCAGGCATAAACAGTTTCCCCTTGTGTCAGCGTTTCGTTGTCGACGACCGGCGACCCGGCCGAACTCCGGCCGGCCGGATCCACTACACTAATATGCTATACGAGTGCATAAAGTTCAAGTCCGTTTTTGGCCCGGCGTAAGCCCTCGATTACTGCCCTTCTTTGCCTCGAGTCCCGACTCTCAAGAGGTCGGG
>CAYLNH010000212.1:0-12956 GCA_964384625.1 uncultured Lentisphaerales bacterium
AAAGAAGGCTGCCAAGGCGGGACACGATGCTCGCATCGCTTGTTCGACGGCGCCTGGCCGGACCGGCGCCTGGCCGCCGTCCCTGGCTGGGAAACGTACGCCGAGCCCATCTACGCCCGGTACGCGGCAAGCAGCGGATGGTCGAGTTGCTCCGCCACCCACCGCCAGGCGGCCGTCTCTGCGTCATCAGCGGGTGCGGGTTCGAAGCCGAAGCGCAAGTACAGCATGATCGCGGGCAGCCGTTTTGTTTCGGTGATGAGGTAGGCGGAGCGATGCCATCGAGCCAGTTTGCGGAGCATGGCGGCCAGGCCGGCGGCCCCCAGCCCGCGGCCGCGGAACTCCGCAAGGACTGCCAGCCAATGGATACGGCCGATTTCCTGCCCACGGAAATCACGGTTGTACCAGGCGCTCATGGTGCCGATCAGCCGGCCGTCCGGCGCACACAGGAAGAAACACCGTTGCGGAATGGCTGCCGGGTCCTGCCCGAAGTTCGCGTCAAACGTGCCGGGCTTGACCCGGGTATAGGGATCACACGCGTTCCACAGGTCCTCCCAAGCTGTCCCTTCGTCGGGCTGGATCGGGCGAAGAGAAAAGCCAACCGGCAACGGCATCGCCGGCAGCTCGCGCAGGTGCGGCCGGACCATGGTCAGTCGTTTGCCGGCATTGCCTGGTGACGGGTTGCTCATGCAGGCAATGTACCGCGATCCCGGGGGAGTGGAAATCGGGCGGCCGATGATGAAACGTGATTCGTCGAGCATTCTGCGGGATTACATTCCGACAAAACCACCATTGCCATCGGCGCAGATCCATTCATTGTTACGGCCAATCAGGAGGCCGTTTTGGAGTTATTCAATCTCACGGGCGGGGAATGGGCGCTGATCATCGCCGGCGCGATGGTCATCGGCTTCGCGAAATCCGGGGTGCCTGGCATCGGGACACTGGTGCCGGTTTCCTTTGCCATGGTGTTTCCGGCGACGAAATCCGTCGGCATCGTTTTGCCGCTGCTGATCATGGGCGACATCTTCGCGCTCGCCTACCACCGCCGGAACGTCCAATGGCCGGCCCTGGCGAAGGCGCTGCCCTGGGGCGCCGGCGGCATTGTCCTGGGCTTTATCCTGTTTGTTGTGCTCGGCCGTCTGGAGGTGGACATCGACTGGTTTCTGAAGAAGGCCATCGGCGTCATCGTCCTTTCGATCCTGGGGTTCAACTACTGGTTCAACCGCCGCAAGAAAGCGAAAGAAGCCGCGGGCGAGGAGATCCGGATCGACTGGTGGCTGGCGCCGTTTCTCGGGCTGCTCGGCGGGGTCGCCACGATGCTGGCGAATGCCGCCGGCCCGATCTTCGCCTGCTACCTGCTCGCCCTCGGCCTGCCCAAAAAGAAGTTTATGGGCTGCGCCGCCTGGCTCTACTTCATCCTCAACAATTTCAAGGTCCCCTTCCACATCTACCTCGGGAACATCACCACCGAAACCTTCCTGTTCGACCTGAAGCTGATCCCGGCCATCGCCGTCGGTGCACTGCTCGGCATCCTGGTCTTCAAGATCATCCCCGAAAAGGGATTCATCGTCATCGTCTACGGGCTGACGATCATCGCCTCGCTGAAACTGCTGCTGCCCTAGCCAAATCGGTTCAGGCGTCGGCCTGACGCCGCAAACGGCCGGCCTGAATCTGTTGACGGAAACGCTTCGGAGGAATTCCGACGAGCCTCGAAAACGTCCGCGAGAAGTGGGCTGCGTCATGGAACCCGGTCGCGTAAGCGACCTCGGTCACCGTCACGTCAGGCTGTCGCAGCAGCCGGCGGGCCACATTGACACGATACTCTCGGACATGGGTCATCGGCGTCGTCCCCATCACCTCGCGAAACAACCGGCTGAAGTAGCAGCGCTCCAGCCGGGACTCCGCCGCCAGTCTCGCCAGATCAATCTGGTGCGAACCTATTATGCCGCCGGCGGACTGCAGATCCAGATCTCGGTACTCGACCGCGAGGCCATGCTGGCGGCACAACGCGAACCCGAAAAACACGCGGATCTGATCGTGCGTGTCGGAGGATACAGCGAGTACTTCGCCGTCCTGTCGAAGGAGCTCCAGGACAGCGTGATTGCCCGCACGGAACACTCACTGCGGTAACGCCTGCTCGACCTCTTCTTCGAACATCGCTTCGACCAGCGTCCCCGGCGTCGGCTGTTTACCGGCGCGCATCAGCTCCAACTGCTCGACGCAGGCCGCGAAGGCCCGGCGGATGTCGAAACCGATGAAGGTCGTCGGCACGTGGGCTTCCGGTTTCAAGCCGAAGTTGCAGTGGGCCACAACCGTCATGTTGCCGGGCGCCTGCACGCCCAGTTCACGCAAACCGAGGGTGGCATTCGACACCAGATGGTCGTCGGCGATGATCAAAGCATCGGGCCCGTCCTGCATGTCCGGATGGCACAGCATCTGGGCGACGTTGCGGGCCCAGCTCAATGTCGGCCGGGCAACGGACTGCACCCAGTAGGGACGGATTTCGAGGCCGTAGTCCTTTGCCTGTTCACAGCGGCTGAGGTGCAACATGGAGTCGGTCGAAGAGATGACCATCACCGCCACCCGTTTACGGCCCTGGTCGGCCAGATACCAGAAGGCCTTGGACCAGAACGTCTCGTAATCCGTATAGACCGCCGGGACATCCTGCAGCGCCATCTCGGGAGCCATGAAGCAAACCCGCGGAATGCCCGTGTGCCGCAGAAACGGGATCCCGTTGAGCATCGTCGGATTCGTCAGGATCAACCCCGTGAACCGCTGCGCTTCCACCTGCCGGCGAAACTCGCGGCAGTGCGTATTGAGCTGCTTCGGCTCCTGGTTGTAGTACTTCTCGACCGTGTAGGGAGAACCTGCGGCAAAATCGTCGGCTGCGTTGCAGAGCCCGGTGTAGAACGTCGACCACTGCAACGTTTCATCCGGATGCGTGTAAAAGGCAATGCCGAAATTGTACAGATGCGGCGGGTAGTCGGCCACGAATGTGCCCGGCGGCCCCTTGGTGACGATAAACCCCTCTTTCCGCAGGCGGGCCATGGCTCGACGCAGCGTGACATTGGTAACGCCGAAGCGTTCCTGCTGTTCGACATAGGGAGGCAGTTTGTCGCCCGGCTTGAACTTGCCGTCGAGGATCCAGCGGCGGACCTCTTCGACGATGCCTTCGCGTTTGGTGGGCGGCCGCCCACGTCGCTGCTTTGTCTTGGCCACCTGGCGCTCCCTATATACAGATTTGGAACAATGCATTAGTATCCTATAAGTTGAGGTGGTGGTTTTCAAGCGCCGCTATTGAATTCGCGGGCCGGGGAGACCGCGTGAGCGGCAGGCCGCCAGTAAGGCAGGCGGCACGTTGCAGGACGAATCCGGCAAAAGCCGGCCGTGCCGGTTGACCCGGCCCAAGGTTGCCTGCATTGTAGCCAATTGGGCCTTTTTCGGCCCGATCTGATGCTGTTTGGAGGCGAATTCCCGGTGATCTTGCACGCAAACTGGATTGTTGACAGCGCGGTGATGGCGTTCTGGCTTGAGGATGAGCGCGGCGATTCCGCGGCCGGCCGGACCCGCGGCAGCGCCCCCGGTCATCCCCGGGCGCTGCCGGCGGGAGATGTGGTGGACCGGCTGCCGGATGAACTGGAGCTGTTTCGCGACGAGATGGCGTTGCTGCTGCCTTCCGACGGCCGGGAACCGGTATCCTGCAACGGCGCCGTCCCGGCGGACGCGCAGTTGGCGCCCTGGTCGATCGGCATCGGCGAAGCCCTGGCGGAGAGCTTCGTTGAATTTGTCTTTTTCCACGGCGTCGACGGGCTGCGGACGGACAGCAACGGTGAGCCGCTGACCTGGTCGGCGGGTTTCCGGTTCTGGTATGAGCTGGCGCGGTTTGCCCGGCTGCTGTACGAACGGCAGTACTGCGTCCCGGCGGTGACGCAACTGGAAGGCAAGCTGTACCCGGCCTGGCGGGCGGTGTTCAACGAAGCCGCCGAGGAGCAATGGCAGAAGCTGATCAAGGCCATGCCGCCGATCTGCCGCGCCGTGGCCAGCGAGAGCAACCCGCGCCAGGAACTGCCGACGCAACTGGCGGTCTCGTTTGTCGATGCCTGCGTCGACAGTCTGGCGCGCCGCCGGATCATGCGGCGCTCGCCCCGGCAGGTGTCGCTGCGCAAGAGCAACGCCGTCCTTTCGCGCCAATGGCTGCAGACCCTGCGCTGGGGCCACTTTCAGACGCTCAACGGCACGCCGACGGCACTGCAGCAACTGGCGGCCGACGTGGAAAGCTGGACCGACTACATGCGGCCCACGCACCTGGACGTCCCTTGGCGGCCGGGGTTCGAACTGCGGCCGCCGGAAGTCGAGGTCGGCCCCTGGCGTCTGGAGTTCGTGCTGACCTCCGTGAAGAATCCCGCCCAGCGACTGCGGGCTGAACAGGTCTGGAACGAGCCGGCGGTCAAGAGCTACGTCCCCACTGCCCGCGAAGCATTGCTCGCCGGCCTCGGCCGGGCGCTGCCGGTCTTCCCGAAACTCGAGGATGCCCTGCGCCTGGCCGACCCGGAATGCTGTGAACTGGATCGCCGTGAAGCCACCGCGTTCATGGCCGACGTCGCCCCCGATCTGCGGCGCCTGGGGTTCTCCGTGAAACTGCCCGAGTGGTGGACCGAGAGTTCCGAATCCCTCGGGCTCCGTCTGCAGATCGATGCGATCGCCGATACCGACGGCGCCGACCGGCCGAGCTTTCTGGGCGTCGACAACCTGGTCGATTACCACTGGGAGGTGGCCCTGGGCGATGAGGTGCTCGAGGAAGAGGAGTTCCGACAGCTGGCGCAAAGCAAGCAGGTCCTGGTCTATCGCCGCGGTCGGTGGCTGCACCTCGATGTCGAAGCACTCAATCGCTCCCTGGATTTCCTCAAAAACCGCGGCCAACAGGGGCGCGATAAACTCAGCAAGGTACTGAAACTCGGCAAGAAACTCGAGAAGGACGGCGGTCTGCAACTGGTTGACATCGATTTGAACGAACGCAGCACCCCCTTCGCCGCCCAATTGGAGTCCGGCCTGCAATTCGAAGCCCTGCCGCAGCCGGAAAAATTCCAGGGCTTCATGCCGCCCTATCAGATCCACGGCTTCTCCTGGATGGTGTTTATGAAACGACTCGGCCTGGGCGCCTGTCTGGCGGACGATATGGGCCTGGGCAAGACCATCCAGATGATTGCTACCCTGCTGCATGAAGTCGCCGAGGACGGCGGTTGTCGGCCGACCCTGATTGTCTGCCCGATGTCGGTGGTCGGGAACTGGGCCAAGGAAATCAACCGGTTTTCACCCATCCTGCGCGTCATGGTCCACCACGGCACCGACCGCCAGGGCAAGGAGGACTTTGTCCGTGCCGTTGCCGACGTCGACGTCGTTATCAGCACCTACAATCTGGTGGTGCGCGACAAAGCCACCTTCAACGCCTGCGAGTGGCGCAATATCGTTCTGGACGAAGCCCAGAACATCAAGAACCCGAATACCAAGCAGTCGACGGTCATCCGCGGTCTGCGCAGCCGGAACAGGTATTGCCTGACAGGCACGCCGATCGAGAACCGGCTGACCGAGCTGTGGAGTCTGATGGACTTCCTCAACCCCAATTACCTGGGCACGTTGAGCGCGTTCCGATCAACCTTCTCACAACCGATCGAGCGCGAGCAGGACCAGACCCGCGCCAAGATCCTGCAGAAGATCATTCGCCCCTTCGTGCTGCGCCGGCTGAAGTCCGACAAGGACATCATCCGCGACCTGCCGGAGAAACAGGAGATGAAGGTTTTCTGCAACCTGACCGCGGAACAGGCCGGGCTGTATCAGGCTGTGGTCGACGAGATGATGCAGAAGATCCGCGAGAGCCGCGGCATCGAGCGCAAGGGCCTGGTTCTGTCGACGCTGACCAAGCTGAAGCAGATCACCAATCACCCGGCCCACTTCCTGCGCGACAACAGCCCGTACGCCTCCGACCGCTCCGGCAAACTGCAGCGGCTGGAGGAAATGCTGGACGTCGTTCTCGAGAACCACGATCGCGCCTTGATCTTCTCGCAGTTCACGGAGATGGGCGAAGCCATGCGCCGCAAACTTCAGAACCGGTTCGGCACGGAAATCCTGTACTTGCACGGCGGCACGCCCAAAGCCGACCGCGACGAGATGATCGCCCGCTTCCAGAACCCGCACGGACCGCCGATCTTCCTGCTCTCCCTCAAGGCCGGCGGTGTCGGTCTCAACCTGACCGCCGCCAACCATGTCTTCCACTTCGACCGCTGGTGGAATCCCGCCATCGAAGACCAGGCCACCGACCGCACCTATCGCATCGGCCAGACCAAAAACGTCCAGGTCCACAAGTTCATCTGTATCGGCACCGTTGAAGAAAAGATCGACCAGATGATCGAGGACAAAAAACGCCTGGCCGACAACATCGTCACCGCCGGCGAAAGCATCCTCACAGAACTGACCACCGACGAACTGCAGAACGTCTTCGCCCTGACCCGCGACGCCGTCGTGGAATAGGATGCCGACCGCAAGCGGTCCGCCTGAACTACTCCGGAGCAGCCAGCGGATACGCGTGCCGACGGTGGTATTCCCCGGGCGTCATCCCGGTCTCAATCTTGAACTGGCGGCTGAACGCCGCATCACTGGCGTAACCGCATTCGGCCGCCACCTGTTTGATCGGCATGTCCGTCGACGCCAGCATCTCCTTGGCCGCCCGCAGCCGGCGCGCCATCAGCAGTTGGTGCGGACTCGACTCCAGGTACTCCCGGCAACGCGCATGCAGGTGCGGCACCGACCAGCCCGCGTCCAGCGCCAGATCCTCGACCGTCAGCGAATCGCTGTAGTGCGTGTCGATCCGGGTCAACATGGTCAACAGCCGAGACGGAATCGCCGGCGCCCGCGTCCGGTGCTGCCAACAGGCCGCCTGATAACACAGACGGCCGAAGACATAGACGCAGAGGGCCGCCTTGTTGAACGACTCGTCGACAAAACGGTGCAACACCTCACGCGTGAAACTGCGGACCTCGTCCTGCTCCGGCCAGTGGGTCAGGCGCGGCATACAGCGCCCCTCGAGCGCCGGCGTCTGGAACAGCACCGCCAGACAACGATACGGATCGTCCGGATCGCTGCGCGCGATCGTCTGATCGCCGGGCGCGTGCCAGAACAGACAACCCGCCGTCCCTTCCAGCCAGTCGCCGGCGTGGGCAACCCAGCCGCGACCGCCCGTGACCAATTCGATCATCTCAAACCCGGCCGGAATCTGCCGGGGACGCAGCACGATCTCCGGGCGGTTCTGGTAATGCGTCGCATTGGTCAGGGCCTCCGGGATCGGTCGTTCCGCCATCTTCTGCTCCTTTCTCTGTCGCTGCCATCTCTCCTGCTTCATCCCCCGGCGCAGGCCGATGCGAGCCGACCGGCTCCCCCTGATTCGGACAAGAGATCATAGTTTCTGCATATTGACCTGTAGCCCAGTGGGTTCAAGGTTTCAAGCTATTGCCCTTAATTATCCAACATTAGGCAAGGAATACTCCACATGTCCAAAGTCCGCTATGGTTTCATCGGAGCCGGCGCCATCGCCCATGTCGCCGCCAAGTCCGTCCAGGGGAAAGACAATTCCTGTGTCGTCGCCGTCAGCGATCCGAACAGTGAACGAACCAAAGACCTGTGCGACGCCTTCGAGATCCCGAAGTCGTACGAAAACGCTGAGGACCTCCTGGCCGACGCCGACGTCGACGCGGTCTACATCGCGGTCCCGAACAAGTTCCATGCACCGTTGTCGATCCAGTCGCTGGAAGCCGGCAAGCATACGCTGCTGGATAAACCGTTCGCCTTGAACATCAACGAAGCCAACGACGTCGCCAAGGCGGCGGCAGCAAGCGGCAAGCTTTTCATGCTCGGCATGAACCAGCGGTACCGCGAGGACTCGCAGAAGATCCGGTCGCTGGTCCAGCAAGGGGTCTTCGGCGAGATCTACCACGCCAAGGCCTACTGGCAGCGGCGTCAGGGAATCCCGCGGCTGGGCACCTGGTTCGGCAGCAAAGCGCTCGCCGGCGGCGGCGGTCTGCTGGACATCGGCGTGCACCTGCTCGATCTCTGCCTGCACACGGCCGGCAACTTCGACGCCGTCAGCGTCGCCGGCGCGACCTACACCAAGTTCGGCAACCGCGGGCTTGGCGAAGGCGGTTGGGGCAGTTCCGATCGTGAAGACATCGTTTTTGACGTGGACGATTTTGCCAGCGCCTTCATCCGTTTTGCCGACGGCATGACGGTGACGCTGGACATCACCTGGGCCTGCCACGCCGAGGATCCGAATCGCATGAACGTCAACCTCTACGGCACCGAAGCCGGCGCCAGCCTGTATCCGGCCAAGGTCTTCCGGCAGGACCCCCTGCGTGCCGACTACGACGTCATCGACAATGTCAAAGCCGACATCCTCTGGCCGCATGGCGACCGTTTCGTCAACTTCACCCGGGCCGTGCTCGGCGAGGAGGAGCCTGGCGTCAAGATCGAGGAGGCCCTGGCCATCCAGAAGATTCTCGACGGCATCTATGCCTCCTCCGAAAGCGGCAAGGAAGTCGTCCTCTAAGGTCGTGCCGTGAACGGCACTCCTTAAGTAATTCCGAAGACGGAATTCCTTCTAGTGCGGCGGCGGACCGCCGCAAGGGAAGGGACAGTATGGGAGCTCAGCGATCTCTCTACCGACTGAACACCACCGGCCCTGTGCCGGTGGGAACATGATTGAAAACTAGACCGTGATCCCTCAACCAAACGCCACCACAGGTCCTGCACCGGTGGGGCGAGGATTGGGGGCCAGGTGGTTCACCGCAAAAAACCGAGAAGGAAGAACAAAATGGCAAATCTCGAATTTGGTGTGCAAAGCTTCTGTTTCCGCAACTTCAAAGACAACGCCGAAGTTGCCGAGATGGTCAAGAACATCGGCGTCAGTCAGATCGAAGTCTGCGGCGTCCACGCTGACTTCAACGATGTCGACGGCTGGAAAGACATCGTCAAGATCTACAACGACGCCGGCGTTGACGTCGTTTCCATCGGCGTGCAGACGCTGAACGGCAACGACGACGAAGAGAAATGGTTCGAGTGCGTCAAGATCGCCGGCGCCGGCCACATGTCGGTCCATTTCAAGGTCGACACGTTCCACGACGCCGTCCCGAAGGCGGTTGAGTTGGGTAACAAGTACGACGTCAATCTGGGCATTCACTGCCACGGCGGCTACTCCTTCGGCGGTTCGCCGGACGTCGTCAGTCACCTGACCCAGCTCGGCTCGCCGCGCGTGGGTCTGTGCCTCGACACCGCCTGGTGCATGCAGATCGGTCCGCGTCAGGGCGATCCCGTGGCCTGGGTCGAGCGTTTCAAGGACTGCCTGTTCGGTCTGCACTACAAGGACTTCACCTTCGGCCGCGACGGCATGTGGACGGACGTGGTCGCCGGCACCGGCAACCTGGACCTGCCGGCGCTGGTTGAGAAGGTGAAGGAAGTCGACTTCAACGGCATGGCTGTCATCGAGTACGAAGCTGATGCCGACGCCCCGGTCCCCGCCCTGACCGAATGCGTCAACGCCATCAAGAAGGTGATCGGCTAAGCGCCATTCGCAAGAGCAATCAACGGCCGCGGTCTTCGGATCGCGGCCGCTTTGTTTTGCTGAAGATTCCATCAGCAGTCATCCGCTGCATTGTTTTCAGGACCCTTTGAAAAGCGCCGCAAAGAGCTCCGACAGGCAAATTTCAAACCCACGAAAACCATCCTTCCCAAGGTTGGGGTGGATGCCATGGGATTTGCGGCGTCCTGAAGCAACGCGGGTCCGCGTCCCTGTAACGCTCGATTCGGAGTCGCGGGACAGAGGCCCGCGCTACGTTCCGGAGCGGACATGGATCTGGAAACCGCTAAGTTTAGCCACACCAGTGCCGTCCTGTGGCAACGCCGTCAGATGAGGGTCAGTTTTGGTTGCGGCCAGCGGCCGCGCCAAGACTCTTTGTGGCCATTCTTCTGGTTCTTCGGGATTTCGTGCTTAGAGTATATCTCAGACCACAACCAATCCGGGATACGGATCGACAAGACAGACACCGGTCTTTTGTGAGGCCGGCCGGTTCAAAACATCAACTCCCCCTTACCCGCCGAACGGCGAAGCTCCCCTCCCCCGCTCACCGGGCAATGCAGAAGGACTGTTCCCATGTTACAGCAGGCAGTAGATCCAGCTACGCTCAAGCAGACTCTGAAGACCAAAGACCAGTGGCATCCCTACCCGAACAGCGCCGAGCGCGACGCCTGGGAAGGACTTCCCGGAACGGCCCGAAAGCATCTCATCGAACAGGCCGAAGCGGCGCTGGGAACCGAGTGGCCGTTGCTGCCGGCGACGCTCTTTCTGGAATACGCCCGCATCGGCAACCGCAGCAATTTTCAGGCGCCGAATGCCCAGCGGCGGCAGAAACTGATGAGTCTGGTCCTGGGCGAATGCGTCGAAGGCAAAGAACGCTTTCTCGATGAAATCGCCAACGGCATCTGGTTGATCTGCGAGGAGTCCTCGTGGTGCCTCCCGGCGCATATCGCGCACCAGGGCGCCGGCGTCGGTTTGCCGGATGTCACCGAACCGGTATTGGACCTGTTTGCCGGCGAGACCGGCGGGCTGCTGGCCTGGACCTGCTATCTGCTGGGCGAGAAGCTCGATACGGTTTCGCCGCTGATTCGCCCGCGCATCGAACTGGAGATCGACGAACGCGTCCTGGGCCCGTTCGCCGAACGTGAGGACTTCTGGTGGATGGGCTTCCGCGACACATCGCACCACGTCAACAACTGGAATCCATGGATCAACTCCAACGTGCTGGCCTGCTGCCTGATCATGGAGGACGACCCGGATCAGCGACTGGCCATCGTCGAGAAAGTCATGCGGTCGGTTGACCGTTTTGTTGATCCGTATCCGCGTGACGGCGGGTGCGATGAAGGCCCCGGCTACTGGAGCCGCGCCGGCGCCTCGCTTTTCGACTGTTTGGACCTGCTGCACCAGGCAACGGACGGCGCCGTCGATCTCTACGCGAACCCGGTGATCCGGAACATCGGCAGGTTCATCTACCGCGTGCATATCGCCGACAAGTGGTTCGTCAACTTCGCCGACGCCGCGGCCCGGCTCATGCCGGACGGCGCGCTTGTGTATCGCTACGGCAAATGCATCGGCGACGAAGTCATGCAGCAGTTCGGCGCCTGGGCCGCACAGAACCGCGGTTCCGGCAAGGGATCCCTGCTGCGAGCCCTGCCGACGCTGTCCCTGTACGAGGAACTGCAGCAGACCACGGCAACCGCGCCGTTGGTCCGCGATACCTGGCTGCCGGATATTCAGGTGATGGTCGCCCGCGACCAGGCCGGCAGCAGCAAGGGCCTCACACTGGCCGCCAAGGGCGGACACAACAACGAAAGTCACAACCACAACGACATCGGGCATTTCATTGTCTACACCAACGGCAAGCCGTTGTTGATCGATGTGGGTGTCGAGGAATACCGCCGCCAAACCTTCAGTGCGGAGCGCTACGACATCTGGACGATGCAGTCGCGCTACCACAATCTGCCGACCGTGGATGATCAGCAGCAGCAACCCGGACGCGAGTTTGCTGCCGCCGATGTCTCCTGTGAGGTCGCCGACGACGCCACAACATTGTGTCTGGATATCGCCGGCGCCCACGGGGAAGATGCCGGCATCAAGAGCTGGCGCCGGACGATCCGGCTGAATCGCGGCAGGGATGTGACGGTCCGGGAGGACTTCGAGCTGGCCGCGGCGCCGGGTGAAGTCTACCTGAGTTTCATGACCGCCTGCGGCGTTACAATCGGCGACGGCTTGATCGAGTTGACACAACGCGAACTGCCGCGCAATGAAGTCTCGGGATCGGGAAGGATCTCCTTTGACAGCGGCGTTCTCCGGGCGGAAGTCGAGGAGATCGCCTGCACCGACGCCCGACTGACGGCGATCTGGGGCGAATCCGTCTCGCGCCTGCGGCTGTTCCTGAAGGAACCGATTGTTTCCGGATCGATCGAGACGCGGATCGAGGGGTAGTTTCCGATACAATCAACAGAGTCCAGTCGACTCTCGTCGAAGAGAGTCTGCGCGATCGAGACGACCGCGGCCACGAGCGCGCTGCGCGCGGAATGCGTGAGCCGGCCCACGCATAGGCGGGGAGCACGGAGCAGATGCTCACGATACAGTCCGGAATCAACGGCATCGGAAAGAAGCACTTGGTGTTTCCGTCTGCATTTTGCGGTTCTACATTTTCCCATTCCAACAATACGGAGGAGAAACCATATGTTCACCAAAACTCTGATCACCGGCTGTCTGTTGACCGGCCTGGTTGTCGCTGTTGTCGTCTTTGTCCTGATGATCTTCCTGGTGAAGTTGATGTGGGCCTGGACCATTCCGGATCTGTTCCCGGGCGCCGTCGACCAGGGGCTGGTTGCCGGCGATATCGGCTGGCTGACCTCGGTCAAAGTCGCCTTGATGGTGGCGGTGTTGTCGGCGTTCGCCAAGGGCAGCGGCAACGCCAGATTGGAAAAGAGCAAGCCGGCGCAATAGTCCGAGCTCAGAAGGTGCGCAGTTGAAACCACTGCGGCTGCGGCAGGAGGAGGAAGAATGCGCAGGTGAGATTACTGCGGCTACGGTAGGAGGGGGAAGAATGCGCAGGTGAGATTACTGCGGGTGCGGTAGGAGGGAGCATGCGCAGTTGGGACAACTGCGGCTACGGTGGGAGGATGCGCAGTTGAGACAACTGCGGCTACGGTAGGAGGGGACGCAGTTGAGACAACTGCGGCTACGGTAGCAGGGGGAAGAATGCGCAGGTGAGATTACTGCGGCTGCGGTAGGAGGGGACGCAGTTGAGACAACTGCGGCTACGGTAGGAGGGTGGATGCGCAGTTGGGACTGCTGCGGCTACGGTAGGAGGGTGGATGCGCAGGTGAGA
>CAYLNH010000213.1:0-12869 GCA_964384625.1 uncultured Lentisphaerales bacterium
GGCACACCCTGCAGAGTGCGCCCATAAGCAGCGTCGCCAGGAGTCGCCGCGGGCACACCCCGCAGGGTGCGCCCATAAGTAGCGCCGCCAGGAGTCGCCGCGGGCACACCCCGCAGAGTGCGCCCATAAACAGCGTCGCCAGGAGTCGCCGCAGGCACACCCCGCAGTGCGCGCCCATTACCGATATTGCCGTAGTCATCCCGCTTGGCATACTCTGCTCGGGGGGGCCATTTGTCGATGGCGGCATTAGCTGTCCCCGTCGGCAGGCTCCGGAGAGTTCAGTCATATCACTGATTGTCTACTCGAAACGACCGCAGATTGCACGCATCGAGCAAGATCAGACAAGTTGCTGAGAGGGTCCTTTTTCGCCAAGGGGGAGGACGCGTGTTGCGTCAAACACAGCTTCCAGTATAGTCGATACCACTGCATTGGAAGGATGGCGGAGACGCTACTTGGGATCAAATAAACTCAACAGGAGTGTGGCTATGGGAGTACAACTGCGGCCAACGATCTGGCGGTCCTGCCGGGTCTTGGCGAACGAACGAAGAATTGAGTTGATGCGAATTCTGCTTTCCGGGACAAGCGGGACCATTGGTCAGATCGCTGCGATTGCTGATATGAGCCCACGGCTGACAGGCCAGTATCTGCGGATGCTGCAGGCACGTGGTCTCGCCTCTTCGGAACGCGTGAGCCGGTATGTCATGTACTCAGCCAAACCCAATCCGTCGATCCCCGAAACAAAGGTCATCCTGCGGGCCTTGAAGCGTGTTCTGGTGAGGGATCAGCAGACTGCTGATTCGGTCATCGCTACACTGACCGCCTTCACGCACCCGCGTCGATTGGAGATCATCTCGATCCTGCACCAAGGGGACAGAACGACCCATGAATTGCTTGCGGAATCAGGCTACTCGCGCCGCGCTTTGGCGCGGCACCTCGACAAGCTTGAACGACGGAAGATTATCCGCGCGGTAAGCGAGAAGCCGAGCCGATGGCACCTGGTACGTCAGCGAGATGTCTTGGCCAGAGCCTTGGTCAAGTGCTGTGTCTGATGCTTAGGCCACAGCGCAACAGAAGCTTTTGCAGGCCTGGACATACGCCTCGATGTTGTCGAACGGCACCTCCGGCTCAAGGAGGTGGGTAGGACAGCAGAACAGTCCACCTTTTGCACCGGCGATCGCAAGGCTTCGGTGAACGGTCGCGCGAATGTCATGGGGCGTGCCGAACGGCATTGTCGTTTGTGTCCCCAGGGTGCCGTTGAAGGAAAGCTGGTCACCGTACTTCACGTGAATTTCCTCAAACTCCATGCATTCCGGCTGGACCGGGTTGAGAATGTCGACGCCGGCATCGATGAGATCGTCGATTAATGGTTCGACGTAACCGCAGGAATGGTAGAAGATCAGGATGTCGGGCTTTTCGGCCCGGGCTGCCGCGATAACTCTGGCCAGCCGTGGCTTGAGCCATTCGCGGTACATCGCTTCGGACATCATGATGGCTTGCTGCATGCCGACGTCATCTCCCAGGTGCAGGATATCAACTCCAGCGCAGGCAAAGGCACCGGCTCGCTGAACCGCCAGATCCGTTACCCGGTCGAGGTGGAAGACAGCCTTTTCATCTTCCATGACCATGTCCATCATCAGTTTCGTCATATCCCGCATGTACCAGGCTGTTTCCCAAATCGTGCAGGCCATGTGTCCGATCGCCGCCTTGCCGGCTGCATGGGCTGCGGCAACCCCGTCGCGGATGTGGTCGATACTGTTGGTGTCGAATTCGGGATAAGGATATTGCTGCAGTTGTTCGAGCGAATCCAGAGATGCCATCGGGTGGCGCATACGAGTCATGTGCGCGGCGGCGGCACTGCCGGGTTCATGGGCGACCCCCCAACAACTGAACCGGGTGCCTTCAGCCACGCCGTCCGGGTAGTATGCCAGCCAGTCCACCGGCTCCTGCTCTGCGAGTTTCGGGGCTGGAACCGCGCGTTCAGCGAACCCCTCCGGATAGTCGAAGTACTCCTCCAGGGGCGTGTCGCCGGCACGGGCCTTGTATTCCTGCCGGAGTGACGGGCACAGGTTGAGATTCACGGGAGCGAAGGACCAGCCCTGGCGGCGGTACAGGCTCAGCAGGTTTTCTCTCGCATTCATCGGGCACATCCTGATCTTGTTAGAAGTTGCACTGCCTTCAACAATGATGCCGCAACAGCTCCGGGAAATGGTGTAAATGGTTATTATGATGTTATATTTGGTAACACCCACGCGGCCGATGTCTGTTGCTCGGCGCTACGAAGAAAGCGGGCAATTTTACAGTAATGCTTGATTTTCCTGACAACTATGCCGTCTTCCGAACACTCGGAATTCGGAATCCACCAGCAGAATTGGGATGTGGGTTTATGACGAAAGAACCTGGCAGTTTGGGCGCCTGTGATACGGTTTTTCCGAAGTATGGAGCATTGTTGGTGCTTCAGGGGACGGGGAAATACTGGGACAGTTGGGGCTGCGCCCATGCGTTGGAGCCGGGGTGCTTCGTTCAGCGTTTGCCGGATCGGCGGCACAGCACCACGGTTGAGGCGGGGGAGCTGTGGGTTGAGTGCTACGTCACGGTGAGTACGCCGGCTTACAATCTGATGGTGGATATGGGTTGCCTTGACCCCTGGCGACCGGTACTCCAGCCGGGCGTCGATCAAACCCTTATCGACCGTTTTGCCGCATTGCGCGATGAGTTGCAGTCAGCAGGTGACCTTGGTTTGCCGACCGTCTTTGTCCACCTGCAGGAACTGATCCAACATATCCGAGTGCTCGACTATCGGGAGGCAGACAGTCAGTCTCGCCGGGGTTTGGAGGCCGCGTGCAAACTTCTCAGTGGTGATTTGGAGGGGGTAGTAAGCGTGCCCGACATCGCCGCGAAGTTGGGGTTGGGGTATGAGAGTTTTCGGAAGAAGTTCCGGCGCGAGATGGGTGTTTCGCCGGGAGAGTACCGGATTCGCCGGCGGATCGATGCGGCCCGGATGCGGCTCATTCAGAGTGACCGAACGGTGAAGGAAATCGCCGCCGGCCTGGGGTATCCGGACGGCTACACGTTCTCGCGGCAGTTCAAACGCTTCACCGGTCTTTCTCCGACTGCGTTCCGCCAGACGCGGGGATAGCTCTACCCCGCGCGAAAAGATTCCCCTGACACTCCACAAACTGGGCTTGGGGGTTCCTCGCGGAGAGCAGGAACCGGATTCCGCACCCTTTTTGCGGGGGACAGCTACCACTGTTCGCGGTGGACGTAGGTCTCGTCGTACCGCGTACGCGGCATGGCTGAAGCATTCGGCCAGCCGACAGCGACGGCGGCGACCGGGATGATATTGGCGGGCAGGTCGAACAACTGGCGGATATGCGCCAGACGGTCCTCGCGCGGGTGGACGCCGAGCCAGACGGCGCCCAGGCCAAGCATGGATGCGGCGAGCAGCAGGTTCTGGATGGCAGCCGAGCAATCCTGGAGCATGTAGCTCTCGAGGTTGCCGTGAGCCGCATCGATGTCGCCGCAGACCACAAGGCCGACGCCGGCATCAGCCAGCATCGCGCCATGGGCCAGACCGGCAGCCACCTTGGCCAGGGCCTTGCGGTCCTTGATAACCAGGAATCGCCATGGGTCTTTGGCGCAAGCCGACGGCGCTGCCATGGCGGCCTCAAGGAGGTCCTGAATCAGATCGTCGTCGACGGGGCGGTTTTCGTATTTGCGGATACTGCGGCGGGCGAAAAGCGGTGCGAGTTTCTGGTTCACAGTGAGTTCTCCTGAGTTGATGATCGTCGGCACAGTGGCTGTTCCTGGTATGGGCGTCAAGTCGGCCGAGGGATGGTTCGGCATGCTTCAGCTGCGTGACCTCAAGTCTAACGGGATCTGAATGGATTCTATACGGAGCCCGGACGAAA
Source organism: uncultured Lentisphaerales bacterium (assembly GCA_964384625.1). GTDB lineage: Bacteria > Verrucomicrobiota > Lentisphaeria > JABSQK01 > JABSQK01 > CAYLNH01. Next base: position 3,909 of record CAYLNH010000213.1, read on the forward strand.
CCTGCGGTTTGCCGACCAATATTCGCTTGGAGGCGAAAATTCATGGAGGCATTCCCAATGAGAATCAAATGTATACCGGCAGTCGTTGCGGCATTGCTGTTGTTTGCGACGTCGGCTCGACCCGGTGATTTCCGCGCCGACAAAGAGCTTTCGAGCATTCGCTTTCTGGCGGCCTACCTCATCTTCACCAACATTCGCGGCCGCTTTCGTGAGTTCAGCGGCTTCTGGCGGATCAACGCCAAGACCGGGGTCCTCGAGGATTTACGGGGAACGGTAAAAACGAAATCGGTTGATACCAACAGCAAAAGCCGCGACAAACGCCTGCGGGCGGCCGAGTTCTTCGATGCAGAGAACAGCGACAGGATTTCCTTTGTGATGACGAAGTACGTTGGTGACGGGACCAAAGGGACGCTGACGGTCAAGGTTACGATACGGGGAGTAACGAAAGAGATGAAACTCGCGGCACGCCTGTACGAAGTCGAGAAAAACGGCAGGCGCAGACATGGCCTGACGTTGTCCGGAACTCTGGACCGGTTTGATTTCGACGTCGGCAAGAGCTACTCTACAGCGGTTATCGGCCGCGATGTTACGGTGAGTCTGCAGCTTGCAGGTGGGGCTGTCGAATGATCTTGCCGTGACATCGATCGGGCCTCAGCCTGACTACATGCGTGGAAGGGCAGAGAGTTTCAGTCAATAAACGGAGGAACAGCGATGAGCAGGGTACTTGCGATTGCGGCGGTGATGGTGTTGGTCGAGACGGCTTTGATTGCGGGCGAATTCAAAGTGGACCCGGTGCACTCCAGCGTGAACTTCTCCATCAAACACATGATGGTGAGCAACACGAAGGGTAGTTTCGGCACATTCAAGGGCACGTGGACGCTTGACGACAAGAACGAGAAGCTCACGGCCTTTGCCGGTGAAGTCGATGTTACGTCGATCGACACCAACAGCAAAGCGCGCGACAAGCACCTCAGGAAAGACGACTTCTTCCACACGAAAGAACATCCGAAGGCGCAGTTCGAAATGCTCAAGCACCACGGCGACCGACTGATTGCCAAGGTCACAATTCGCGGTGTCACCAAGCCCGTTGAGTTCAAGATCAAGATGTCCGACGTGGTCGATCATCCGATGAAAAAGGGGGTGAAGATGCAGGGGGTCACGTTGACGGGGACCATCAAACGACTTGACTTCGATGTCGGCAAGGACTATCCGAACAAGGTTCTCAGCAATGCTGTTGAGATGACGGTTGAGCTCGAGGGTTTGGCCAAGTAGTTCACCGCGCAATTCCGGTCAGGGGCAGTGCTTCAAGGTGTTAGGTACTCTAATTTGAGACGCCTTGCCATATGTGGCTTGTGGAACCAGGTTGTCTTTTGCGTGGAAGGAGTGCTATTCGGCGATGCGAATTCATCTTATCCTCATCTCCGTCATCCTGTTTTGCGTGTCGACGTGGTCGCAGGACAAGGCTGTGAAGACCGTTAAGGTTGCAGCCCTGCAGTGTTGGAACCCGATGGGGGAGGTCCAGTACAATCGCAAGTTGCTCACCAAGATGATCCAGATCGCCGGCAAGCACGGCGCCAGAATTGTTGTGACCCCGGAATGTGCCGTGCAGGGCTACCTCGACCCGATCAACGACATTGCCTGGACCAGTGCAGCGAAGCCGGAGAAGTTCTTCCGTTCCGTTGCGCCGTTTGCCGAGACCATACCCGGGCCGTCAACGAAACACTTCAGTGCATTGGCAAAGAAGCACAAGCTGTACTTGTGCATCGGCATGATTGAGAGGCATGGGCAAGACTTCTACAACGCCCAGATCCTCTTCAACCCGAAGGGCAAGATTATTGGTCATCACCGCAAACAGGTCTGGTGGTTGCCGGGCGATGCCAATGTCTTCACAAAGGGTGAAAAGGACCTGCAGGTCGTCGACACCGAATACGGCCGCCTGGGCTTGATGATCTGCTACGAAGTCCACTCGTTGCCGGAGAAATTGGCCAAAGCGAAAGTGGACATTCTTCTCTATTCGGTTGCGTGGTACGGCGGCAACACGAAGAACTGGTTCAAGAACATCTTCCCCATGCGCCACGTGAAACCCAACGGCTATGCAGTAATCGCCGCCAACTGGTCGTCGCCGCTCAAAGGCGCAACTTGGGACGGCGCCGGCTACAGTGCCATCTACGATCACACGGGCAAAGTCCTCGCCCAGGTGAACTCCGACCGCAAACCCAAAGTGCTCTTCGCCGAGATCCCGCTGAAGCCCAAGGGCAAACAGCAGGACCACACTGTCACCCCGCCTTCTCCACGCTGAAGGCATGAGAGATTGTCGCCCGGGGTTGGCCGCGGGCCCACTCCAGGTCTGGCGTGGATCAGGTATCAACGCTGAAGCGTTGCACAGGCCACAATCGGCACTGGCCGCGATCTTACGCAAGACACCGTAGGCACTCCTCTGTTTTCCCGTGTGTTCGCCAGCGGTATTCTGCAAATGTATGCGGATTCCCCGGTCTCGCTCTAAGAAGCAGGGGGTGGGAGACGTCCTGCAAACGCATGGGAGAGATGAGAACCCCCGAGGCAGACCGGATGGAGCCAGGGAGCAACAGCCAAGACGCGAGGAGATCCATGATGAAGATCCGACTGCACTTTGTCCTTGCCGCAACCTTCCTATGCACGATCTTGGCGTTCAGTCAAGGCGACGACGATGACCGGCCGGTCAAGGAGTACCCCCCGATTCCTCAAGTGGAGATCTCAGTGTTGTTTGTCCGCATTGACGCCGGCATCGCCGCGAAGTGGGGACTGGACGGCGGCCCACCGGCAGATCCGGAGAACACTCCACTCGGGAAGAAGATTCCGCGCCTCATGAAACCAGGAGCTGCAAGCAAGGTCTTTACTGCGCTGCGCAAGCAACCGAAGACGAAGATTCTCGCATCAGCGACCTCGACGGTGCAATCCGGGAAGGAAACGTGGGTGAGCGCAACTGTTGAGAGGCGTTTCCCTGAGAACTTCGAGGAACCAAAGATCAAGATGCCAGACAAGGATGCGAAGGTGTGTGCAGACTTCTACACGCCGACCTTCGGCGAACCACGTGAGGACCTTGGTGTCACGCTCACGGTCACGCCACAAGTGGCGCAGAACGGTCGACACATCGGTTTAGAGCTACATCCGAAGTACGTCAAAGTCGATGGGCACGACAAGGGCTATGGCAAAGCGAAGACCTACCCGAGGTTTCTCGTCCGCGAATCGCGCACTGAGGTGACCGTGCCTGATAGCTGTTCTATCATCCTGGGTATCGTCAAGCCGACAGCGCACAGCGACGACGCCAAGGAGGATGCTGAGAAGATCGAGTCACCGGTTCTGATCTGGCTGACGGCGACGATTGTGAAGCAGCCGAAGGAAGACTGAGAGGCAGTCGATTGCTTCACCCCAACGGGGCTGCGTTTGGGTGTGTGTTATTTGTCCGGGGGCTTCACCCCCGGCTACCTCGAGTCGGCCCGCTGGGCCTCTTTGGTTCGCTGGAACTTCAGCTCCACGTTGCTTCGATGCGTTCGCGCAATTCGGCTTGGCGGAGGCGCCAGGCGATGGCGACGAAGGAGGTATTGCCGAAGTCGACGCGGGAGTTGTGATCGATGGTCAGCTTGCCGTTGACCACCTCCACAAACTCCGGGCCGTTGCCGAAGTCGATCTGCCCCTTCAATCGAAGGAGGTCCTTGCCGATTTCGTTGACGACCTGCTCGAATTGTTCACGGTCTACTTTCAACGCCGTGGAAAACGTTTCTGAGAAAACCGGATCGGGTGGCGCCTGCAGGGTGTCGGCCCGTTGGATTTCGTGCTTCAGGTTCTCAATGAAACCGGAGGGGATCCGGCCGTATTCGACACATTCCTGCGGCGCTCGTGGATTCATCTGGCGAAGGACCTGCTGGAGTTGCTCCAGGTCCTCCTTGGGGATCAGATCGGTCTTGTTGATCACCAGGCCATCGGCCCATTGTGTCTGCCGGCGGGCGGCCTGCAGCATCGGCGCCACCTTGATGAAGTTCTCGGCGTCGATCAGACAGACATTCGCCTGGATCGCGAACGCCGCAGCCAACGCCGGCTCGTCTACGAAGTCCTGAAGATCGCGGGGCTCAGCCATGCCGGTTGCCTCGACGATCACGAGTTCGGGCTGCACCTCGTCAGCGATCGCCCGCAGTGTCTTGTGGAAGTCGGTCTTGATGCAGATGCAGAACAGACTGCCCTTGTTCAGTTCGAACACCGGCCGTTCGTCTGCCTGCACCAGCTGCCCGTCTACCCCGAGTTCGCCGAACTCGTTGATGATAAGGGCGACGTCTTTCTTCCGGATCTTCGGCAGCTGCAGGAGGTGATTGAGGAACGTCGTCTTCCCGGCACCGAGATAGCCGGTGATCAGGACAATCGGGATTGTCATTCTAAACCTTCTCGCACGGCGGTATGGTCTGACGGCCTACCGGATCAGAGGTCTTTCAACCATTCTTTGACAATGGCGACACTGGGTTCCTGGCAGGCGGACTTCAGTTGGAAGCGACCGAGGACAATGGCCGGCAACTGGTTCTCGTGGAGGCCGAGGCGCGCGATATTGTCCGGTTCGGTGACGAGCCGGACTTCGACATCGGCGCCAAGTTCCATGACGGCTTTGTCGGCATTGGTGCGGACGGTGGCCAGTTGTTCTTCGTCTTTGCCGGCGAGGTACAGGCAGGCTCGGCGCTTGCGGATTTTGACCCGCAGTTTCTCGAAGATGCGGTCCTGAATTGCTTCGATCAGTTCTTCGCGTTTCGGGATGCGCGAGACGAACTTGATCTTCCCGTCGATACAGATGGTCGGGATATTCTTGACCCACAATGAGGTCATGAACACCAGCGCCTCTTTGTATTTGATCTTGTGCTCACGCCATTCGACGATGCCTTCGAATTGGGGCGCCACGGACTTCACGGCTTCCACCATGTATTGACAGGGCGCACAGCCTTCCGAGTCCAGGGTGATGATGTCGACGATGACCTTGTCGAACTCGCCGTACTCGCTCATATCCAGGACTTCACCGTCGGCTTCGGAGTCGGCGAGGGTCTCGGCGATTTCCTGTTCATAGGGGTCGTGAACAAGTTTGGCGACGGCTTCAAGGTTAGCCGCCGGTGTGGCATACGGCAGGTCGCAGCCGGGGGCCAGGATGAAGCCTTTCTTCCCGCCGATCTTCATGCAGGCCAGTGCATTTTTCTGAGCATCCACCGGCTGGCCCAGGAGCAACACGGTAGTCAACTGCATGTTGCCGCCGAAGCTGATGCCGCGGCCCAGGCAGATATCCCGGACGTAGTCGAGCGGAATATTCTCGTCGATCGAGACATTATCCGGTTTGCAGTCACACATGACTTCGATATTCTGCTGGGCATGGCCGCAGACAAAGAAGGAACTCAACGTCTCGCGATCGCGGATCGCATCAAACAACTCGGCGGCATACGGTGTAACAAACTGGCGGAACTGGTCCGGCCCGATTTGGCTGGTCATCGGATCGACGACCGCGACGATGTCGACGCCGGCGTCGATATAGTACTCGGCCATGCGAATGGCGACATCGCGGCAGAACGTCATCAACTCATGCACGTGGTCGACCGCATCGAACATGCGCATGAAAATGTCGGTCCCCTGCAGATGCAGGGCCAACGTGAAGGGGCCGGTGATCAGTCCGTACAGCGCGATGTCAGGATTCGCCTCGCGCAGCCGGCGGGTGGCGTTCAGGCAGATCGGAATACGGGCGGCGTCAGGGCTCGGAATATGCAGGTCGGCGAGTGTCTTGTCTTCGCGCAGCGGATGGCTGACGACGGCCGGTGGATTCTCATCCGTCCAATTAAGCTCGCAGCCGAAGGCTTCGGCTTCGACCTGCAGGTCGAACACCATCGGAATGCCGTCGGGCCGATAGCGGTCGATTGCCGCCTGGATGCCTTTGACGATGAGGTCTTCGGACTGCAGGTACTCCCCGGCACCTGTCTCGACCAGTGAGCCGGCGTGACAGCCGACGAAGGGGACCCACGGGATCCGATCTACTTCTTCACAGCGGAATGCTGCACGGACGAGTTCTTTGCCTTGCATAATGCGAACCTTTCGCGTTGTCGTCATCCCGCGCTGAATCGGCAGATTGACGTGTGGCACTCTGGACTTGGAGGTTGCCAAGTTGGCTGCCTCCCAGTCTAGAACTTGCGACTATAAAGAAGAGAAAGCCCCGGGCAATAGGAAAAACGGGATTTTCACGGGTTTTTTGTGATGGCCCGCTGCCGCCCTTGCGGGGGCCTTGACGCATCCACTCCAGCCCTCTATACTCAATCTCATTCTCGCTCCTCACACCGATTACTGATCACTGATTACCGGTTACCGAAGCATGAGTCTATCCATCGGCATCGTCGGGCTGCCCAATGTCGGCAAGTCCACCATCCTGAATGCGTTGACCTGCACGCAGGCGGCAGCGGCAGAGAACTACCCGTTCTGCACGATCGAACCGAACAAGGCAAGCGTGCCCGTGCCGGACGATCGATTGCAGCAGATTGCTGACGTGACCAACCCGGAGAAGATCACGCCGACCACCGTGGACTTCGTTGACGTTGCCGGCCTCGTGCGCAACGCCAGTAAGAACGAAGGCAGGGGGAATCAGTTCCTGGCGAATATCAGCGAGACCGACGCGATCCTGCATGTCGTCCGTTGTTTCAGTGACGGCAATGTGGCGCATGTCGAAGGCGCGCCGGACCCGGTGCGCGATGTCGAGATTGTCGAGACGGAACTCCTCCTGCGCGACATCCAGACGCTGGAGAACTGGATCGAGAAGCTGACCAAACAGGCCAAGGGCGATGTGAAACTTCGCCCGGTAATTGCCTACGCGCAGGAGGTCCTGACGCATCTGAACGCCGGCAATATGGCGGCGTCCTTCAAGTGCGAGCAGCCGGAACTGCGAAAGGAGCTCTTCACGGAGATGCAGTTCCTGACGGATAAGAAGGTGGTGTACTGCGCCAATGTCGACGAGGACGCCGCTGAGAGCGAAGCGCTTGTGGCGGCGTTGCGGGTGTATGCAGATGCCAAAGGTGCACCTGTGATCACAATTTCGGCTCGTATGGAAGCGGAGTTGATCGATCTCGAAGAGGAGGAGCGTCAGGAGTTCCTTGAGGGGTATGGTATTGTGGAAGGCGCTTTGCCGCAGCTGATCCGTGCGGGCTACGAAGCGTTGGACTTGATCAGCTTCTTCACGGTGCAGTCGAATCAGGTGCAGGCCTGGACGGTTCGTCGCGGGGCGAAGGCGCCGCAGGCGGCCGGCCGGATCCACACAGACTTCGAAAAGGGTTTCATTCGGGCGGAGGTCGTTGCCTGTGCGGATCTGGTGGAACAAGGCAGTGAGGCCGCCTGCCGTTCCGCCGGCAAGTTGCGGACCGAGGGCAAGGACTATGTGGTTCAGGATGGGGACGTGATTCGGTTCCTGTTTAAGGTGTAGCGGCCAACTGACGTCATCAAATCCGTTCCCGAAATCGGGTTCACAGTTGGCATTGACCTGAAGCCTGGGTGCGCCGTATTGCATACGGCTCCGGTCCCACTGGCGTTAGCAAACCCGTTCACGGATATGGAACCACAACGGGCATTGGCTGGCCAACAGAACCAGGAGCGGCTTCCACACCGCGATTCCGGTTGACGCTATCGTATCCCGCATAATAGTCAGGGGACCTCGTACATTGGGATAGTGCCGCTTCGCGTGGCAGGCGCTGCGCTTAGCCTTCGGCTGCGCCGAAAGAGGCATGAGCAGGGATGCTCATGATACAAACAGATGGTGCCGCTTCGCGGGGAAGGCTTAGTCCAACGTTGTTTTGACCCGTTGCAGTTCGACTTCTGTTTCGCCGACGAGACGTTGGATGATCTGCGCTACGGGTTGGACTTCGCGGACGAGGCCGACGGATTGTCCCGCCATCAGCGAGCCGTAGTCGATGTCGCCGTCCTGCACAGCGCGCCGGAGCGCGCCCATCCAGAATTTCTCGACTTCCACCTGAGCGTTGGCGCGGTTGATCGAGCCTTCGCTCATTTTGGCAAGCAGGTCGAGCTGCAGTTGGCCGAACTCGTCGAGGCCTTTGTTACGCAAAGCGCGAACGGCAACGACGGGCAGCCGGCTGTCGAACTGCGGCGTCGAGACCGCGTCACGCGCGTTTGATTTGATGAACTTCTCTTTGAAGTTGCGGTGGGCGCAGCTCTCTTCGGAGACGGCGAACACGGTGCCGAGCTGCACACCGGCGGCGCCCATGAGAAACAGGTGGGCGCACATCCTGCCGGTGGCGATGCCGCCGGCAACGAATACGGGAACATCATCCACTTCGAAGAGGACCTGCTGCAGCAGGACGGCGAGACTGACGTGGCCCACGTGCCCGCCGGCTTCCATGCCTTCCAGCATGATCGCGTCAGCGCCGTAGCGCATCATGCGACGAGCAATCGAGGCGGTAGACGCGAAGCACATGACTTTGGCCCCGGTCTCCTTCGCCAGTTCAATCTCGTTCTTGCGCGGGAAGCCGCCGGCAAAGATGATATAGGGCACATTCAGGCGGCTCACCAGTTTCAGGTGTTCCGCGTAGACGGGGGCGATGGTAATGAGATTTACGCTGAACGGCTTGTCGGTCAGGGCGCGTGTTTCTTGGACTTGCGCTTCGAGGATATCCGGGGGCGTGTTGCCGCCGGCCAGACAGCCAAAGCCGCCGGCGTTGCAAACGGCCGCCACCAGTTTTGGCTCGCTGACCCACGTCATCGCCCCGCAGAGAATTGGGTACTCCACCCCGAGGAAATCACGTCCGCGCTGAAAGAAGCGATCGGATATGTTGTCGGCCATGGAACTGCCTCCCTGATGTAGCTTGTCATTTTTCCTGGTTAATTTGCCGGAGCGGAAGGGTGATGTCAATGGAGGGTGCGCGGTCGAGACGACGGCGGCCACGGAGGAAGGGATGCGCGGTCGAGACGACG
>CAYLNH010000214.1:0-10421 GCA_964384625.1 uncultured Lentisphaerales bacterium
AGCAGATCGGTGATGGGCGGATCCTGGACCTGCTGGAGCTGTACCTGCAGCGGGGAATTTTCGATGGGCTTGCTTACTGGCAGCCAGAGGATGGCGTCCCACAAGGCGGCGTCATCAGTCCTCTGCTAGCGAACGTGTTTCTCAACCCCTTCGACGCATCCTGCGCAAACGGCACAAGAAGCATAAGGGCTCCGGCAAATGTCTTACCGATCACGAACGATGGCCAAATTCCTTCTTTGCCGCGCATGGGCTCTTCTCGTTGGTCGATGCCCATGCTCACGATCGTCAGTCTTTTCGAAGGACTCACTGACCGGAGAGCCGTATGCGGGAAAACCGTACGTACGGTTCGGAGGGAGGGGAGGTGCCCAATGACGGGCCCCTTTCCTACCCCTATCGAGGACTACTCCTTGAACAGCCTGGCGTATTCGCCGTACCCGGCGTCGGCGAGTTCTTCCGCGGGGATGAAGCGGAGTGCGGCCGAGTTGATGCAGTACCGCAGGCCGGTTGGTTCCGGGCCGTCCTTGAAGACATGACCCAGATGCGAGTCGCCGTGCTTGGAACGCACTTCCGTTCGCGTCATGCCCAGTTTGCGATCCACTTTGGTGACTACGTGCTTTGTCTCCAGCGGTCGGGTGAAGGACGGCCAGCCGGTGCCGGACTTGAACTTGTCGGTCGAGCTGAACAACGGCTCGCCCGTGACGATGTCGACGTAGATTCCCGCCTTTTTATTGTCCCAGTACTTGTTTTGGAAGGCACGCTCGGTGGCGTCCCGCTGGGTAACGGCATATTGCAGTTTGGTCAGACGTTTCCGCAGTTCGGCATCGGAAGGCTTCGTATAGGTGCGCTTGCGTTCAGGCACTCTGTATTCGCGGTCTTTGCCCCAGATTTTGTCGATGTACTGGTCGCGGCCGGAGTGTTTGCGGTACTGCTTGTAACGGGCCGTGTTCTTCTTGTAGAAGTCCTGATGGTACTCCTCCGCCGGATAGAACGCGGTTGCCTTGGTGACGGGCGTGACGATCTCGGCCTTGAACCGGTTCGCGTCTGTCAGCCGTTTAATCGAGGCGAGCGCGGCCTGCTTCTGGGCGTCGCTGTGATAGAAGATCTCCGGCCGATATTGTTTGCCGCGATCGACAAACTGACCGCCGCTGTCGGTCGGGTTGATGTTGCGCCAGAATACCGCAAGGAGGTCCTTGTACCGGATGACCATCGGGTCGTAGGTGATCTGCACGGCCTCGGCGTGGCCGGTTTGCCCGCGGGCCACCTCTTTGTACGTGGGGTTTTCCTCGGTGCCGCCGGTGTAGCCGGAGAGAACCGACTTGACGCCCGGCAGTTTTTCGAACGGCGGTTCCATGCACCAGAAGCAGCCGCCGGCAAACGTCGCCTGTTTCCAGTGGGCTTTGACCGACGCGGGTTCCGACATGGCATCTTCGGCTTCCACAGTGCCGAATTGCGCCACCAGGACGGCGGCAATCAGCATGGCCCAGGCCGTTAGACACAAAGGGATTGCTAAGCGCAACATCGACTTGCGCGTTTTGTTTTTCATGGTGATTCTCCTCGTCATGGTTTGTGTCGTGGTCTGCTGTTTAAATATTCAGCCGCAACGACCAAGTATGTCGGTTGTCGCAAAGCAGATGGCCGGCTTGCCGGGTTGCGGGTGTGTGGCACCGGTGGAAGATGGGTATCTCGGCGGATGTGATGGCGCCGTAAGGTCAGGTCCCAGGCGGCGCCGGCCGATTTTTCCGAAGATTTCGGGAACCGCTTGACATTCTGCATGTCAAATTGTATTGTTCTAGCACAAGAAACAATCGCATATAGAACAAGGGCAGCCGGGAATCATGGCGAAATCAAAACGGATTCCGAAAGACGAACGGGTCAAGCATGAGATCATCGCGGCGGACCTGCGCAGCGAGATCGTGGCGGGAAAGCTGAGACCTGGAGCCCGGCTGCCGGGACGACGGGAATTGCTGAAGCAGTATGGCGTCAGCATTGCCACGCTGCAGAAGGGCTTCGAACGGTTACAGCAGGACGGTTTCATCCGTGCGGACGGTCGCAACGGCACGTTCGTCGCGGACCGCCCGCCGCATCAACATCAATACGCCCTGGTCTTTCCCAACCGTTCGGGTGGCGAGGCCTGGTCGCGGTTTTCCACCGCCATTCTCAATGCCGCCAATGAAATCAGCAACGGCGACTGCCGCATTCGCGTCTACCACGACGTGCGTGACGACGGCGACGCGGAAGAGATGCAGCGTTTGCGAGACGACATCGACGGCCGCGTTTTCGCCGGGATCATCTATCATTTCGCGATCCCGGGGCAATTGAACCAGCTGGCGCCGTTTGCCGACTGCCGGCTGCCGCGGGTGTCAATCATGAGTTCGCCGCAGCCGGGTTGGGCGGCAGTCTATCCTGACAGCCTGGACTTCATTGATCGCTGCATTGCCTGTCTGGCGGCGCAGCGTCGCAAGCGCATCGCCGTCATCACGACGGCGGGGAACTTTCATGCGGGATTCCGCGAACGGCTGCAGGCTGGTTTTGCCGAGCACAAGATGGTGACTTATCCGTTCTGGAACCTGGAGTTGGCTATGGAGCCGGCAACCGCCGTGCAGAATGCGGTGGAACTGCTTTTTAATCTGAATCAGCCGATGCGGCCGGACGGCTTGATCATTCTCGACGACAACCTGGTTGAGAACGCCTGTGCCGGCCTGGTAGCCGCTGGCATCCGCGTTCCGCGTGATCTGGACGTGACCGGTCTATGCAACTTCCCCTGGAGTGCCGGCAGTGTCCTGCCGATCCAGCGTATCGGTTTCGACACGCTGGCGTTGCTCCGCCGTTGTATCGAGGTTTGTCGCCGCCAGGCGGACGGTGCTGCCGCCGAGACGTCGACCAGGCTGCCGGCCGTCACTGAAGAAGAATTTGATCGCCGAAACCAGTCGCCGGTCGCGGCGGCATTGTAGGAGTACTCCGTCATGAAGTGTCGAGACTTCACTCTCATCGAGCTGTTGGTCGTGATCGCCATTATCGCGATCCTGGCGGCCATGCTGTTGCCGGCCCTGTCGGCAGTCAAGGACAAGGCGCGCACGATTCAGTGTGTCGGCAATCTACGGCAGTTCGGGATTGCCTCGGCATTGCACGTGGACGACAAAGACGGCCGGATCCCGGTGATCCTGGACTGGGAGTTGGCCGGCGGCTGGAACGTGCACAACGGCTGGACTTGCGGCGCGAAGTGGAGTTACATGGACGGGTTGGCCGAGTACACGCCGGGCATCGAGGACATGGACATGTGTCCGAATGTCCACCGGGCGCGTCCCAACGGTTTCACCATGATGGAGATTTACGGCGTCACCTACGGCGGCCGCGATACGTCCTATCATTACAATCGGCGACTGGCTGCGCGGCTGCCGACGCTTGACGGCAATCCGCCGTTCCATGGCGGCTTCCCGAATACCAATTATCGGTCGCACAACCTGGGTATGTACCAGGAGAAGCCGGACGCCGGCTGGCCCAAAGTCAATCACGTGCTGCAGCCGGACAAGACCATGCAGATGGGTGATTCGAAGACGGGCGCGCCGCAGTACATCTACGAAATGTACAGCGGCTACGGCAACGGCGGCTGGCACGGCATGGATCTGGAACAGTTCAACCGTCTGTTTCTCGAGGGCCACGTCGAAACCATCGGCTACTCCCACGGCAGCATCAACGGTCAGTCGGGGGGCACGGCCGATTCCGAACAGTACTTCAATCTCTGCGGCAACTATCCCTGCACCTGCAACTGAATCCGTAATCATGGGGATCAACGTAAGGAAGCGTCAATGAAATACCTCGTGTTCAGCATCATCGTCACCCTCTTTGTTCTGCCTGCCGTCGGCCAGGAGGAAACCGCCGTGAAACAACTCCCGCAACGAAGCCCGGACTTCATGCCGTTGGGCGTCTATTGGCCCGGCGAGTTCACGTTCCGCAACAAAGCAAACAAAAACGCTCCTGACTGGAAGAAGGTCGAGGAGGTCCTGGACAGTCTCAAAGCGCATCACGTCAACGCCGTCTGGCTGACGCATGTTTCGCCGGCAGAGGGAGCCCAATTTGCCCGGCTCGCGGCGAAACGCGGGATCTACCTGGTGGCTTCGCTCGGCAATCTCGCCGGCAATGTTCCGCATATCCGCCGCGGCAACCACGCGAAACAGATTCAGACCACATTACAGGCGTGGGGCGACGCGCCGCCGCCGATCATGTGGGGACTGGGCGACGAACCGCGCGCGTCCTATATGCACGAGATGCAACCGTATGCCGCCGCCTGGCGCCAAGCCGGGCAGCCCGTTACCACTGTGGTCATGGCCGGCGATGTGCCCAGCGCCGTCGAACTTTGCAGGCTCAACGCCGTGTGCAGTGACATCTACCCCTACTTCTCCGCCGGCAACCCCAACGGCCCCGACAATTTCGCCGAGAGTGTCGACTATCTGAACGAGGCCGTCGAGTCGATGGTGCGCCGGACCGGGAACCACCAGAAGATGAAGGCCTGGTTCATGGGCGCGGTCTTCCAGGAGCCCTGGGGCGCGCGCAACTATGATGACAAAGGGAACATTATCTACTATCCCGGCGCCGGCCCGCATTTCCGCATGCCGACCCCGGCCGAGGTCAAGTGGCAGAACTGGGCCGCCGTCGCCTCCGGCGCGCGCGGTATCTTCCTGTTCTCCCTCATCTTCGCCCCCGGCAAGCCGGGACCGGACCCGGCGCCGATGCCGGAAGACAAACGGCTGCCGTTCGGCGTCAAGGAGAAATGGAACTCCGGGGCGCCCGGCGGCATTCTCTATCCGGACGGCCGACCGACCCCGCAGTACGAGGCCATGGGCGAGTGCTTCGGCCGCCTGGCCAAAGTCAGTGCCCTGATTCAGCAGCTCAGGCCCAGCGACCAATTCGTCGCGTTCCACTCGAAGGGCTGGCCGCGGGTCGGCGACCTGGTCCGCACGTTTCAGGACGACAAGGACAACTGGTACGCGGTCGTCGTCAGCGGCGAACTGAAAAAGGAGGATGTGGTGCCGGTCAACATCATCCGCGACGTCGAGACCGTAACGGACCTGGTCAGCGGCGCCGATCTGCCGCCGATCACCAAACCGGTGCATTCCTGGGAACCGATCGGCAAACCCTTCCGTCAGGTCCGCGTCAAACTTGCACCCGGTTCCGGCACCATTCTCCGCCTGCAGTTGAAGGCCAATGCCAAGCCGGCAAAAGACAGCGGAAAGGAGTGATGACGATGCGAAACATCCGTTTGCGACTGACAGCTCTACTGGCCGCCGGCGGTCTGGCTCTCGCGTTCTTCAGTTGCCGGACCTCACCTCCCGACGCCGCCGGCGTTGCCCGGCGGAAACCGGCGGGTTCGCGACAAAAACCCGTGAAGATCGACCCGCAGGTCGGCCTGACGCGCGAGGACTGGCCGCAGACCCCTCAACGCCAGGCGACCTTTATGCCCTTCGGCGTCTATTGGGCCGGCGAATATCTCTGGCAGACCGACGACAAAGAACTCGACTGGGATCGCATCGACGCCTCGCTGGAAGATCTGGCCGCGCATCACTGCAACGCCGTCTGGCTGACGCATCGTTCGGCGGCCGAGACCGCGGAATTCGCGCGGCGGGCCGCCAGGCACGGGATCTACGTCGTGGCCTCCATCGCCCACCTGGCCGGGGAGGTCCCGCATATCCGCAAAGGCAATCACGAGAAACTGATCAAGGACACCTTCGCCGGCTGGGGCGACGCGCCGCCGCCGATCGCCTGGGGTCTGGGCGACGAGCCCAGGACCTCCTACATGGGCGAGATGAAAACCTATGTCGACGCCTGGAAACAACATGCCCCCGGCGAGCCGGTGACCACCGTCGTCATGTGGCGCGACACCGACGCCGCCGGCAAAGCGGGCTTTGACGTTCTCGCCTGCGACATCTACCCGTTTTTCAGCCCCGGCAATCCGAACGGCTACGGCAGAACACCTCGCGACATCTGGCGCACGTCCGGCGTCAACCTGGTGCGCCAACCCGGACCGGGCTGGATCATGGGCCAGGCCTATCAGGAGCCCTGGGGGCCGTGGGAGCTTGATCAACAAGGCAACATCGTCTATCTCCCGGGCGGTGCCCCGCATTGGGTCATGCCCAGCCCCAGCGGCATGCGTTGGCAGGCCTGGGCTACCATGGCGGTCGGCGGCAAGGGTGTCTTCTATTTCCTCTACCGCTGGCCCGTCGGCCAGGGCAACCCCAAAGCCAAGCCCTGCAAACTCCCCGCCGCGCGCCGGGAACGCTGGAATTCCGGCGCTCCCCGAGGACTAATCCATGCCGACGGCCGGTCGACGCCGCAGTACGAAGCCATGGCCGACGCCTTCGCTGAGATCCGCGCCCTGAGGTCTGTGCTCGCGCCCCTGGAGCCTGCGTCAAACCGTGAAGTCTGGCTCAAAAACCCGAAGACCAATGTCCTGCTCGGCCTCCATCGTCATCCTCAAACCGGCGAGCGCGTCCTGGTCGCCGTCGGCCCGCCCCACGGCGAAAAACCACTGGAAGCAACGCTGGTGTTCACGCCCAACATCGTCGGTTTGCGCGAAGCCGACGGCGGCCGCAGGATCTCCTTGACGGCCACTGGGCTGTGGCGGGAAACCACGTTTTCCCTGCGTCCCGGCGAGGGCCGGGTGTTCCATTGCGAGACGAAAGGCGCCGATCCGGTTTTCTACGCGGACAACTTCAACAAACCCCGTTTCAAGCAGGATGCGGTGAAGACCAGTCGCGTGAAGATCCACAATATCGGCTCGTCCCGCGTCCTCGGTGCGCTTGACGGTGCTGCCAATTTCAACAATGCTTTTGTCGTCTACGACCTGGACAAGCTGCTGGGGCCCCGTCCGGACAACACCATCCGGGTCCTCCTCTACCAAAGCTTCACGACCACCAACTACCGCGGCGCTGACTGGACACAATCGACCGACGGCAAGACTTACAAGCCGCTCAGCCGGAACCAGCCGGGCAAGCCGGTCGCGATCACCGCTCGTTACCTCCGGGTTGGCCTGTCCTGGCGCCAGGCCGGCTCCGTGCACTACGGCAATCTCTCAGATTTCCAGATTGTTCAATGCCCCAAACCGGTTGATTCAAGAGAAATAGAGAGATGAGAACACCGCGGTTTACCCTGATCGAATTGCTGGTGGCGGTCGCGATCATCGCGATCCTGGCCAGCATGCTGCTCCCGGTGCTCGGCCGCGCGCGCGCCACCGCAAAGCTCACCCAGTGCCTGGTCAACGGCAAGCAACTGGTGCAGTATCCCGTCCTTTACAGCGACGACTATGACGGTCTCGTCTACACCAAATTCGTGCACTACAATCCCGTCAGCATGACGTCGAACCCCAACGGTATCATCTGGCCGCAGGTCTTCGAAAACCACTATGACATGCCGCTGGATCTGGTGCACTGTCCGTCCAAACCGCCCGGTGAAGCCTACGCTTGGGGTTATGTGCGGATTTCCGTGCCCTCGACCATCGACCACAACCCGGAAATGGGCGCCTGGCAATGGGAATACTTCGTCAAGGCCCGGCGCCTCAGGAATCCGGCAGCGAAGCACCTCTACAGTGAGTTTTCAACGGGGTTCACGGACTTCGGCGGGACCGATTACTACTATGCCGGCTGCAACTTCGGCGGTATGACCCGTCACGCATTCGACACCTGGTGGGCCGGCGGCACGTTGTTCGACAAGACCTACGCGGCCAATCACTACGTCAAACCGAATAACCAGATGATGTTGACCCCGTTTGTCTTGAGCGATACGCAAAGCAAGACCAACGCCGCCTACTGGGACGGTCATTGTGAATCGGTCAACCGGCTGACCTGGTTCCTGTGGGCGGAAACAGCCGGAGACTGCCCTTGGTCGAACTACTGAATTCGCATCAGCACCACAACACCGGAGTACCACCATGCAAATGCTCTTCGATCAGTTCCTCAGCGGCGGCCCGATCATGTGGCCGATCCTGTTCTGTTCCATCGTCACCTGGGCCATCATCATCGAGCGCGCCATCCATCTGCGCCAGCGCCGATTCATTGATGAGGACGAGCTTGAGCCCGTACTCAAGGCGCTCGACGCCGGCGAACTGGAAACAGCCGAACGCGAAGCCGGCAACGGCAAGAGCCTGGCCGCCGCCATCATCGCCCAGGGCATCGATGAGTTCCGCTTTCTGGCGGCCGATCTGGAGACGGCCTTGACGGGTGCCGCGGAACGCCGGCTGAAACAGGTTTGGGACCATATGATTATCCTGAACACCGGCGGGCGGGTCGCCATCCTGCTCGGTCTGCTGGGCACGGTCGTCGGCATGGTCGGCGGCTTCCGCACGCTGACAGCCGCCGGCGTCGACAAGCAGCAGGTAGCCGCGGCCATCAGTGTCGCCTTGATCACCACCGTCGGCGGCATGGTCGTGGCGATCCCCGCCGTGATCGGAGAAGCCCTCTTGCGGGCGAAGATCCGGAAGATCACCGACGAGACCGAGGAGGTCCTGATGGCCACGCTGAAGGCGGCCGCGAAGGGCGGCGTCAGCCGGGAAGCGCTGCCGGCAGCCGTAGAGAAAGCCGCCGCCGCGCCGACGTCGCCGACTGCCCTCGCGGAGCGCGTCGACAAGGTCGTGCAGGAGGCGCTATGAAACTGCAGATCGCCGAACCCGGCCGCAACCGGCTCGACCTGACCCCGTTGATCGACATCATCTTCCAGCTGGTCATCTTTTTCATGATCGCCAGTACCTTCGTCGAGGACTACGGCTTCAATATTCACCTGCCGCAGGCCAGCAAGCCGGACGTTATTCCCGCCGAAAACGCGATGTGGGTGCTGGTCCGCGACGACGGCGCCGTCGCCGCCAAACCCGGCGCCGCGGACTATGCGAATCCCGAGGACCTGGTGGCCGATCTCCGGCGCTACGCCGAAAACCAGGCCCGGGACCGCCGGCCCGCGGTAGTCGTCATCAAGGCCGATCGCAGCACGCCGTACGAACGGGTTATTCAGGTCTGGAACGCCGCCCGGCTGGCGGGCATCGGCAACGTCAGTTTCAAACTGGAGCACAAACCCCGTGGCTAGCTCGTCCGTAATCCATTCCTCCCGCCGCGGCGGGAAGCGACTGCAGCGTTTTGTCGTCGTCTCTATCCTGATTCATGTCGCCGTGTTGATCGGCATTCGTTTTGACGCGGTGAAGGAGACGCTGCGCGAGGTCCCCGTCGTCAGGGAGTTCCTGGACGAACCCGTCTCCGAAGCGCTGACCGCAGAGGAGCAGGAAGAACGGCGCGAAGAACAGGAACGCGCCGCGCAGGAAGCGATCGCCGCAGCCCTGGAAGACGCCGTCAAGGAAGTCCTCAAAGAGGACGAGTCAGAACGTACGCTCGAGGATTTCGTCGACCATCGGCGGCCCGCGGACGAGCGCGAGAAGGCCCGGGACGAACTCGCCGAGAGTATCCGGAAGGACGTTCGTACGGCACTCGACAAGGCGGCGGCAAGACTCGCCGTGGACCAGGCAGAAGCCGAAATGACGGCCGCCGAAGAGAAGCTTGAAGCAACCGACAACAGCGATCCGGAAGCGGCGAGCATTGAGGACCGCCTCGCATCTCTGCAGCAAGAGGCCCGGGAGCTCACGCGCCGGAAACTCGAAGAACTTGGACAGGGCGAGGCGCGCCGCCAACAGATCGAGAACGATCTGCGCCGCGACTTCGGACGACTCACCGGAGACACCGTCGATAAGGCCACCGCGGAGGAGTTGTTCTCTGAGCTTCGGCGTGAATTGATGCCGAAAATGATCAGGAATGCCGAAGCCATGGCCAACCCGCAGGCGGAAGCCGCGGACTTTGAACTGGACCGCCAGATGCTTCGGGAGGACATGCGAACCGCATTGCCGGCGACAATTGAAAAGCTTATCGCCCGTGAAGCCGCTGAAACGCTGAAGAACAGCTTCGTCCCCAAGCTGGCAGAGGCGTATCGCAAGCAGATTTCAGCCCGCATCGACAAACCCGTTGCCAGGCAGCTCGCCAGGGAACAGCAGGCCGCAGCCGCCGAAACAGACAGTGCCCGTGGCGCTGCCCGGCAGGCGCTGCAGCAGGCCGCGGCGAACCTGCAGCAGGCGCAGCAGGCGCTGGCCCGAGCCCAGAAGGAACAGATCAAAACCGCTGCCGGCAAGAATGACCCGGCCGTCGCCAAGCACCTCGGCGACGGCTCCCGCCAGCTTGAGCAGGCCCTCAAGTCAACAGCGGAAGCCGGCCGGAAGGCCGACGCGATTCCCCAACTCGCCGAGGCAATTGAACAACGCCGACAGCAACAGGGCGCCGCCGCACAACAACGTCTTCAAGAGGCCATGGCGAATGCCGCCACCGGCAAGCAGGGCAAGCAGACGGCCGCCACCGGCAAGCAGGGCAAGCAGACGGCCGCCACCGGCAAGCAGGGCAAGC
>CAYLNH010000214.1:10521-12794 GCA_964384625.1 uncultured Lentisphaerales bacterium
AGACGGCCGCCACCGGCAAACAAGGGAAAGCGCCGACCAAGGCGGAACGAATTGCGGCGGCCAAGGCCGCCGTAACGGAATTCCGGAACGCCCTCGACGAGGCTCGGCAACTCGCCGGCGATAGAACATTGCGGTCGACGGACGCCCGCCAACTGGATTCCGCCATCGGCCACGTCGCCCGACAGCGGTTGCCGCAAGCGGTGGAAACGGGATTACTGAAGGACTTTGAGAAGCATGGTCTCGCCACCCAGACGAAACAAGCGGCGGCACTCTTCGCCCGGGAGAGCCGTCGCGTTCGCCTGCGCTCCGGGGAACTGCACAAGGAATTCGTCCGGCGGGCGCAGGAGGTCCTCAAGACAGAGGTGCCGCCCGCGGTGAAGGCCGGTGAAACCGGCGCCCGAGGCGCACAGAGTTTGACGGCCGCGGCCGACGGCAAGGAGGCTGAAGCCGACGCGAAACAAGTCGCCGAACTGGCAGAGAGAGCGCAGGCGACAGTGGACAGGGGTATGAACAAGCTTACCAACGTCGCCTCGCGTCAGGCCCGGGACGCCTTTGCCGCGGCGCTGAAAGACGCAATGGACAGCGGCAAGGTCAAACAACTGCGGCAGCTCATGGAGCAAACTCAACGTTCCATGCGCGAAGTTCATTGGCTGGCGTCAGCCGAGAATGACCGCCATGTCGCGCCATCAGCCGGCGGCGACAAGGACGCGCCATCAGCCGGCAGCGAAAAAGGCTCGCCCTCTGCGGGGGGCGAAAGCGGCGGTGGCCGCTACGAAAAGACCAGAAAGCTCGCCGCCCGCGATGGCACGCCGGCGTTGGCTGTCGACGCGCTCGCTGCAGACGATGTGGTCAGACGCGAAAGACAGAAACAGTTTGCCAGGTGTCCCATCCTTCTCGTTCCGACGCAAACGGTGAAGACCGCAGCTCTCGAGAAAGATGCGAACGCGGAAGTCAAGCCGCCGTATCAGCCGCCCTTCAAAACCAAGGTCTTCGCGGTCGCCCCGCTGGTGACCAAAAACCGAATCCGTGTCGACGGTGACCTGTCCGACTGGGCCGGTATCCGGACGGTTCCGTTCCGGGGCGTCAAGGAAGGACAGGAGCGGCCGGCAGTTCGCGTGGCCTGGCGACTCGAAGGTCTTTATGTCGCTATCTCCGCCGCGAATCCGGACAATAAGATCACCAAGGCCGACATCGGCGCCTATTGGCACGGCGACGCCAGTGAAATCTGGCTGGATATGCCGAACCTGAAACGCGGCAACCGTGCCGCAAGCAAAGGCGGTACGCACCAGTTTGCACTCTTCCCCTTCGGCTGGCGCGATGAATCGCTCTACGGCTTGGAGTACGGCGTACATAACGGCAAGGGCTTCGAGTTCGTCAAATACGTCAAAGCCGCCGATCTCGGAATGGCTGCCCGGCAGGTTGATAAGGGCTGGGACCTGGAGGTGTTTTTCCCGGCCGGCCGGCTGGCGAAACCGGCGCCGCAATTGGGCCGTTTCATCGGCATGGACGTGTCGATTGCCCACGGCAAAGGCATCTCCTATTGGGCCGGCGGCTTTGCCTCCTCCTGGAACTGTCCGGCCGCCTGGGGCGACGTCCTCCTCGGCGGTTCGGATGCCAGGATCCATGTGCGCACCGATTCCGAAAGCAAATGGGATCAGCCCGAGCCGATCCTCGAGATCGGCCGGCAACTGCAGGTCCAGGTGCATGACGCGGACATGGACCGGGACCCGAAAGCGCCCGACAAACTGCGCGTCACCGTGACGGCCGACTCCGGCGACAAGGAGATCCTGGTCGTCGAAGAAACAGCTGCCGACAGCGGCGTCTTCGAAGGCCGCATCGCCACGATCCTGACCATCGGCGCCGCCACCGCCGACGTCCTCGAATGCTACGAGGGCGACCGGCTGCGGGTGCAGTACACCGACCGCATGCGCACCACCGGCCCCAGCCGGGAAGTGGTCACGGCGAAAGTCCGCACTGCGATCGGGGTGGTCGCCGCCGGGCAAAAATGAGCGGCCTGAGGCGCTCCGGCAGTTCGGCGCCTAGATGGGCTCGGCGTAAGTTTTCCAGCCGGGGACGGCGGCCAGGCGCCGGTCCGGGAAGGCGCCGTCGAACAAGCGATGCGAGCATCGTGTTTCGCCGTCAACGCCGCCGGCCGGATGCCTGGACCCGCTCGCCGAGTTGCCCGTTTTCTGGCTCGGGGGGGCGTTGGCGAAATGGGTATGTGCTGCAGCACACAACCCTTCCGCCGCCTGCCGCGAGCCTCGAACCCCGGG
>CAYLNH010000215.1:0-12790 GCA_964384625.1 uncultured Lentisphaerales bacterium
GTTCCGAAGTTCGAAGCGTCTGGGAACGCGGGACAGAGGCCCGCGCTACGATCAGGAACCGGGAACCGGGGGGGGAGATCCCCGCACAACAAGAGAGTCTACTTCCGCTTCTTTTTCGTCTTCTGCTTCGACTTCTTCTTCCGGCGGGCGGCGCGGAGGTCTTTGAGGCCGTCCTCGAACAACAATGCGTAGACTTCCTTGTAGTCGCTGACGTAGTGTACGTTGATGCCCTTGATGACGTGCTCGGGGATCTCGTCGTAGTCCTTTTCGTTGGCGGCCGGCAGCAGGACATCCTTAATGCCGCTGCGGCGGGCGGCGATCACCTTCTCCTTGATGCCGCCGACCGGGAGGACCTTGCCGGTCAGCGTCAATTCGCCGGTCATCGCCAGCCGGGCCGGCAACTTCTGTCTGGTCAACATCGAGATCAACGCACTGGCCATGGTAATGCCGGCGGACGGACCGTCTTTCGGGGTGGCGCCGGCCGGCACGTGCAGGTGGACCAGGGATTTCTGGTAGACGCTGTTGTCGATGCCGAACGCTTCGCTGTTGGCGTGGATGTAGGAGAACGCAATGGTGGAGGACTCCACCATCACATCACCGAGTTGACCGGTTTGTTTGAAGCCGCCCTTGCCGGGGATTTTCATGGCTTCGATGGACAGCACGGTGCCGCCCAGCGGCGTCCATGCCAGACCTGTGGCGATGCCCGGCGTGTTGCCCTTGAGCATCTGTTCTTCGGGAAAAACCGGACGGCCGAGGAGATCGGCGACATTGTCTTTCTTGACCGACAACTGTCCCTTGATCTCGCCGGCGGCCTTCTGTGCGGCGACCTTGCGCATGCAGCCGCGGATCGCTTTTTCCAGGGCGCGCACGCCGGCCTCGCGGGCGTAGCCGCTGATCATCGTCTTCAAGCCGCTGTCGAGGAATCGGATATCTTTCTTTGTCAGGCCGTGCTTCGGCAACAGACGCGGCACCAGATGGCGTTTGGCGATGCTGAGTTTTTCTTCGAGGATGTAGCCGGACAGTCGGATGAGTTCCATGCGGTCCAGGAGCGGCGCCGGGATGGTTTCGACGACGTTCGCCGTGGCGATGAAGAGGACCTTCGACAGATCGAACGAGACATCCAGATAGTGGTCGAGGAAGTTGCTGTTCTGCTCCGGGTCCAAGACCTCGAGCAATGCCGATGCCGGGTCGCCCTGGAAGGACTTGCCGATCTTGTCGATCTCGTCCAGCATGATCACCGGGTTCTGCGTGCCGGTGTTGCGCATGGTCTGGATGAACTTGCCGGGGAGCGCGCCGATATAGGTCCGGCGGTGGCCCTTGATTTCGGCTTCGTCGCGCATGCCGCCGAGTGAAAACCGGAAGAACTCGCGCCCGAGCGCCTCGGCAATACCGCGGCCCAGGGAGGTCTTACCGGTTCCCGGAGGGCCGGCCAGACACAGGATCGAGCCCTCGATGGAGCCCTTCAATTTGGCCACGCCGATGAACTCGAGGATGCGGTCTTTGACGTCCTGCAAGCCGTAGTGGTCGCGGTCGAGGATTTTGCGGGCGCGTTTGACGTCGAGTTTGTCATCGGTGAATTTGCCCCAAGGCAAGCTGGTCAGCCAGTCCAGGTAGTTGCGCGCTACCTGAAACTCCGGCGACTGTGACGACAGCAGCTTGAGTTTGTTCATTTCTTCGTCGATGCGCTTCCGGGCTGCCTCGGGCAGCGTCAGTTCCTTGAGGCGTTCCTGATAGCGTTCGACTTCGGCGGCCTTGTCGTCCTTTTCGAGGCCGAGCTCCTCCTTGATCGCCTTGAGCTGTTCGTGCAGGAAGAACTCGCGCTGCTGTTTGGAAATGCGCTCTTCGATCTGATGCGTGATTTTCTCTTTGAGCTGGTTGATGTCCAGCTCCTGGCGCAGCAGCATCAGCACCTTGTTGAGGCGCTCCTCGATATCGATCGCCGCCAGGACCTCCTGCAGTTGGCCGGGTTCCGCCGAGGTGATCGATGCGGCGAAGTCCGCGAGCCGGCCCGGCTCGTCCCAACTGCCGCGATTGAGGAACATACGGATTTCTTCGGAGAACAACTGGTTGGCGTTGTTCAGTTCCCGCAGGGTGTTGATCACCGCCAGGGAAAGAGCTTTGATCTGGTCGGTCTTGGTCTCCTGGTCGTCTTCGCGCAGGTAGACCACATGCGCCCGCAACTGGCCTTCGCGCAGCCCGATGTTCACCACCTCGAACCGCATCATCCCCTGCAGCAGCGCGCGGACACTGCCGTCCGCCCCGAATTCAGCGCGCGCCAGCCGGGCGGCCGTGCCGATCTTGTATAGTTGCCGGGTGACCGTTTCCGGCCTGTTCATGTCGAATTCCTCGCGGGCGAGGACGACGCCGATGACCTTCTTCTCGTCTTCCGACAGTTCCTTGACCAGGTCGGCCATCGGCCCGGGACTGAGGATCAGCGGAAACAGCATCCCGGGGAACACCGGTTTGGTGGCGGCCGGCAGGATCGGGATCTGCTGCGGCAGCATTTCCGTCGCCAGTATCAACGGCGACCCGTGTTCGTCAACAACCTCTACTTCAGGCTGGTCGTGATTATCAGACATGGCAGCAATACTCGTTCTTATCGGTTCACGGTTTTCAGCGTGCAAGCGGCATTGTACTCTGGCATCCGGCCTCACAGGTGTCAAGATGACTACGTCATCGGGCATCGCCGAATCAACCATTCCCTTAGGCACATCTGCGGATCCTCCGTCGACATGAGCCATGGCGGACCCGCTGACGCAGCAATCGCTGGCACTTGCTTTGACCCAGCAGGAAATGACGAATTCCTCGGATGTGCCGGCAAACAAACCGTCGCAGCTCCCGATTCGGAGAGCCGGATGCGGCCCGGCCCAGGCGGCAGTCGACGCGGGTGCCGCCGCCTCCGGCTGGACTCACAGCGCCGCCGCGTCCCGAAAACGTACCCGTCAGCGCAAATCCGCGCCTTCGCCTTGCTTAATGCCCAACGCGAACGACAGTGCCTCCTTTGGTTTCGCCGACATAGCATTCACGATCTACTACACCCGGACGCATGGATCCAGTTCGCCTCGCCGGCATTGCCTGCGGCTTCGGCGCCGCCACGGCCATGTCCATAACCTATGTGTTCTCCCGGCTCTTTGTGCAGCAGGAGGGGCGCACGCCGTTTCAGTTGCTGGCATTGGGCCACATCATTATGGGTGTGCTGTCGCTGATCATCCTGCCGTTCGTCTATGAGCCGCCCGTTGCGTCGTGGGGCCGCACGGCGGTTTTCATGGTCGGAGTCGCCGGGTTCTACACCTTCGCGCAGGGGCTGCTCTTCGTTGTTCTGAAGCGGTCGGCAGCCAGCAACATCTCGCCGTTGCTCGGCGTCAAGATCGCCGTCGCCGCGGTCGTCGGCATCGCTTTGGGCAACCCGTTGACGCCGCTGCAATGGCTCGCCGTCGGTCTGGTGGTTCTGGCGGCGCTGTTACTGCGCGACAGCAAGGAGGGGGTAACTCTGAAGCTGATCGGCATGGTGCTGTTTTTCTGCGCGCTGTACACGGGTTCGGACTACAGCATCCAGTATCTGGTTGCGTGCCTGGGCGAGCAGCCGACGGTGCGCACGGTAATCCTGGCAGTCGCCTTGTCCTACACGCTGTGCGGCCTGCTGGTCCTGGTGTTCTTTCGGGACATTCGGCGGTCCAATATCAAGGACTGGATTGCGGCATCCGGCTTCGCCATTCCCTGGTACATCAGCATGTTCTGCCTGTTCGGCGCGTTTTCCACCATCGGCGTTGTCTTCGGCGTCATCCTCCAGTCCACCCGCGGCGTCATTTCCGTTCTGGTCGCGATCGTCTTCGGCGCCATGGGTATCCATGTGGGCGAAGAAAAGGCGCCGCTCAAGACACGCTTACGTCAACTCACTGCGGCCTGCCTGATGGTCGCGGCAATCGTGTTGTTTCAGTATTTCGGCGGCGAGTAGTTGCCCCCGGGCTCTCGCCCGCCACGGCATCATGCCGTGGAGGAGGCCTGGTGCGGCGGATGCAGCGGCGGACCGCGAAGGGTCCGGTTCGGATCAGAGACCGTAGCGCCTGGTGAAGAACAGCCCGTCCAGCCCTTCGAGGACGTTGACGACCAGACGCCGTCGGAAGGCGGCCTCGTCGCGGGCCTTGATCTGGGCCGTGGCCGCCTTGAGATTGCCCGATAGGCCGAGTGCCGCGGCCACCCGGCCGCAGGCGTCTGCTTCGTTCCAGTCGCCGATGCTTTCAACTGTCTTGCCGGCGCCGGTCATATCCCCCCGCAAGGCCTGGGCATGGGCGATTTCGATCATCGCCCTGGCATAGGGTTTCTCGTTCTCAATGGACTTGGCAATCGCCAGGGCCCCCTTGATATCTCCGGTTTCGGCCAGCGTCCCGACCAACCACGCCAGCCGGTCCTCACGATCGCCGGCTCGTTCGATCGCTCGGGCGATTGCCACAGCTTGACCAACCGTCTTGCGGGCGGCCGCGACAGCACCGACCGCCAATTGCTGATCGGCCACCGCGAGATAAGCGAATATCTGGTCCATGGACCCTTTGGGCAAGGCGGCGGCGGCGTGCCGGGCTTTCTCGAAATGCGCCTTGGCGGCGCCGCTGCGGTCGGCATTCTGGAAGTAGCGCGCCAACCGGGCATAGGTCCTCGCCCGGTTCTTCGTCCCCACCATCCGGGCGGTCTTGATCGCCGCCGGGAACTCGAGTTTCCGCGCCTGGGCCGGCACCAGCCAGAAGGCTGCGAGCTCGCGGCTCGGACCCGCCGGCATCTTGTTCAGAGCCCGGGCCGCCGCCCGCGTTCTGCCGGTCTTGGCATACGCAATGACCATGGTCTCCAGCAGTTTGACGTCTGCCTTGTCCCCATAGATCGACACCGCGGTCTGCTGCGCCTCGTTCAGCTCTCCGGCGAGAATCTGTCCCTTAAGCAAGGACGTCCGGATCCACTTCGCCTGCGATTTTCCCTTTACCCGAGTTGCCTCGGCTCGGGCCCGTTTGTATTTGCCGGCTTCCACCCAGGCATCAATCAGCCAGACGCGGGCATAGTCCAGTTTGCTCGGCGAGGTGATCTTTGCCAGAGTGGCCTCGGCCAGTTCGAACATCCCCGCCCCCACCGCAACCTGGATGACAAGCAGACGGACGTGATCGCGGTTCTCGGCTGGAACACTCTGCTCACAGAAAGCGAAGAAGGCCGTCAACTCCTCCGCGGCAGGCAGCCGCCCAGACGCCCCGCCCGCGGCCGTCGCCGGGACGGCGACCGCGACAAGGACCAACAGCAAGACAAGATATTTCACCAGTGACACCTCCAGGAAAACGACTGTCTGAACACACGCATTGCCACCGAAAATACCCGCGGGCAGGACAGGATGCAATCCGCGGGAGAAACGGGTCAGTCCCCCGGTGCGCGCCGGTGAGACCGCCCATGAATTCAACCGCAACGGCAATCCACCGGCCATGGCCAGACTGGCCGACGACACGCTGGTCCTGGTCTGCGGCTACCGCGGTGCGGTGCCGTCGATCAAGGCGCGCGTGTCAACCGACGGCGGCATCACGTGGGGCAAAGAACATGTCCTCCGCGATGACGCGTTGATCTACGACCTCGGCTATCCCCAACTTGTCGCCCGGCCCGACAACCAATGTGTGGCCGTCTACTATTACACGACTGAGCAGCGCCCGGAGAACCACATCGAAGCCACCGTCTTCGATCCGCGGGACCTGGCGTAACGCCCGGCGGGCGGAAGCCCTCGCGCTCCTCCGACTTGCGCGTGGACGCTGGGCTGATACGTTATGCCGGAGGCATACGGGAAACTCCGGGACGAAGCGAGACGGGTCGTGAGTGAGACGATTGTTGCCAGTACGCCGATGCGGCCGTTGCCGTACCAAATTGCCTTGCGCAACCACTTCAAGCAGGAAGAAGCGCAGCTCTGGGCCTGGTTGAATTCCGGCGAAGTCAATCAGGAATACACCGACGCCGTTCGCCTGGACCTGCTGAAATCCACGTACCGTCTGGACCGGGACGATTTTCGTAATCTCTACGACCGAACAACGGATACCGCCCGGCGGCTTGACGTGCATGCCCCGGTGACCCTCTACCAATCACAGGATGTCGGCGGCAGCAGCGCCGCACTGTGTTTTCTGCCGGACGAAATCCATATTGTGCTGATCGGTCGGATCCGTGAGCTCCTTACCGCCGATGAACTCCAGGCCATCATCGCCCACGAGTTGACCCACCACCTGCTGTGGACCATCGACAGCGGCGACTTCATGATGGTCGACCGTATCCTGAACGTCATCGTCAACGACGAGCGCGCGGAGAACAGCTACGCGGAAAGCGCCCGGCTCTATCAGCTCTACTCCGAGATCTATGCGGATCGCGGATCCCTGCAAGCCGTGGGGGAACCGGAGATTGCCGTCAGCGCCCTGCTGAAGACGGTAACCGGCACGCCGGATATTGGTCCTCGGGCGTATCTCAAGCAAGCCGCAGAGATCTTCTCGCAGGAAAAGGTCGAAACGGCCGAACTCACCCACCCCGAAGTCTACATTCGGGCGCGTGCCCTGGCGCTGTGGTCGGCAGCCGGCAACGAAACCGATGACGGCATTGCGGTCCGGCGGCAGGACGAGAACGACATCAACCTGCAGATTGCGGCGATGATCGAGGGCCGCGAGGAATTGGCCGGCCTTGACCTTCTCGGCCAACAACGCGTCACTGCCTGGACCGAGGATCTGATCCGCCATCTACTGTCGATTCGCGTGCTGCAGACCAGACCGATGATCCACCACGCCAAGCTCTTCTTCCCGGAGTTCGAGCTGATGCCGCCCCAGCACTTCACCCTCGACACGCTGAAGACCGAGATTGCGCAGACCGACGAGAAATTGCAGGAGTACTTCGCCTATCTGCTGCTGGACTTCGTTACGGCCGATGACGAGTTGGATGCCGTGGCCCTCGCCGCCGTGCAGAAGACCGCTGCGACGTTGGGACTGCTGGATCAATTTCAAGCAATTGCGCGGAAAGAACTGAAGACGCGGAAGCGGGATCTCGCCAAGAACTTCGAGGACGCCGAAGACATCCTCGGCAAAGCCGAAGCGCAACTGCCGAAGGAGGACGCCCAGTGAACGCAGAGCGTCTTCCAGGCTTTCTCGAATTTCTCCAGGAAACGGTTGGCCGCGGCCGCATGGCCAACGACGATCTCCTGGCTGCAGTCCTGCCGCTGATGCGCCAGGTGCTCGAGATTCATCAACAGGGGCTTGTCGCGCCGCTGGACGGCGTGGACGACATCAACGTGCAAAACGGGAAGCTCTGGTTTGAGCGCGGCAAGACGACAGAACCGGAGGTACAGATGGACGCGGTCCGCCGCCTGCAGGGCGAT
The DNA here is from genome assembly GCA_964384625.1 of uncultured Lentisphaerales bacterium. Lineage (GTDB taxonomy): Bacteria > Verrucomicrobiota > Lentisphaeria > JABSQK01 > JABSQK01 > CAYLNH01. The sequence goes on from CAYLNH010000215.1 coordinate 7,367, forward strand.
GCCGGTGAAGGCGCGGTGTGCGTTGTCGCCGATCACCGCGTCGACCGCGATATCGATGACGGCTCCGCCGAATACGCGCCGCCCAACGTTCAGCGCACCACTGAGACCATCGAGAAGCTCGTCTATGTTCCCTACTACACCTCCTGGGAGTTCGCCATTGGCCATCATGACCAGCTTACAGATATCTTTGCGCTGGGCCTGCTGTCCGCATCTCTGGCGCTTGGCCTGGACTTCACCGAATGCGAAGACCTGGAGACGTTCGTCCGCAGCCGCGGCAACCTGTTCCACCTGAATCCCGATCTGCATCCGGTGATCGCTTCGGTTCTGTTGTCGATGACCGAACTGAACCGTCATCGGCGCGCCCAGGACCTGGCCTCGGCGGTAAGCTGTCTGGAAAGCTACCGCGATCAACCAACCAACCGTTACCAGCCGGACTATACCGAACTCAAGGGTTTCCGCGAAGCCACTGCCACGGGCCGGCAGGAGATCATCCTGACGCATCTGCGCGATCGACTCTTCGAGATCTCCCGCCGGAATCGCGTGCTGTATTTCCGCCGCACCATGCAGACGCTCGATCTCACGGAAGCGTCCATCCCAATTCTACTGGATTACCACAACATTCGCGAAGACCAGTTATGCTACTGGCACAGCGGCTTTGCCGGCAAAGTGATCGCCGGCAAGACACTGAATCTGGGCAGCTATCTCAACTTCAAAGACCTCCCGTACATCACCGGCATTCTCGATCGCATCCGGCGCGATGCCGCCCGACACCAGAAAGAATACGGTTTTGCGCCATTGCGTTTGGTCATCGCCTTCCTGCGCTGGCACAACCTGAAGGAGTTTCCGGAGGAACGTATCCACACGCCGCTGCTCTTGCTGCCGGCGGAACTGACACGCAAGAAAGGTGTTCGCGATACCTACCTGCTGAAGCCGCTCAGCACGGAAGCCGAGGTGAACCCCGTGCTGCGCCACCATCTCAAACAGTTGTACGACCTCGATCTGCCGCAGGCGATTGATCTGTCCGAGATGGATGTAACGCAGTTCCATGAGTACCTGCGGGACCAGATCCACGCCAGCGAACGCGGCGTGAAACTGCAGCTTATCGACCGGCCGCAGATCGAACTGATCTATGAAAACGCAAAGCACCGGCTGAATCAGTTCCGTCGCCGCCAGCGCGTGTCGGGCCGCGGCGTCCGCAAATATGATGATGATATTGATTACTGCTACGGCCGCAGCCACTACCACCCGCTCGGGCTGCAACTGTTTCTGCATAAGGTCCGGCCGGCACCGACCCCATTCGACAATCTGCTCAATGAAAAGCCGACGTTCCGCTATCCGTTTGCCACGGAAAGCAGCGGTCTCCAGTCACAATCGTCCATCACCGGTATGCGCCGCCGAACGCTGTACGCCCTGCGGCGCGGCAGTGAGACCAACCCGTACGTCTGGGACTTTGACCTGTGCAGCACAACGCTCGGCAACTTCAACTACCGCAAGATGAGTCTGGTCCAGGACTACGCGTCCATCCTGGAGAACCACACCCAAGACCGTGCCTTCGACGAAATCTTCTCCACCGCCCCCCGGGACCTGGAGATCCTCAAGCCCGAGCCGATGGACCCCGACGATCTCAATCTCATTGTGCCGGCGGATCCGACGCAGGCGTCGTCGGTGACGCATTCCCGCGAAGGCCCCAGTTACATCATCCAGGGACCGCCCGGCACCGGCAAATCGCAGACGATTACCAATCTGATTGCCGATTTCGTGGCGCGCGAGAAGCGCGTACTGTTCGTCTGTGAGAAGCGCGCGGCCATCGACGTTGTCTTCCACCGCCTGCAGCAACAGGGCCTGGATCGTCTGGCTTGTCTGATCCACGACTCCCAGAGCGACAAAAAGGAGTTCATCCAGGAGCTCAAGGAGACGTATGAGTTCTTCGCTCAGGAAGACGACCGAACGGAGACTATCGAAAAGGAACGCCAGTCCGTCCGTCACACGATTCGGGAGGAGATGACGCTGATCCAGATGTACGCCGCCGCCATGTGCACCGAGTACGAAGGCGCGGGCATCGAGCTCCGCCATCTCATCCGGCGCCTGGTGGAACTGCGCGCCAGCACGCCGGAACTCTCTCCCGCCGCACTCGAGCAACTGCCGGGCTACGACCAATGGATCGCTCACAGCGATGCGGTCCTGCGGCTGACCGACTGCCTCCAGGAAGTCGGCAAGACCCCGGTGCTGGCGCAGCACGCGGTGCGTCTGCTCAACCGCCGGACCCTCGATCATGACGAACCCATCGGCTTTCTCGAATCCCACCTGGACAACGCCGGCGACGCCCTGGACCGCCTGACCGAGGGCCTCGATGAAAGCGAGCTCGATACGGACCAATGGGACGACCTGGGCCAACTCCAACGCCTGCGCGCGTACACCGAGTTGATGACGCCGTTCGCCGAGCACGACCTGATCCAACTCCTGCACGAGGGTTCGGCAGAGGCGCTCAAGTACGAGGAACTCCAGGCCCGCCTTAAACACGCGGAAGATGAACTTGCGGCCGCGCGCGAAAAGAACTGCAACTGGAACGAGAACCTGCCGGAGCGCGATGCACAGACCGCCCTCGAACTGGCCAGGCAACTTGAGGGACGGTTCCTGTCCATCTTTCGCCCGTCCTGGTGGCGCCTGCGCCGGGTGCTGCGGACGCATTACCAGTTCGACCGCTGCGTCGTGAAACCCACCTGGGTCCAGATTCTCACAGAACTGCTGCAGGAATATGAAGTTGCGGCGCGCGATGCAGAGGCCCGAGATGCGCTGTCATCGTATTTCCACGTTGAGGACGCCGACTGGCTGCGGCAGTTACTCAAGACAACACGGGCAGCGATCGCAGAGTTGCCCGACGATATCACCGAGTACCATCTCGAAACCTTGATCGACGATGACCCCGTCAGTCGCATCCACGGCCTGCAGCGCATCGGCAAGTCATCGACCGAACTGAAGGAAATCCTCGATGACTTCCTGATCGATTACGAAGATCTGGACCTCCAGGATCTTGAGGAGTCGTTCGGCGAACTTCGACAGGACCTCCCGGATCTGCCCGAACTGATCCCGTCGCTCTGCGAACTTGCCGATCTGCCGGAAAAGCTGCAGCAAGCCGTGCGAACCTTGCCGCTGCCGCCGGACGGTATCGAAGCAGCATTGGCCACCAAGAGCTACCGGCAGGCCCTTACTGAAACAAGATTCCTGACGCGCTTTGACAGCCGCTCCCTGCAACGTCATATCGAACGCATTGAGAAAGCCTACAACCGGTTGCTGGCCGTCAATGCCAAAGCCGTCGTCAGCAAGGTGCACAAGGCCTTCCGCGAGAAACTCTGGCTCTGCAACTTGCCGGCCGCCCAACTCACGCCGGACCAGAAGGACTTCAAGAAGTCATACAACGCCGGCAGACGCGAGCTCGAGCACGAGTTCGGCAAGGTGATGCGCTACAAATCGCTGCGCGACCTCGGTACCGGCGACAGCGGCATGGTTATCCGCGACATCAAGCCCGTGTGGCTCATGAGCCCGCTCAGCGTGGCCGATACGCTGCCGCTAATCAGCGACTACTTTGATGTAGTGATCTTCGATGAAGCCAGTCAGGTCAAGATGGAAGAAGCGGTGCCGGCGATCTTCCGAGCCACCCAGGCGATTGTCGTCGGCGATGAAATGCAGTTGCCGCCAACGACCTTCTTCACCGCCCAACGAAACGACGACGACACCGTTGTGGTGGAAGACGAAACCGGTGAGGACATCGTTTTCGATCTGAACTTTGAAAGTCTGCTGACGCAGTCGGCGCGCAACCTGCCGTCGATCCTTCTGGGTTGGCACTATCGCAGCCGCTACGAAGCGCTGATCGGCTTCTCTAACGCGACCTTCTACCGGAACCAGTTGCTGACCATCCCGGACCACCAACTGCCGCCCCAGGAACTGGACGAGATCCGCGTGGAAGAGACTCCGGCCGGCGCTGGCATGACGGACGAGATCATGCAGCGCAGCATCAGCTTCCATTACCTGGAACACGGCATCTACGAGAAACGACGCAACGCAACGGAAGCAGCCTACATCGCTGAAGTGGTGCGCGCCCTGCTCCGCGACGACAGCCGACAGACCATCGGCATTGTCGCCTTCTCCGAAGCCCAACAGGACGAAATCGAAAACGCTCTCGAACGTCTCGCTGCCGACGACGACACCTTCCGACGACAGCTCGACGACGAAGTCGAACGCGAGGATGACGGACAGTTCTGCGGCTTGTTTGTGAAGAATCTGGAGAACGTGCAGGGCGATGAACGCGATATCATCATCCTCAGCATCTGCTACGGCTACGATCGCAAGCATTACATGCGGATGAACTTCGGACCGATCAACAAGACCGGCGGTGAGAAACGTCTGAACGTGATCTTCTCACGCGCCAAGCACCACATGGTCGTGGTCAGCTCGATCCGGCATGGTGACATCACCAACGACTATAACGACGGCGCCCGGTGTCTGAAGAACTTCCTGGAATACGCCGCGGCAATTTCATGCAGTGACGAAGACACGGCGGCGCGTGTACTGCGCGGTATCCATGGCCGCGAAGAGCATGAAGATGGCGCCGGCAACGCGATCGTCCGCGAAGTGCAGGCAGAACTCGAACGCCTGGGCTACCACGTCTCTCGCGATGTCGGCCGGTCGAAGTTCCGCTGTTCCCTTGCCGTCCGCCGTCCGGATCAACTGGACTTCGAACTGGGCGTTCTGGTCGATACAGACGCACACTATGCCGTGTCCGATCTGTTCCAACGGTACTATATCCAACCGGTGGTCCTGCGCATCTTCGGTTGGCGTACTGCGTTTGTGCTGAGCAACGACTGGCTGCAGAACAGGGACGACGTCCTGCGGCGGCTGGAGCGGCTGCTGGCGGGACACGAGGAAGATCTCTCGACCGAGAATCCGGCCGAACTGCCCAGCGGCTTCCAGCAGGTCATTGCCGCCGAGACTCGCGCCGCGGCCGCCGCCGCCGCCGAAAAGCAGGACGAAAACGAGTTCTGCCGCTACGTCGAATTACACACCGGCTCGCATGGGAAATTCTGGGAAGTCCAGGTTCGCGACTGTACCTACACCGTCCGCTTCGGCCGCATCGGCACCGAAGGCCAAACCATGGCCAAAGACTTCGCCACCCCGGAACGTGCCCGCTACGAAGGCGAGCGCATGCTCAAGAAGAAACTTGACCGCGGCTACCAGCCGCCGAGTTCGTAGTCATTGGTCAATGGGCAGTGGGCAGTGGGTTCGATTCGGAATCTCCACTGACTCCATCACACCAGTTCACGTTGCCGGCACCGCCCTGCACCTGACGCACCCAGGCTTACGGGCAGCAGTTGCTAGCCTGACTTTCCTAGTTATGCGCGATTTTGTCTGTTCGCAGGACGTTATCAT
>CAYLNH010000216.1:0-12722 GCA_964384625.1 uncultured Lentisphaerales bacterium
TCCACAGCGCCAGGCTGTGGTGTCTCGGAGTCGGATCCACAGCGCCAGGCTGTGGTATTGGGAGCGGGGGGCATTGGTGTGCTTGCAGGTTGCCTGAGGGAAACTCCACAGCGCAGGGCTGTGGTGTCTGCACCCCACTCCGAAGGGAACTTCCGAGATGGTCCGGTCGTAACGAGTCGATGTCGATATACAGAATCCGCATGACCTCAACGACTGAAGAGTCGTGCCTTCTTTGCTGTCTTGATCGCTTTGGCGCTCCCCACAATAACCAGGCCGTCCTGTCCACCCGTTTCCTCCCAGTGCACGGCAATCTCAGGGTTGTTCCTATTCACGACGCGGTCAATAAACGGATAGAAATCCTCGTCGAAGTAGTCGCTCTCGTAGTCATACGTCTCACTCAGTTCCTCACCGGACTGCGTCGTCACCGAGACGGTGATCTGCTGGTCGTAGCCCTCGCCGGACCAGGTCTCACTGATGCTTTTCGGCGCGAACATACCGCCGGAGCATTCCGAGATCTCTTTCAGCAGTTTCGCGGATTCCGTTTTTCGTTTGACATCGGGCCGCAAGGTCCGTAGTGTATGAGCACTGCGGGACGTGGTTGTGGGAGTTGTGACAGCCCGATGCTATGGAGTGGCTATGACGCCGTCGGTCCGCAAAGTGATTCGCGAATATTTCCCGGAGGAGTCTGAATCTGAGATTCAGGCGATCCTGGCGCCCTTCGGGCAGGGACCGGGTCACGCGCGGACGGCGCACGCGCACGTGCGTATGATTTACCTGTCCAACGGCGACATGGAAGAGTTGAAGCACATCGTGGCCCAGGCCGTTGCGGCGCCGGATGATTTCGGCGCCGGCTGGATCTGCTACGAGAGTTGGGAGCGCGTGGTCGAGTCGTTCACGAACCGCGCCCGGGGCTCGTTCTTCGCGGATGTCGCCCGCCGTTTGCGTCGGCCGGCAGTTGAACTGCAGGTGCGCTGTATGCTGTCGGCGGACACCGTCTGTCTTTACGGCCCGAATGTCGAGGATTCCCTGGAAGCTGGGTTGTACTTCCTGCCGCTGGCCGACGGTCGGGTGTATGTCACCCGGGAGCACACCTGCATCTTTGCGCCGAAGACGGATGAGGTCGCCGAGCTCTGTGCCGGCGAGATGATTGGCGGCCCGCGGTTGACGGATGCCCTGGCCGACCATCTGGTTCGCGTCTTCGGCAATGGTGAAACATCGGGCACTTGAAGCGATCCGCGGATCTGCTTGTCGCCGCTGCAATGCGGAGCTATACTGGGCTCAAGGCTGTTGCTGGAATTTCCCCGGCGCGATTGACGTGCCGGCGGAATAACGTTGCGGATCATCCCGGCGCCAGCCCCAAGGAGGCAAATGTCGTGCGCGGACTTCTTTCTCTAGCTTTTGTGACGCTCTTCGTTGGCAGCTGGGCAGCAGCCGGCGAGGAGAATATTCTGCTGCAGCTCGGCGACGTGCGTCTGGTTCGTCTGCGGCAGAAAGAAGGGGTGAAACCGGCGGCGGCAACGGCGAAGATCGGGGACGACGGTGAGCTTGTGTTGGGCGTCCAGGGTGCGGCCCGGGCGCGGGCTCGCTGGCTTGTACCGCTGAATTTGCGATTGCCGGTAGACGGGGAGTTCAGCTTTTCGCTCGACGCCCGCAACATTGTGGCGCCGGCCGGCCGGCCGAATGTGTTTCTGCTGCTGCAGCAACGCGGCGAGAAGGCGGATACCCCCCGGAAGGTCATCCCGGCTTTCACTGCGATCGGCCGCGAGAACAAGGAAGTCGGCCGGGTCAAGTTCTCCCTGGCGAAGGGGGACTATTACCTGCACAGCCTGCAGTTTGACATTTCGGTGGCGGAGAAGGGGGCGGCCGTTCTCGAACTGTCCGCGCTGCAGATCTCGTTTGCGGGCAACCGCCCGGCAGCGGCGGAACTGGCGAAGGTCCTCAAACGCCAACCCAGTTCCAGAGCTGCGGTGCAAACGGCTGCCGGGCAGTTTCCGGCCCTGGCTGTCAACGGCAAGACGATTGATCCCATGATGGGGATCGTGGTCGCTGACACCGACAACTGTCCCGACCTCAAGGAAGTCATCCCGGACGCCGGCTTGAACGTGAACTTCCTGACGATTCCGCTCGGCGGCGCCGGCAGTCTCTGGAGTTACCCCGGCTTTTTCGACACGCAGCGTCTGGACCGCATGCTGCGGGCGGTCTGTGTCGGGGGCGGCAGCTATGTTGTCCTGGCCCTGCAGCTTGCCGAAGCGCCGCCGTGGTGGCTGCGGCAGCAGCAGGCCAAGGGCGGTGCGGCAGCGGTGGTCAGCGACTTTAATCCGGAGTGGCGGGCCTATTGCGTGACCGCGCTGCGGCAACTCCTGGGGGCCGTCCGCGAGAGTCCGCTGGATCGCTGGGTGGTGGGCGCCTATGCCGAAGTCGGGCCGGACCGCAATCGCCGGCCGCCGGCGACCCGGGCCGGGCATCCCGGGTATCTGCAGGCGTTCCGCGACAACCTGAAAGAAATGTACCAAAGCGACCAGGAGCTGCAGGCCGCCTGGCAGGATCCGGAAGTCAGCCTGGCGACCGCCACGCCGCTGCCGGCAACGCGTTGGGCCGCCGACCGCCTGGGACTCCTGCGTCGCGCCGGCGGCAGTCGCCGGGACCTCGACAGCTTCGCCTTTGAGAATCGCTCGTGGCTGGCCTGGCAACTGGCGCTGTGTCGACAGGTGAAGGCATCCAGTTCCGGGCAATACATCACGGGGGTGGCCAACGGCGCCGCCCGGTTGCTGAACGACTTGGACCAGCCGGTCTCGATGACCTATGGTGCCTGCAGTGATCTGCTGGCTGCCGAAGGTGTGGACTTCGTGGTGCTGGATGCTGCCGGCGAGCCGCGGCTGGGGGCGGGAACCAGCGGCCGCGAGCTGCTTTTAGCGCCGGTTCTGCGGCGGCACGGCAAACTGCTGTTCCGGCGCCATCGGGCTTTCTTCGGTCCGGCCGACAAACCGGAACAGCAGCGGCTTGAGTATGGTCGGCGCAACCTGGCCACGGCACTGAGCCGCGGCAGTGTCGCGTTGCTGGCCTGCAAGGATATGAACGTGCTGAAGCGCGGCTGGGTCCAGGGCGAGTTGACGCGGTACAAACAGATCCGCCGGCGCCTGGCCGGCCGGCGGCGTCCGGCTCGGGCGGAGATCGCATTTGTGATCGATCCGGCGGTCCACGCGGATCTGGTGCCGACCTTGTCGTGTCGGGATTCGCGGGCGCCGGCTTCGTTGGCGCACAATCCGTTGTTTCACCTGCTGACCTTGCCGCGGGTCCACTGGCCGCGTCTCGGCGCGCCCTACGATGTGATCACGACCGGCGAACTGCGGGGCGCGAAGTATAAACTGGTCGTCTTTTTCCACACCATCAGCCTGACCGCGGCGCAGCGCCAACAGGCATTGGCGCTGCGCCGCGGCGGCCGCGTTCTGGCGTGGGTCTGGGCGGACGGTTTGCGGCTGGGCAACGAGCTCGCCGCAAAACACCAGACACAACTGACCGACATCGCGGTGCGGCTGCAGGAGACGCCCCAGCGGCTCTTCCTGACCCCGGCGGCGGCGATGGGTGAGTTCCTCAAGATCCGCGAGGTGGAGGACCACCTGGGGGCGATCTGCTATCACCGGAACACAGATGTTTCGGCGGCATTGACGTTTGCGCCGGTACCGATCATCACGGATGAGCGGGGCAAGGCCCTGGCGGATCTGGCCGAGGGCGGCCGGCGCGCCATGGCGCTGCGCCAGTGGCGGGACGGCATGTCGTTCTACAGCAGCTCACCGGTGCTGAACTCGGAGGTCCTGCGGGCGCTGGCGCGCCAGGCCGGCGTGCACCTGTATGTCGACGGGAATGATCAGGCCTTCTACAGTGCCGCAACGCTTGGCTTCATGTCGGCCGCGCCGGGCCAGCGGGTGATCAACCTGCGTTCGAAGGGATCGTTGTACGAAGTCTTCCACGACCGGAATCTGAAGGCTTCTGCTGAGCACGTTGTTGAAATCGAGGGGGATCGGACCTACCTGTTTTTCTTCGGCGACAAATCTGCGTGGCAGAAGCCACCGGCCGCCGAGGCCGAGAAACGGAAGCCGGCACCCAAATAAGCGGGGTGCCGTTCGTCTTTCGGCAATGACAGCTCCCCCGTGCGGGTGAGCGCAATCGCACGTTGAAGAGTCAGGTAGCATTATGTCGACGCTGAAATGCGGCGTAATCGGGTGCGGCGTGATCGGACCACTGCACATCAAATGTCTCCAGCAGATCGAGAACGTCGAAGTGACCTGGGCCTGCGACCTCGATGCCGCCAAAACCGCGAAGGTCGCGGAGGAATTCGGCATTCCGCAGCAAACCACGGATTATCCGGAGGTCCTGCGTGATCCGGCCGTGAGCGCTGTCTGCGTCTGCACCGACCACGCCAGTCACATCCCGATCACGGAAGCGGCGCTTGATGCCGGCAAACACGTGCTCTGCGAGAAGGCCCTCGGCTCCAGTCGCGACGGGCTGGCGACAATGCTCGCCGCCCATGAGCGCCATCCCGAGCTGGTCTTTTGCGGCGTCTTCCAGCATCGGTTCGACGCGGTGTATCGCCAGTTGAAGCAACTGATTGACGACGGGACGCTGGGGACGGTCCTGACCGCCGGCGTTCAGGTCCGCTGCAAACGGACGAACGAATACTACCAATCCGGCGGCTGGCGCGGCACCTGGGACGGCGAAGGCGGTGCGGTCCTGATCAACCAGGCCATTCACTTCATTGACGTGCTGAACTGGATCATGGGCGGCGTGACCGCGGTCTGCGGCGGCTACGCCAACCTGACCCATCAGGATGTGATCGAGACGGAAGATACCGCGACTGCCGCGTTGCGGTTCAAGAACGGCGCGCTGGGCACCATTGAGGCAACCTGCTCCAGCAATCTCGGTTGGGAGACGACGATCTCCGTGCACGGCTCCGCGGGCGGGATTGATGTGCGCGACGGCAAGCTGTTGAAGGTGGCGTTCGCCGCCGAAGCCGTCCAGAATCAGGTTGAAGAGCGGTTTGCCACCTGCGCCGAGCGCGAGCAGGAAGCTCTGGGCAAGTCCTACTACGGCCCGAGCCACGGTTCCCAGATTGCGGACTTCGTCGAAGCTGTCCGGGAGCAGCGGCCGCCGTTTGTGACGGCGGCCTCCGCCCGGCACACGGTGGAATTGGTGCTTGCGGTATACGAGTCCTCACGCGGCGGCAAGTGGATCGAGCTCCCGGCGCAGCCGGCGGCCGCTCAGCAACGGAGCAGCCGGTAGCAGGTCGCGGCCCGGCTCTGCGCCAGCACCTGCAGTTTCCAGCCGTCGTTTTCCAGCGCCGTGAAGAACGGCCCGGCAATGGCCCGGTTCGGCTCGCCAAGGAGGACCTTGCCGTCCTCCGCAAGGAGGTCCTTGAGGCAATTGAGCAGGGGCTGGAAGAAGCGCTCTTCATAGGCGACATCGGCTGCGAGGATGCAGTCGAATCGTCTGTCGAGGTCCGGTTCCCGCCAATCAAGCAGTGCCGTCTGCGGCGCCGGCAGTCCATTCTGCCGGCAGTTGAGTTCAGTGAACAGAAGGGCATCCTTCTGGTAGTCGGTTGCGGTGACGCGGGCACCGGCGAACAGGGCGGCGATGGCGACCAGTCCCAGGCCGCAGCCCAGTTCGAGGACGTCGTCGTCGGGTGTCAGTTCATCCACGACAATATCGGCGAGGGCCTTGGCGGCGGGCCAGAGCCAGGCCCAGTACGGCAAGCGTTCATCACGGACATCGGGATGGTTCGGGTCGCGTTCGATCAACTCGTCGAGCAGGACATTGGGATCCTCGACGGCGGTAATCTGCACCGGGCGGTTGCCGACGGCACACGGGATTCGGCACAGGCTGTAGTGCGCGGCAAGTTCACGATGGAGTTCAGCGCTGCGGGGCTCGGGCATGCCGGGCTAGAAGGTTGTCAGACGGTAAGCGGTGAGTCCGACGACGCCGATGAGCAGGATCAGCCAGATGACGAAGGTGAACATGGTGACGCCGGCCGGGATTTCGGCGGCCGTGGCGCGGGAGTAGTTGAGCAGATCGCTGTCTTCTTCGAATTCGATCTGCGCGTTGCCCTTGGGTTCGTCGGCGTCCTTGTCTTTCTTTTTGCCTTCGCGCTCGGCCCGCAGCTCGGCGATGGCGCGGTATTTGGGTTCCTGCCGCGCCGGTGTCGGTTCGGGGGCGGTGGGCCGTTCGATTTCAAAGCCGCGATCGGCGTTCTGGTCCTTGCGGAGGAACTGGGACGCGGCGCTGCTGATGGCCTTGGCCAGGGCATCCTGCATTTCTTCATCGAGCCCGCCGCCGGGCGCCTCCGGGGGGACCTGGACGGCCGGCGCATTGGTGGTCGTATCGCCGGCTTTCTTGTCGTGACCCGCCGCGGCCGCGGCGGCGGAGTCCAGCGCTTTGGTCAAAGCCGAGAGGCTCTTGCTCGGGCTCATCTTCTTTTCGGCTTCCGCGCCCTTACTGATGCTGACGACGCGAAGGCCGGCTTTGGTGGCGTTGCCGAAATCGGCGTAGGCCCGGCGATACTCGACCAGCATGTCATGCGGCAGATAGACCAGGCGGAAGCCGCCGTAGTCGATCCGCTTATCCGGCGGATATGAGAAGGTTCGCGCCAGGCAGTTGCTGTAGTCGACTTCGTTGCACCAACTGCCGCCGCGCAGGATATGGGGGTCGCGTTCGTCGTTGAACGAGTCCAGGCACCATTCCCAGACATTGCCGACCATGTCGACACAACCGTAGGGACTGACGTTGTGATCCTCGAAGGTGTCGATGGGGACGGTGCAGGCGTACTGAATTTCGCCCTGATAGCCGGCGTAGGACGAGTTCGGCGGTTCGTTGCCCCAGGGATAGAAACGGCCGTCTTCACCGCGCGCCGCTTTTTCCCATTCAACTTCATGCGGCAGGCTGTAATACTCGTTGGTCACCCGGCGCAGCCAGCGGCAGAACTCTTTGGCGTCGTTATAGCTCAGGTGGCTGGCGGGGCAGTCGGGTTCCGGCGAGACCAGTTGCAGCGTGTACAGGTCGTCCTCGCTGTAATCGATGTCGGATTCTGCAAGGAACTGCTGGAACAGCTCGACGGTCACCGGGTATTTCGAGATATAGAAGGAGCACTGGAGGTCTTTCCAGAGGTCATCGGGGCCGAAGAAGAAGGGACCGGCGGGAACGTAGCAGAAGGGGACCCCAAGGGTATCCTTGCCTTCGGCAATCTGGATATTGCCGCGTTGGATGGTCTCGCCGCGGTTCCGCAACTGGGTGATCAGGGCGCGTTTTTGTTCCTGGTAGTCGGACTCCAGGATTTCGCCGAGGATGAAACTATCCTCCAGCTCCGCCAGTTGTTCCTGTGGAGATTTCATACTTACGGTGGCCCCAATACGCCTGTAAACTTGTGTACTATACTATAATGGGAGTGCAACACAACCGGAAACAGCAATTCGCGGATTATCCTGGGCGGCTGCTCTTCCGTTGATCCGCGAGTTTCAGCAACGCGTTGACGGCACGCAGGTTGGGAGCAGGGACTGCCAGCCGGTCAGCGGTGCGGATCGCATTGCCCAGAATGGCATCGACTTCCATCGGGCGCCCGGCCTGATAGTCCAGCAGCATGCTGGTTTTGTACGGTTTCATGCTGCGGGTGTCGCGCAGCATATCGGCGACAATGGTTTCGGGCAGGACGGCGCCGGCCGCGGCCGCCACGGCAACGACCTCCTGCATGATGCGTTCGACCAGCTCGGCGACCTCGGGGCAGTCCAGCAGCTCTGCTGTTGTCACGCCGCCGGCAAGTACCGAAAGCGGGTTGAACGGCGCGTTCCAGACGAGCTTCTGCCAGCGGGCCGTGACGATATCCGGGCTGACGGTGCAGGGGACCCCGGCGGCGGCGAAGCGGGTGGCCAGCAATTCGGCCGCGGGCGACGCGCCGTCGGGGTAGCGGCCAAGGGTCAGCCGGCCGTAGTCGAGGTGGTGGATGACGCCCGGCGCCATACGGTTGGAGCAGACGAAGGCGAGCCCGCTGACGATTTCGCCGGCCGGGTACGCGGCGGCGACCGGCGCCTCGATCTCAATCCCGTTCTGCAGCAGGACGATCGCTGTTCCCGGGGCTACAACCGGTTGCAGCAGGCCGGGCAGATTGATCTCCGGCAGGACCTTGAGCGCAACGATGACGCAGTCCGGCGGCCGGTCGACCTCGGTGGTGGCGGCATACACTGCATCCGGTCGAAAGGTGAAGTCTCCCCAGATGCTCTGAATCCGGATCCCACGTTCACGGACCACGGCCAGATCGTTGCGGCACACCGTTTCGACCCGGCAGCCGGCCCGCTGCAGCATGCCGCCGTAGAGGCCGCCGACGGCGCCGGTGCCGACGATCAGGATGCGTGGATCTGCCATGGGCTTTCCAGGTTCGCGTTTCATGTTGTGGCGACTGCTGTCTGCCGGCGAGCCGGGCGTCTGATGTCCCCGCTGCCTGTTTCGGGGCTGAAGCGGCGTCTGCGGGTCGGCAGCCGACGAAAAAGGGGCCGAACCCTAAAGAGTTCGACCCCTCGTTGTGGGGGGGGTGGGGAGATTTGTGTATGGAATTCGCCAAGGCGATTGTGTAATCGAGAATCCTCCTCCGGTCTGTCCAAATCTGAAGCTAAGTTGGATGCTCGCGGAGCTCCATGCAAGCCGGTTTTACTCTTTTTTCAGACAAATCGGCCGGCGTCAGAAGAAACCGGGTCGGTGTCGGCCGGGTTTGCCCGGGCGGTGCTCCACCGAAGCGCCGGCGGGTTCTTGCATGCTGTGGTTGCGGCGGCACATTGATACTGCGTTCCGGAATGAGAGGATTCAGACAATGGCCAACGAACGACTGCAGCGGCAATTGCGGTTTGCGGCTGAGATCGATCAGCTCAAACAGGTGTTCCGGCAGACGTATCTGTTGGACGGCACGCGGTACGAGAACGCGGCCGAACACTCATGGAATTTTGCGTTGCTGGCAGTCCTGCTGGCGGAGTATGCCGCCGAGGACGTTGACGTGCTGCGGGTCGTCAAGATGGCGTTGATCCATGACCTGGTGGAGATCGACGCCGGCGACACCTACTGCTATGATCAGCCGGGCAATGTCGAGAAGGAACGCCGCGAACGGGCGGCGGCGGCGCGGATTTTCGGACTGCTGCCTGATGATCAGGAAGCGGAGTTCCGGGCGCTGTGGGAAGAGTTCGAGGCGCGCGAGACTGCCGCCGCAAAATATGCGGCGGCCCTCGACCGCCTGCAGCCGCTGTTGGCGAACTACTGGACGGAGGGCCGCTCCTGGCAGGAGCACGGCGTCGACGCGACGGTCGTGCGCCAAGGCAACGCGCACATGGGGCAGGGCGCCCCGGCGCTCTGGGCCCACGTGCAGGAGGTGCTGGACGACGCGGTGGCACAGGGCTATCTGAAGAAATAGAGCCGGCGGCCCAGGACTTGAGGATCATATGATGCGGAAGTGCGGCAGATGAAACGGCGGGCGACGGTATTCGGTGTGTTGGCCGTGGTCTTCGTGGTGTTGGTCGTGATTCATGAACGGCTGACCCGGCGTGCCTTCCGCCGGCGCGTGCAGTCGCATGCCGTGTTTCTCGACGAGGGCCTGTGGCGCCTGAACCGTTCGCGGCTTGAGGATCGCCTGTCCAAGCTGATGCTGGTTGAAAATCACACGGCAACGGAGGTGCTGCATGTCGACGGTTCGTCGTTCCTGCGCCTGACCAATCCACAGCACCGGGCGAGCCCCCCGGCCCGGGCCTTGCGGGCTGCGGGGCTGGCCGCCGACAGTGTGACGGTCGTTCCGATCCGGCATCACGGCCGGCTGATCGGCTATCTGCGGGTGACGCGTTGGAACCCGACCGGTATGCACCACGTGTATTTTGCTCTGGTCTTCGGCGTTCTGCTGTTTGCCGCCCTGATTCATCTGGACCTGGTCGATCAGCGTCGGCAGGTGGCGGCACAGAACGTGCAGCTCAGCCGCGAGATCACCGAGCGCCGGGCGGCCGAAAACGCCCTGCGGGAGAGCCAGGAACGTTTCCGCAGCCTGCTGGAGAATGTTTCGCACGGCGTCCTGCTGGTGGATCGTGAGATGCGGGTAGTTACCGTCAACCAGCAATTGCGGGACTGGTTCCCGGGCGTCGAAGCCGCCGGCAACGGGCTCTGTCACCGGCTCCTGGCGGCCGGTGACGGTCCCTGCGAGGAATGCCCGGTCTGCCGGACGCTGCAGGACGGAGACGTCCACGAAGCCGTGGTTGACCTGCCGCGCGACGGCCGCCGGGCCCGCTTCCGGGTGGTCTCCTCGCCCGTGCGTGATGATGCGGATGAGGTGATCGCGGCCACGGCAATCCTGGAAGATGTGACCGAACGGCTGCGCGTTGAAGAACTGATGCGCCGGGCTGAACGCCTGGAAGCTGAGATGGAGATCAGCCGGTTCAAGGATATCCTCGACAATACCACGGATCTCGTTGCGGTCATTGCCCCCGACGGCTACCTGCGCTACCTGAATGTCGCCGGCCGGCGTCTGCTGCAATGGGAACTCGATGAGGATATCACCGGTCGGACGGCCTATGAGTTTCATGCGCCGGACGTCAGCGATCGCGTTCGCCGATACGGCGTACCGTATGCCCGGGAGCACGGCGCCTGGTGTGCGGAATCGGCCTTCCTGGCGGCAGACGGGACCGAGGTCCCCACCCTGCAGGTTCTGATTGCGCATTACGACGCTGCCGGCGAGGTCAGCTACTATTCGACGATCGCCACCGACATCACCAAGCTGAAGACGGCGGAAGGTCAGATCCGGCGATTGAACGAAGAGCTGGAACAGCGGGTGCGCGAGCGCACGGCCGAACTCGAAGCGGTCAACCGTGAGCTGGAGGCGTTCTGTTACTCTGTCTCCCACGATCTGCGAACACCGTTGCGCGGCATCGACGGATTCAGCCACGCCCTGCTGGAGGACTACGGCGACCGGCTCGACGAAAACGGCCGCGATTACCTCTTGCGCGTGCGCCAGGGCGCCGCCAGAATGAGCGCCTTGATCGACGACCTCCTGGGGCTTTCGCGTTTGAGCCGCCGGGAGATGAGTTGTGGGGAAGTGGATCTGAGCGCCATGGCCGCCGAAATCCTGGATGCTCTGCAGCGGCAGGAGCCGGATCGTGAAGTGGTCATCGACATCCAGCCGGAGATCCGGGCGCCCCAGGCGGATCCCAGCCTGCTGCACAGCGTCCTCGAAAACCTGCTGACCAACGCCTGGAAGTTCAGCCGCGACCGCCGGCCCGCCGAGATCACGTTCGGCGTTCGTGACGACGGCGGGGAGGCCGTATACTATGTTTCGGACAACGGCATCGGTTTCGACATGGTTTTTGCCGAGAAGCTGTTCGAGCCTTTCCAACGGCTGCACAGCGAGTCCGAATTCGAGGGCACCGGCATCGGCCTGGCCAGTGTCCAGCGCGTCATCCATCGCCATGGCGGCCGGATCCGGGCGGAAAGCTCGCCCGATGGCGGGGCAACCTTCTTCTTCACGCTGCAGCCGGTTTCATCGACGGATAAGAACGAGAGGAACGAACCATGAAGAAACTATGGATGACCACCGGACTGGCGGCGCTGTTTGTCGTCTTCCTGATCGTCTTGAGCCGAATTGCCGCTTCCATTGCGACGACGGACGACCAGGTTCCGGCGCCGCCGGCGCCGAAGCCGGCGCCTGTCCGCAAGCTGATCATTGTGGGCGAGCCGTGGGCGCCCTTCGAATACCTGGACGATGGTCAGACCAGAGGCATCGATGCTGAAGTCCTGGAGCGGATCTTCACAAAGCTCGGTGTCGACTACGAGATTCAGTTTTATCCGTGGTCCCGGGCGTGGTTGATGGCACAGAACGGCAAGGCCGATGCGGTCATTTCCGTATCCTACAAGAAATCGCGCGAGAAATACCTGCTCTACACCGATTCCCAGCGGCGCTTCGTTGAGACGGGAGCCTGGCCCGCCGAATATCTCTGGAGTTCGGAGTACGTGTTCTTCTGCCGTCAGATCCATCACGACAGTTTTCGCTTCGAGTCGTATACGCAGATCAAGCAGGACGGCTACCGGCTGGCCACGATTCAGGACTACTCTTACAATCGGGAATTCCGGGCGGCGCAACTGCAGCCGACTGCCGTTGTGCCGGATCAGGACGCCGGCTACAGACTGCTCGCTGCGGGGGAGGTGGACCTGTTCCCGAATGAGAAGACCGTCGGGCTGGCGGCGCTCAAACGGCTGGGGTTGCGTGACAAGATCACGATAATCGCCAAGCCGATGTTTCGTAAACCCTACCTGCTGCCGTTCTGCCGGCAGTCCGACTATCCGGACAAGGAGGAGTTGATGCGAACCGTCTATCGCGAGCTTAATGCCATGCGGGCCAGCGGCGAGTACGAGAAGATCTATCAGAAGTACATTCCGCCGCTGCGGGCACTGCCGGAACTGCCGGACTAGATAAGCGCGGCGGAAGTCGTTCCGCCGCGGATTGCCCGGGGTTCGCGGCGCGCGGCAGGCGGTGGAAGGGTTGTGTGCTGCAGCACATGACCATTTCGTCAACGCCCCCCGAGCCCGACAACGGGCAACTCGGAGAGCGGGTCCAGGCATCCGGCCGGCGGCGTTGCCCCCGCAAAGCGGGGCAAGTACGGAATTCATCCCGCTAAGGCGTCGTCCGCAAATAACTTGAACATCTGTGTTATTGCCTCCATATT
>CAYLNH010000217.1:0-12703 GCA_964384625.1 uncultured Lentisphaerales bacterium
ACACTACCAACTAACTCAAAACTCCGACTTGTCCAAGTCCATCAGAGGCAAAACACCTGTCGCCTCTAAGTGGCACCGCATACAAAGACCTCATCGTGTCGTACCATCAACCAGGGAAGGAGGCCAACTCCTTGGCGATCCCCGACAACCAGGGAAGATTCAAGCTTCGTGCAGAGGCCTTAGGTGGCGAACTGGTAGTCCTCCAGAAGAGCAAGGATGGTCACGCGTTGGTCTATGCAAGCAAAGTTCTCAAGCGCGAGATCACACTGCCCGCGGATGCGGATTTGATTGTAGATCCGGACGCCGTCCTACAGTTCCAAGTTCGAACAGGAATCCCAAAAGAGCGAGACGGGCATGTTGGTTACTGCTTGAGAATGGATCGCGACGATTTCATTGCGGTCAGTTGGGTGACGCTCAACTCTTCTGAGAAGATTCAAGCGTTCGAAAAGTCTGGCTCTGTTCCCTTCAAGATGGTTCCGGGGACATACTACCTCCATGCCCTCTACATAGTCGATCGAAAGCGGAAGTACACGTACTTAGGCAGAGTAATTGTTGGGGAAGGAGACGCGGGGAAGACACTGGAAGTGGAAGAAGTCGAATAGATGCTGCGCCGCGATCGCAAACTGCCGGGCAGACGGAATTCTTCCTCGTCGGCAGACAAGCTGCCGAAGGGGGAGTCGGAAGGGAAGCAGGAAGAGACTGAGGCAGAGATTAAGGACGACCAATGAGAAGACTTGCGGCGGAACGCCGCGCTACAGGAAATCCCGCCTGCCCTGCCAAAGCTCTCGGCGTCGGAGGGTCCGCGGATTGCCTCTACATGTTCCGCTTCCAGTTGCAGATATCGTCGTTGTCTTCGCTGGCCGTCTGCGCGTCCGCGATATCATCTCCACTGCCGGCTTCGCCATGCTCCTGATCATAGCCCTTGGACCAGATATCAACGCTCGACGTGTTCATCTCGCCGGGGCATTTGTAGTAGATCGGCTCGTCGAAGGCATCAAGGCAATCGCCGCCGTCGGTGTCGTAGCCGTTGCCCGTCCAATCCAGGTAGAGCTTGCCGTTCGGCTTTTTAAGACGGTTCGAGTCGGACTTGTCGAACCAATCAGCCGGGATCGGCCCGGCGGAGCGCGGCGGGTAGAAGCCCCAGTCGGCGTTGTACTGGGTCAGCGCTGACTCGATCAATTTGATCTGCGCCTTTGTCCGGTTCTCGGCCGCCATTCGCTGCAGGAACCCGGCCGCCGCCAGCGTCATCCCGGCCAGAATGATGATGATGGAGATCACCACCAATATCTCAATCATAGTGTAATTTGAGCGCTTCATAGTCACCTGCCGTGTTACTGGCCTCTAACGTCGCCGACGCTTCGGCTTGTATGGTCTTTTGTTGTGCTCCCGAACAAAGGCGATCTGCAGTTTCTTGTTGTAGTCGATGATCTTTCGCAGCCTGGCTGCCTGCGACTTGTCCTTATTCCGCTGGAGGTAGAATTCCTCACGTTTCCAGGGCTGCAGTTTCTTGAGAATCGCTGCCTGCGTGCTATACCAGGCTGCCATGTCGGTATAATACTTGGCCTGGACCTTGGCCTTACTGTCGTCTTCAAGTTCGGCCGCTCTCTTCTGGTATTTCTCCGCCTGATCGGTGCACTGCCCCATCAGAACAGCAACTCCGGCGAAGTGGAGTTTGTTCTCCTTCAGCATCTGAACCCGAAAGTTATACAGTTCCTCTTCGGACATCTCAGCCGGTGTTTTCTCTCTTGCCTTGGTCTTTCGACGCTGCCCATGAGCAACCGTTGGACCAACTACAACAAGAACAGCAAGGAACATGAGTGACAGACGCATATCAGTCCTCCAACTCGTCTTGGCGCAAAATCTCAATCTCGTTTGTCCAAGCGTCGCGGAACACGGTGGACATTATCTTATACTCAGCTTCGATCATCGCATGACTGTCGCTGCTGTCGTCATATTCAACGGCGTCTGGCGGAGCATTTGCCGGATCCCAGGAACCGATGTCCCGCATGGAACGCGCCGTGGCTATAATCGTGAAGTAGTTCTGCCGTGTTGAACAGAGCTCGACCAACTTGGTGATCGATTCATCCACATCGATATCACTGGTTACAGTGGGGTCGGGATCAAGGCTGCTGTAGGCGTTCATAAGATCGCCGCGGAACCGCAAGCCGCCGGCAGCCTGGCTTGCGGCCTGCAGGTTCGTCGTCGCGGCCGCAACTGTCAAGCCTGGCGGCATCGCGTTGGTGAAAAGGGCCTTCAAGGTCGGTGCGCTGCGGGTATTGATGTTAATCCGGCCTTTCATGCCGGTGGCGCTGCCGCCGGCATAGAACATGTCCAGCAGATACGCATCGTGGTACGGTGCCGTGCCGATATCAGCACTTGCTTTCCAGAGACACACCGATCGATTGGGAGCGTGGGGACTGTGCAGTCGGCCGATTTCACCTACACGCGCGAAGGGAGTATTCCTAGGCCGCTCAGTACGGTTATAGCTGGCCCCCGTGTCATAGCCGGTGACGGCAGTACCTGAGGGAAACGCCGCCGCAACGGGAGCCGTCATCCTTCCAGGCGTGGCTGCAGGATCTGTTTGTTGCCAGAACGTCCAGAAATCCGTGACGTCCGCCAGGTCACGATCGGAGAACATGGGGTCGACCGCGCGCATGTTGACGCCGAAGTCAGCATCTCCCGCCTGCAGTTGTGTTCCAACATCTTGTGTCCAGACCATCCACTGTGTCGGGTCACTGATGGGAAATTGCCGAATAACGCGTGTATCTGTCTTCACGACCATCTTGGTAATCGCGAAGTCCGCCAGGTACCAGTTCGCGTAGGTGCCAAACCACCCTGCAGACGTGTGCGGCCCGGTTGTGACAGCAGCCGACGTTTGCCGGGTCTCGCCTCCGGTAGGTACAAGCGCTACAGGATCGAAAGCATTGAGTGTGGCCGTACCTGAAAAAGTATACGTGCCAAACGTGGAATCCAGCACTGTGCCGGTGTAGGTAATCTCAATCACGGGGGCTCCGCCACTACTCCAGGGGTTGTAGACCAAAGCCTGAAAACTCGGCGTCAACTCAAGATTTCCCGCATTGTTCACTCCACTGACTGTCACATTGAGTTCCGCCAGACCATAGCCGTTTTCGATGCCGTAAACGGTAGTGTGATTGGCGCGAGGGGTGGCATCAGGTTGCTCGGCTACGTCGCCGAGGTCGAGGATCCCGCTCGTTCCGCCAACCCCGCCAATATCTTCAAGGTATGCAACGTCCGGGAAATAATTCCCGCTGCCTCCGGGCTCATCGCTTGGATCCCGGTCGATTGAGTCCAACATCAGCATTGCCATTTGGAGCGCAATACGTCTTGATTCTACCATGGTGGCCTTCTGGTTAACGATGAACGGAGAAGATTTCGTCGTGTCATCAAGATCGGTATTGTCCGTTCTTGTGTTGTTTCGCCCTGGGTCGCCGCACATAAAGAAGTTGTAAAGGTCGACGACCATTTGAGGACCAACGGTGAGTGCCGTGATGTCTTGCCGCTCGAAGATTTCGGTGTCAGTCGTCGTCCAGACTGCCTGCGAGTCGTCGTTGATGTCCAGCCAGAACTCCTCGGCATCCGGACGGGAGAAGGGGAAAATATACTTGGCGATCGTGTCGGACAAGGCCGTACCAGCGTCGGTGACGCTGCGATAGATGTCACCATACCCGAGCCAGGAATCGGAAGAGAGATCCGCGGCGTAAGCCGCGCTCATCAGCGTCGCGAGGTTCACCTCCTTCATGCTGGCCCCACTCCGCGCCACACCGTCGCCGACTTCAGCCGGGTCGAGCAACCCCGTGCGGTCCACAATCACATAGGCAACCATACCAACCAGCCTTGTGTCGCAACCAGCGGCAGTCCAGGCAAAGTTTCCGTCGGCCGACTTGTCGTTGACGGCCATAATCTTGAGCCATGCGACGCTACCGTCGATTTCCGCATTCGGCGTAAAGTTGACGGTATTACCGGCAGCATCATAGACGAACTTCGACTGCAATGCAACGGTTGTGTCGTCACGATAGGCATCAACATCGGTGTCAACCGTAGGCAGGATGGTCAGGCCCTGCCAAGAGCCCGCGCCGGGGGTATAGAATCGGGTTGCCGGCATCAGCGGGGCAGCACCGGGCTGGGCCAGTTCGTTGGTGATCAGTCCCAAAGCGCGAAACGTGCCGGAGCGGGCCATCAGGCGGGCACGTGTCATGTGGGAATACAAGGAAGCCGATGATGTGCTTGACTGCGCCTCAAAGGCGAAGACCATCACCACGATCAATAGCAGAGCCATGACGCCGAGGGTCAACAACAGTGCGGAACCATGCCGTTTCCGACGCCACCGATGCCAGTATGTCTTCAGCAGTTTCATCAAATCAGTACCCGCGCTTGAGGTATATCGTCTTATTGAATTTCTTCAGCAGTTTCTCCACTTCTTCATCCGCCCCAACGCCCTGAATCCGCGGATCATACATCTCGATTTCGACCTCGACATAGGCTGGAACGGCGGTATCGGAGGCCGACGTCCACGCAGTGCCGTCATCCAGGTAAGGCGCCATAGTGAATGTCTTGACGCTGGTAATCACTACCGATGAATCCTCCCATGAGCCCGGGATTGTCGCCCAGGTACCCACGGGATTACCGAGGAAATCATACTTGGCGGCCCCCGCGGATTCAGAGGTATAGTAGCGATACACCGTCGAGTCCGTGTCGTGTACGTAACAGACCTCCATCAACGTTTTCTGGTCGCTGTTCTGCAAACCGATGCCGGATGAAGTAACCCAGGCGCCGGCATAGCTGGCAGGAAAATTGAACCGGATCTCAGCCTCTGGAGCATCGCTGGCAACCATTCCCTGCAGATCACGGGACAGGACGTCAAAGAACAAACGTTGCTGTTCGTAGAGGTCCGTCTGTGACCGTTGAGCGTAGGAAAGCTTGTTGATACTGGCAATCAACTCAATTAGAAACGCCATGATCAATACCAGCGCGGTCATAGCGACCAACATTTCGATCAGTGTCAGGTGATGACGACGAACCCGTCTATGGGAGAGGATCTTCATTGTTGCCGCAGGACCTCCATAACGTAGTGGGCTTTTGAGCGGTCGCCGTAGGGATTGGTTGCCGGCCAGGAGATCTCGGCGTGCAGCAGGAGGCGTTTGTCGCAATTGGTGTCTGTCTGCTCAACCCAGCCGCTGTTGTATTCCCACGCTGATGTTGTGGTCTTCCACACACGCACAACACCGTCAAAATCCGTCACATTTCGATACTGCCCACCACTATGCCGGACTTGGGAGGTCACGTAAATGCGAAACACCGAGGTGCTGTCATCGTTATTGTACCAGTTCGGATGAACGGAGCTGATGTCCTTCCACTTTGGATCATTGATATCTCGCGGAAAACTGGTCGCGCTGCTGATATCAGCCGGGGCGCCGGTGGGAAACTTCGCCTTCTCAACATCCCAATCTTCCTGCAGCTTGTCGCTCAAGTAGTTTAGTAGGTCATCAGCCGCATCCGCCGAGTAGTTGTTAGAGACCGCATCCCGATGGGCCTTGTAGCCGATCGGCACTAGGCCGAAAATGGACACGACGCCGATCGAGATCACCAAGAGGGCAAGAGTGACCTCAATCATATTGAAGGGCAAGCGCTTCATGGGCACTCCCTGGAGGTGTTTAGTTATCGACAAAACTGGCCTTACCAGTCAGCCAGTTTACCTGCAGCTCGTAGGTGGTATCAGCGCCGTTGGTAACTTTGATACCACTAATATCGGAAGCCGTATTGAGTGAGCCATTCGGCTGGTAGATGATCGCGGAGATGGTGTGCGAAGAACCAGTGCCAAAGTTATCGGTTACAGTGGTCAAGCCTGCGCTTCGCACGTCGATGCGAACCCGGTTTGGTACAAACTCCCACTTCGTGTTCGGAACCCAACTATCAAACGTATTGGATGAGGTAAGGAAGCACGGACGCATGGCGAGAGCGTAGTGGTTGCCGTCTTCAGTCACCCCTACAGGCCCATGAGTCGAGGTGAAAGAAGATGTAATTTCGTCACCTTGAGGGATGAGAAGCGCCACCCGCTTACGCTTGAGCAGCGCATAGTCACGGCAGAGGAAGAGTTGGCGGCTGAGCATGCGGGCGCCGCCTTCGGCGCCTTTGCGGGTGTTCAGCGATTGGAAGATGCCGAACGTCATGCTGGCAATAATGAGCACGACCACCAGGACCCAGATCATCTCGATGATCGTGAAGCAGTGTAGACCGGGCCGCGGCCCGCGTGATGTCAGACTCGTCCTCATGCGGCTCTGTTCCCTGTCCTCATTGTGACCTCCCAGAACCCGCCCAGATCATTGATTCAGCGCTGAAACCCCGGGCCGAAATCAATAACCCCGACAACCACAACGAGGCTGCCGGAAACTGAACTTACTCCTTGGACTATCTGGATCAGTATATCATTTGTTACAAGCGAATGCAAGCCCATGTCCGGAGTTCTTACCTACAACTGTAGAAAGCCAATTCTGCGGACAGAATTTGCTCTAGTCGGCAGGCGGACCTGCCGAGGACGGAAGGAAGGGAACAGAGAGCAAAAAAACGAAGGAAACAGCCAATTCTGCGGACAGAATTTGCTCTAGTCGGCAGGCGGACCTGCCGAGGACGGAAGGAAGGGAACAGAGAGCAAAAAAACGAAGGAAACAGCCAATTCTGCGGACCCGCCCCGCAGACCGGGGCAAGCCCAGGGCCGCGGCCGTCCGGCTGCTGCTTCGCGGCATTCCGGTTACTGCTTCGCGTCATTACTGACGCGGGCCGCGGCCGCACGGAGCGCCGGTGCGACCGCGCCGGGACTACGGCGCGGTATACCCCGCCGGCAGCGTGTTCCGCATCTTGCCGTCCTGGAACAACAGGTTGGCATGGATGTTGTCCGGTTCGGCCGGGGGCTCGTGCCGCACCCAGACAGTGTTGCCGTCGGCATCCCGGGCCACGGCGTCGGGCATGCCGTACTCCAGGATCTCCTGCTGCAGGCGGCGGCGCAATTCGTCCTGCACCGGACGGACCAACCCCATGCCGGCCAGATTGCGGCAGTCCAGCGAGTTGCGGCGGCGATCAAACAGGAACTCCTTGTCGTCGGCCGCGGAGTAGACGTACTTCCAATCGGCGGTGACGATCATGTACTGGCCGCGCGCCCCGGCGCCGTGCGCCGAGACGACCGCGTCCCGGGCGCAGGACCCGTCCACCACGGTCTGCAGCGGCACGCCGTCCAATCCGGCAAGCGCGGAACCGGCTTCCTGAAGCACCGTCGGCGCAAGGTCAATGAGGCTGACCGGCCGCTCGCAAATCGCGCCCGCAGCGAACCTTTCCGGATAGCGGACCAGCAGCGGCACGCGCGACGACGGATCGTGCATACTCCGCTTGCCGAAGCAATGGTAGTCGCCGAGAAACTCGCCGTGGTCCGACGTGAAGATCACAACCGTATTGTCGAGTTCGCCGGTCTGTTCCAGCACGTCCAGGATGCGGCCGACCTGATAGTCGATGAACGAGACACAGGCGTAGTAATACGCCTTCATGCCGCGGACGAGGTGCGGGTCAATCCCGTGATCGCGATACTTGTAGCGGTTCTGGTGGCGGTTGATGAAGGTCTGCAGTTCGTCGGCGTGCGGCGGCACCACCGGGTCCGGCATCAACGGCGAGCGATACAGCTTGTGCCACGGCGACGGCGGCGCCATCGGCGGGTGCGGGTGGATGAAGCTCGAGAACAAAAGCCACGGACGCCCGGGCTCGTCCGTCTGCTGCTGTTCGATGAACGCGACGGCGCGATCGCCGATCCATTGCGTCGGATGGTGTTCGGCCGGCAGCAACGACAACTGCGGGATGTAGTACATCTCGCTGCGGATGCCGTGCGGCTCATCGATGTGGCCCAGGCCGACGTCTTCGAGGTAGGCTTTGTAGTCGTTGTCGCCGGCGCCTTCCTCCTGCGTGTCCCGCGTTTCGAATCCCCGCAGGGCCCAGGGACCGTCCTTGCCGGTGAAGTGGCACTTGCCGATGCCGTGCGTTCGATAGCCGGCCGCGGCCAGCCGACTCATGAAGGAGGTCCCGTCATCCGTCGGCATCGGCCCGTTGGTCGTCAGCCGGCTGCGCAGAGGGTGTACGCCGTAGTGCATGGCGTAGCGCGCCGGGATGCACACGGGCGACGGCGAATAGGCGCGGGTGAAGGCCGTGCCGTCGCGGACCAGGCGGTCGAGGTTCGGAGTCTGGATGGCGGGATTGCCCAGGGCCTGAATCGTATCGGCCCGCTGCATATCGGTAAACAGCAGCAGAATGTTTGGTTGCCGGCTCATGCGGTAAACCTCCGGGGAGTTGTTTCGGGTACAGCATTACTTTCTTGCCGAACCCTGCAGCCGGCCATGGCGACCATTGAGGAATGCATGTACAATATTGACATGAATATTACACTATGCGACATTCGCGCGCGGATCGAACGGCCCGTCGCGACGCATGAACACCCCGGCTACGAGCTGCACTACATCACGGCCGGTCAGGGCTGGTTCGAAACGGCGGGCGGCCGGATTGCCGTCCGCGGCGGCGACTGCTTCTACACCGAGCCGGGTGCAGCACACCGCATGTGGGTGCCGCAGCAGCGTTTCCATGTGCTGCAGTACGTCTGCATCTTCTCGCTGCCCGGCCGTGGCGACCGCGACCTGAAGCGCGAGCTGGCGGCCCACTGGCCGGCCATGGACATTCTCGCTCTGGGGCAGGCGCCGTTTGTCCTCTTCGAAACGCTGCGCCGCCTGTGGCACGAGGAGTCGGCGCCGGCCCATCACGCCGTCCGGCACTATTTCACCGGCTTCCTGTATGAATGCATGCAGCGCCAGACGGCAACCGCGACGCTGCCGCCGCATCCGGCCGTCACCAAGGCCTTGCAGTGGATGCATGAACACGTGGACGAACCGCTGTCCCTGGACCGTCTGGCGACGCACGTCGGGCTGAACAAAAGTTACTTCATCCGCTTGTTCAAGGCGGGCCTCGGAACGCCGCCGGGACGGTACTTCGCGCAACTGCAGATGCAGGTGGCAACAGCATTGCTCGAAGACCCCGAGACCACAATCGCGTCGGTCGCGGGCGAACTGGGCTTTACCGACGAGTTCTACTTCAGCCGCCGCTACAAACAGATCACCGGCCAGCCGCCGTCGGCGGCGCGGCAACACAAGCCACGCTGGTAACAATCCAATCCGGGAGACGATCATGGAAGACTCGGACCGAGACCGACTGCGCTACTTCCTCAAGGACAGCGTGCGGTTGGAAACTGACTTTTCGCAAACGCCGCAGTCGTTGGGCGAGCCGCCGCCGCCGGTAGAGAAGCCGGCGAGCGAGGGCGCCTCCGTAATCCAACTGCCAGCTCCCGGCGATTGGTCCTGCGTTGCGGATCTCAGCCTGGTCGATGCCATCGGTCGCCGGCGCAGCCGCCGCGCGTTCAAGCCGGAGCCGCTGTCACTGGACGAGTTGTCGCTGTTGTTGTGGGCAACCCAGGGGTTGCGGCGCTCGACCGAACGCGGCGCAGTCTTCCGCACGGTACCGTCGGCGGGCTGTCGGCATGCGTTCGAGACGTATCTCTGCGTATCACTGGCGCAGGACCTCCTTCCGGGTGTGTATCGGTATTTGCCGGTCGAACATCAACTCGTCCTGGAGCAGCTTCAGGAGGACCTTCCGGCGCGGCTGACCCAGGCGACTTTGGGGCAGTCCTTCGCCGGACGTGCGGCTGTGACCTTCGTCTGGGCCACGATTCCCTATCGCATGGAATGGCGCTATGGCCAAGCCGCCCACAAGGTCATCGCGATCGATGTCGGCCACGTCTGCCAGAATCTTTACCTCGCCTGCGAAGCCATCGGCGCGGGGACCTGCGCGATCGCCGCTTACCATCAGGAACTGATGGACGACTTGGTTGGAGTAGATGGCAGAAACGAGTTTGTGACATATCTGGCGCCGGTTGGGAAGGTCGGAGGAACCGCAGAACAGATGAATAAGGAATGAAAAAGGCAAAAGGGGAAGAACCGCAGGAAGTCGGTGCCGTCAATCGTCTTTCGACGAATCCCAGGAAGTGAAGTTCGCGTCTTCCCATACTTCAGGGACGTAGTCTGTGCTGCGGACCAGCCAATGCCGGCACACTTGCTGGGCCGCACAGTACTCATGCCACTTGGTATACTGACCGGCAAGCGCCTGCCGACGACCGTAAAGCCGATAACGCTTGAAGATCCGTCGCGCCAGCTGCAGCGCAAGACGCGGCTGGCGTTCGCGAAGCTGCGTGCGGCAGCGCCGGCACAACCGTGTGCGGACGCGTTCGCGCAGGACTTCCGGGGTGTCCCAGATGGTGACCACGACCGGCTGTTCCAGGTCTCCCAGCAGCGCCAGCGCGGGATCTGCTGAGTAGCTCGGGATCGCTTTCCGGTGAAAGAGCGGACGAGCCAGGTCGTAGTGGTAGATCACCCCGGTTCTGCCGGGGCAGCCGTCTTTGACGTCGCTCGAGATGAGAACGTTCCATTCGGCGGCAGACGGGATGTCTAGAGCAGTACGCAGACCGGCGCCCTGATCGCTCACGAAGTGGGCGATAAACCTACTCTTCCCGCTGCACGAAGGCCCGGCAACAACAAGGTTCTCAGGGGCAAGTGCGCTCACCGGGTCACCCGGGATAGTGCGGCAATCGCGGCGGTGCCGACGCGCAACGTGTACGCCCCGATCTGCAGCGGCTGCAACCCCTTTGACAACAGGGCCTCCAGCTCCTCCGGCGTGAAGCCGCCTTCCGGACCGATCCAGATGCCGATGGCTTCGGCACGGACGACTTCGGCGGCAGCCGCATGTCCGTCCGGCACGCAGCCGACGTACCCCGGTTCGAGATCGCCGGTAAGGAGGTCCTTCAGCAACTGCGGCGAATCGATGCTCGGCAGGTAGGGGTTGCCGGACTGCTTGCACGCTTCGATGGCGGCCGCCGACCAGGTCTCAGGTGCCTCTGTGGGCTTACTTTCGCTGCGTTCCGTCGTGATCGGCGTAATCCGTGCCGCGCCGAGCTCCGTCAACCGGCGGATGATCTGGGCAAACTGCTTGCCGCGCGGCGGCGCCACGTAGAGACGCACGTCCGGCTTTGGTCGCGGGACAATTTCATGGGTGAGGATCTCGCAAGTGACGGGATCACGCTTGCGGCCGATTGCCGTGATGCGGGCTGCGGCCCGGGCGCCGTTGCCGTCCAGCAGGGTGATCTTGTCGCCTTCGCGCGCGCGCAGAACGGTCTGCACATGGCGTGACTCGGCGGCGGACAGGGCGACTGCACTGCCGGGCACAGGGATTGGTTCGCAGAAAAACCGACGATTCATGGGTACGCCTTGGCGGGCTGGTTCAATCGCTCTGTCGGGTTGGTTCAATCGCCCCGTCGGGCTGGTTCAAAGGCTCAAGGATCAGTTCTTCGGTGTGCTTCCAGGCCACAGCTTTGGTCTTGCAGTTGGTCAGGGCGAGCTTGACCTTCGGCACGCGATCGCTCCGGTCGACGTTGGCCTGCAGGGTGTAGTCGCAACCGACAGCGGCATTGGGCGGATGCACGCTGATATGGTCGTTGCGGTCGAGCTTGACCCGCAGGATGACCCAGACCCGGCGGAAGTCTTTGTCGTTCCAATCGCCGTCGGTGGTGGTGAGGACGTTGACCTTGCGTGTCTCGTCGCCCAGAGCGGCAGTGGCGGTCAGCCGCAATTCGATGGCGTTGGCGATATAGACGGGGCTTCGCGGCGGCGGCAGCGGGTCGAGGTCGCCGGGCGTTGTCCGGTGCCGCCAACAGCAACCGGTCAGCAGCAGCAACACGGTAATCGAGACAGTCTTTCGAGCCCATTTCATAGCGGCGAAGCTATGATCTTGAAGCGTCATTGTCAAGGGAGTCCGGCGCATCCGGGGTAACGTGAGAGTTATCGGGTATGCACCTTCCCGCGCCGCCGTTGTGCCGCTGGAGGAGGTCTTGCGGCTAATCTTCACGGTTTCGCAGCACACAACCCTTCCACCGCCTGCCGCGGGCCTCGACACCCAGGCAATCCGTGGCGGAAAGACGTCCGCCACGGAATCATGTCCGCCACAGCTCGCTGAGTGACGACTGAAGCCTTGCCACACTCTGTGTGCCTGCCCCGTCGCGGGGCATCGTCCTTCCTGTTCCGACGCAGCTGCAGTTGTCCCCAACTGCATTCCCCTCTTTCCCCCCTCCCTCCTCCTGTCCTCCCTTCCTGTTCCGGCGTAGCTGCAGTTGTCCCCAACTGCCCTTTCCTCTTCCCCTCCTTCCCTCTTTCCTCCTCCTGTCCTCCCTTCCTGTTCCTGCGCAGCTGCAGTTGTCCCCAACTGCCCTTCCCTCTTTCCCTCTTTCCCTCCTTCCCTCTTTCCTCCTCCTGTCCTCCCTTCCTGTTCCTGCGTAGCTGCAGTTGTCCCCAACTGCATTCCCCTCTTTCCCCCCTCCCTCCTCCTGTCCTCCCTTCCTGTTCCGGCGTAGCTGCAGTTGTCCCCAACTGCATTCCCCTCTTTCCCTCCTCCCTCCTCCATCGTCCTCTCCCCTGCCCCCTCTACCCCGCGGGACCCCGTATAATGACACAACAAACGCGTCTCAGCCGAATGTATTGGCGGCAATCGAACGTAAGCCCTCGTTTACTGCCCTTCTTTGCCTCGAGTCCCGACTCTCAATAGGTTGGGAACCTGCGGC
>CAYLNH010000218.1:0-12625 GCA_964384625.1 uncultured Lentisphaerales bacterium
CACCTACACCAGACAGCCACCTCCAGTTCCCGTTTTCCCGCCGCTTTGGCCGGCGTGCCGGCCAAAGGGGCGGGAAAACAAGGGAGGTGTGCGGACTTCATACCCGTGACAGATCCGCAAGTACCGCAGGTTCCCGACCTCTTGAGAGTCTGGACGGGATGCCGAGGAGGGCAGCAGACGAGGGCTTACAGCGACTCCGCACACGCGGTTGGCGTTGCGCCCGAAGATGATATAGTCCGCCCTATGCAAGATCTGATTGAGAAAGCCAGAGTATTCGCGCCGCAGGCACATGCGGGCGCAACCCGAAAGTTCACCGGTGAACCGTATATCACCCATGCGCAGGCTCTGGCCGAACGCGCGGCGCAACTGGATGGGGCCACACCCGAGATGGTCGCAGCGGCCTGGCTGCATGATGTGGTCGAGGATACCGATTACACCGTTGACGATATGCGCCGAGAATTCGGTGATCTTGTGGCGTCGCTCGTCGACGAATTAACCAACCCGTCCAAGGACCGCAAGGACCTCCCACGGGCCGAACGCAAGGCGCTGGATCGCGCCCACATTGCCGCGGTCAGCCACACGGCCAGGCGCATCAAGCTCCTGGACCGCATTCACAACCTGTCCTGCCGCATCGACGAAGCACCGCGCGACTTCGCCGAAACCTATCTCAACGAAACCGACCTGATGCTCAACGAAGCATTGGTCGGCACGGATACGGCATTGGAGACGGAGTTGCGGCAGATCCTTCGAACCGCGCGCGAAGCGCTGCGCAGCAGCTGAACCACAACGTTGCCCCGACACCCTGCTGGCCGGAAGAACTCCAGGCGCATGTCATCACCAACCAAGTGGCATCACTGTCCCACATCGCCCAGGACGACCTCCGCGACAAGCTTCCTCGGGACCTCCTCGCGTGGGACCAGCCAACGCCCTGGCTTGCCGAATCACTCGACGGCGACTATGGTCACGGATAGCCGATGATCGATGCTCGGTGATCGGCAACCAGGACGACCCATGCTGCAAGGCGCTCTCAGATTTTCCTATGCAATTGCCCTTCTCGGCGGGGCACTCATCGGCGCCGACAAACCGGACCCGCGAGACCAACGCATCGACCGCGTGCTGACGTTGCGCCGGAAGCGCGATCTGGCGGCGTGCATCCGGTTGTGCGAGGCATACCTGAAGACCGAGGACACCGACGCCCGCAAAGCGCAGTGGACATTCTACAAAGGCGAGTGCCTCTACCGCCTGTGGCGGTTTAAGGAAGCGCGCGCGGCGCTGCAAGAAACGCAACGACTGGCGCCGGATTCGCCACCGGCCAAACAAGCCCAGCGCCTGTTGCGGCTGATCGAACCGAACTGGACCGTGGATCCCCACGGCATCGTTCAGGGCTATCATGGAAAGTACGTCAAAGACATCCGCTTCCAGGCTGCCATTGCCGAGTTACCCAAGTTCCTCCCGCAGGCGCGCCGGCTGCTTGCGCAACGACTGGGCCTCGACGTTGCCAAAGACACGTTGATCCTGTTTCGATTCGCCGACTGGGGGAACAGCGGCAAAGGCGGACGCACCGGACAAGCGCAAACGGTCTGCTGGAAAGGCAAACCCGTTACTCTGATCACGTTCTCCACGGAGCGTCTGGTCGTCTGTCCAGCCGATTTTCGCCAACTGATCGTGCACGAACTCAAGCATGCGGTATTGCGCAATCATCTGGGCCAGCAGTACCTCAAACTACCCAAATGGGTCAAGGAAGGATTGGCCGTCTGGGCCGCCGGCGAAGGCGAGAACCGCATCGCCGCGATCATCAGCAATCAGATGTTTATGCAGGCCAAGCTCGCGTCCCTCTGTGACGGCATCGAAGTGAACCGCGACCTGAATGACTACCTGGAGAACTATCTGGCATTTGCCTGGCTCGAATCCCGCGGCGCCGGCAACGTCAAGCGCTTTGCACAACGATTGTATGGCGGCGAAGACTACGACAAGGTATTTGCCGACCTCGCCGGCATGCCGTTCACCGCCGCGATGAACGCGGCAAACGCCTACTGCCGCCAACAGATAAAGACTCGCGCCGGCGCTGGCTGGGAGGAACTCCGACAGATCCGGCAACGCGACTTTGCCATGCGCAAGAACGGCATGGAAGCATACGCCGCGTGGAGCGGCGGCCGCGGCGCCGAGTTATACACCGGCTGGCTGCGGACCCACCCGAACCATGTCCTGGCTGCCAACGCACGCTACCGTCTGGGCCAGGCCCTCGTGCTTGGCCGGCATTTCGAACGCGCCCGAACGGTACTGCAGGAGATCCTCAAGCGTGACCTTCAGCGTTCGTCCCTCGGCGATGACGCGGCCTATTGGATTGCTGAATCCTATCGCCGCGAAGGCCACGAAGAAGAAGCCAAAAAGGCCTTCGGCGTACTGCTGCGCGACTTCGCGGCCTACCGCGCCGCCAGAAACGTGCCGCAGACATACAAGCCCGCCGGACCGGTGACGAAGTAGTAATTGGACACTGGTCATTGACCGAGTCCGTGAGCTTATCGAAGGGACAGTGGTCAGCCCCGACGGGTCGTGTTCCGGCAAGAATCACGGAATTCGTCAACCGAAATCCGACTCCGAGAACCGCGTCGCCAGGATGTGCGCATCCCGCCACTTCTTGTAGTCCGGGTCGCCCTTATCACCGTGGTGATACAGGCAAATGAACTCGCCGTCAGCAATCTCGGTCCAGCCGGAGTAGCCCATATCACCAAAACCAATGCCGCGGGCGTTCTTCAGCTCCAGGATCGCCTCCTCTGCTTTGGCTTCGGGCAACCCGTCAGCCGGCGTCCATTCCCATTCGTAGTGCCGATCATACCGCGGCTCATCGGTCGTCAACGCGATTCGCCGCCAGACGCTGTGGCCGTCACCGGCCATCGAGCCGAACGTGATCTTCCGCGGATCTTTGCTATCGGGATCGATCCGCGTGGAGAACATCTCATCACCGTCAATCACAAGTGCGACGGCGCCACGATCGAACTTGATCTCAATCGAACGGACCTTGCTCAACGCGGCGCTGACCTTGTCGGCGCCATCAACCTTCGGCACCACGCCGTCTCCCAGCAGCTCCCAGTCGATGCCGAAGTGAATCATACCGCCGGAATCGCCTTCAACGCGCAGGTCCGCCGCCAAAACCGCCTTCGCGAAGCGTGGATCGCTCAACGGACGCAGCGCGTACACGGCCGGGTCGCTGCCACTGGCAATCACCAACCCATCCACGGTAAGTTTCGGGTTATCCGCGGAACGCATTGCTTCCACTGCGAAACGGTCCAGGTCATCAAGTGTTCCCAGCCAGGCGCACGTACCGGGCTCGGGGCCGACGTTGCGATAGGTCACCAAGAGTTTGCCGGAACGCGTCACACCGACGGACGGCCGATGGCCGATCAACGGCATCTCACGCGGCTCCGTCCAGGTTTCGCCGTCATCGTTGCTGATACAGTAGTAGGATGGTTCGTGGACCAGCGTATTCTCGCGCAGTGTCGCGATAATGCGGCCATCGGCAAGCTTGGCCATGGACACCTCACACAGCGACAGTGCGGGATCAGCGGCGATCACCGCCCGCGGCTCCCAGGTATTGCCGCGATCCAGCGAACGATAGGTCATCACTTCATGCGTCGGCTGTCCCTTGACCGGCTTTTGCGCCTGGCCGCGGCGCGACTGTCCTGCGGTCAGGAAGTACTCTGCGTCCAGCTCCAGGATGCGGTCCAGAATGCGGTGCTGAATGTCAGGCACCGGCTGCGGCGCGGACCACGTCCGGCCATCGTCCAAGCTCCAGTAGAGGGCATTCGAGGCATCGTCCAATAACACGATCTCGCCGTCCGAAAGAACCGTGAGCCGCGGGCAATGCCCGGTCTCGGGGTTCAGTACGGTCGGTGCGGTCCAGGACTTGCCGTCATCGTCGCTGGTTTTCAACAGCAATTTGGCGCGGGTGGCAACGTGTTTGTCGGCCTCACGATAAGCCGTGATCAAACGCCCGGACGACGTCCGGCAGACATCAGCAAAACTGAGATAGTGCGGCACACGACGGTCCACGATAACGTGGCGATCAGAGATGTGTGAGATGGAGTTCATAATGCATGGATGATAGTGAATTGTTTATTGTAGATGGGGGATGGTACGCAGTGCTTCACGCCCTGCGGATCACGGCGGCGGTCCCGCCTGTTTGCGGTAAGCTTCCATGAATCCCGCGATGGCGCGGGAGCCCTCGATGTGCCGGCGCATCTGTACTTCGGCCTCGTCCGGATCACCGGCCGCAATCGCCTTGACCAGGCCGCGGTGATTGGGGGAGGTCCTGGGTGCTTTAACGGTCGCAACCAGATTGACTGCTTCGCAAAGCCGGAGCTTCAGGTGAAACACCTCCAGGCGCTGCAGTTCCTGTTCCAGCCGTTTGCAGTGCGACATCTTCGCAATCAGCAGATGGAACTCGCGTTCACGCCCGGCGCGTTCCGCCGGAGAATCGTGCTCTTTCATAAAAACATCCATCGCCGCCCCGGCTTTCAGGAGGTCCTTACGCTCGGCGTCAGTCATCCATTCTGCCGCCAGTCCGGCACACTGCGTTTCGATGGCCACACGCCACTGGATCATGCCCCAGGCGTGGGCCGGAGAAATCCGCCGGACTCGCGTACCCACCCGCGGCAACGACTCAACCAGCCCCTCCGCCTCGAGCCGCTTCAGTGCGCTGCTCACCGGCAATTTGCTCATGCCGAGTTCGTCGGCGAGCTGCCGGTGGCTGATCACATCGGCCTGTCGGATCTCCCCGGTGCCGATACGATCCAGGATCACCGCATACGCTTCGTCTGCCTTACTCATTATTATCATTCCAGCTGGCATTCCAGTTGACATAATAATAGCCGGGCAAGACGACGGGTCAAGGAGGAAACTCACTGAATTACTGATTACCGATTACCGATTACCGATCATAGTCATCCCACAGGATAACGGAATGGTGGAGTAATGGAGTGATGGAATGATGGGTTTGAGCTCAGAGGGCCGGAACGGATTCAGGCATACGTCGAAAGGCATTTTGCATTCCTGTTCATTCTCTCTGGAGCTGTAAATCATTGTCCGACAACACTCCAATATTCCACTACTCCAATACTCCATGGGATGCCTGTGATTAGCGATTAGCGATCACCAATCACCAATCACCAATCACCAATCACCAATCACCAATCACCAATCACCGATCACCGATCACCGATTACCGCCCTACTGCCCCACCCATTGGTAATCGAAGCGGCCGCTGGCGCCGATGGCCCAGAGCCAGGAACTGAAGCCGGTGCGCTGCAGCGAAGCACTGCCGTCACCATAGAAGTAATTGGCGCTGAAGTCTTCGATCTGGCCGCCAGCGAACATATCACGACTGTTGTGAAAACAGGTGCCGCCGGGCGCGCCGCTGTTATAGCTGGTGTGATCCCCCATGATCGGGCGCTCGAGAAATTCGCCCGTGCGGCGCGGGACGACCTCGTTCCAGTTGGAGGGCGCCACAGCCGTACCGTCCGGCTGGTAGTACGACTGCACCCAATTCGGACGGAAACCGGCATAGACCGCGTAGCTGTACCAGGAATACCTGTTGTTGTCGGACCGCGGCCATATATCCTCCAGGGAGATGGGATAGAACGGGCAATGGTAGATTTCACCGGGCGGCACGTAGGCCTCGATCTCCTCATGCCGGTCGAACACACCGGGCCGCGACCAGTCCCACGGACCAATCGACGTCACCGGGCGATACGGATACCAGCTGCTGTTGTCATCGGCATACCCCAAAAGGCCCATGCCCAGTTGGCGAACGTTTGACAGACATGTGACTTCGAGCGCCCGGCGTTTGGCCTGACCCAGAACCGGGAAAAGCAGCGCGACGAGAATCCCGATAATCGCGACGGCAATCAAGAGTTCGATCAAGGTAAACCTGTGTCGGCGTGTCTTCATCAGTCTTCACCTTCAGTAATGCGACGGTAGTTCCGATACTCGGTCGGGCTCATCCCGGTCACTTCGCGGAAGCGCCGGGCGAAATAACTGGCGCGGGAGAACCCGCAGCGCTGGCCGATATCGCCGACGGGCGTATCGGTCTGATGCAGCAACGTCTGAGCGGCCCGTATCCGCAGGGCGGTGACATGGGTCTTAAAGGTTCTGTCCATGACCTGGTGGAATGTGCGGCAGAAATGCGCCGGACTGAGGTGGACGCGATCGGCCATTTCCGTTTCGCTGATGTCCCAACAGCGTTCCTGCTCCAGGATGTCCACCGCCCGGCGAATCGCCGGCGCATTCTGCAGACGCACCTCCCGTGCGAAACCCTCGGCGCTCAACAGATCCGTCAAACCGCGAATCGCCGCGTCCATCAACATACCGATTTGCAGGAGCCGATCGCGTGACATCCGCGGCAGTTTCGCAAACCCCGTTTCCAGTTTCTGGCGATTGACGCCACGCTCCTGCACTCGCCGCCAGACGCCGGCAAACCCCTCGGTCTCGAGATCCGGCGTCACCGCCTGGCCGATGAAGACGGTCGCCAGGTGCTCCCCGTCGCCGAACACGGGCACGATGACCTCGGCGATGCCGGCATGACAGACTTGCACAAAAGGGTGCCCGACGTCCGCCGCCAGGCGGTTGGTCATACCGGAATCGTGGCCACCGCAGCCGCGGCCGTCGCGCGTGTTCCTGACGGCCCGGCAAAACGTGCTCATGTGCCGGCGATAACTGATCGGCAGCCGTTCAATCGCCGGGCTTTCTTTGGACACCGGCGGGTAGATCGACACCTCCAGACCGCTCAGGTCCTCGATCGTGTCGATCACCTGCTGCAGACTGAACTGTCGTTTTTCATTATCGCTTTGCACGGGTTTCACCAATCAAAAAATGGACATTCCGCAGAACAATCGCCCCGGGCCTTGTCAAGGTCAAACACAGACCTGCGTGAGCTTACGGAATATGCCCGACGTTCACCCGAATCGCAAATAAACAGCAAAAAAGTGCAACTAAGTCCGCAAGTCCGGCGCTAGGCCGGGTGCGGCTGCTTGAGTAGCTTAATTGTCATCAAGCCGCCACCAGCGGCGACGGCAGCCCTGCAGACAAAGCGCCGGGGCGCCGACAATGAACGCAAGAAAAGGAAGATGACGATGAATGTCCGCAACTTTCAACAGGACCCTGATCACACTCGCCACAGCTGCGGCTGCCCCGAGGCACACGGTTTCCGGCATTACCAGAACCTGCCCCACCAACGCATCAACGAGATGAGCAATCGGCTGCCGTACTGCGGCCTGATGGACCAGGCCTGGGTCGTCATGCTGCACAAGCAGGGGCTGGTCCCGACAGAGAAGGCAAAGCAGGTCCTGCCCGTTCTCAACCAGGCTGCCGACGAGCGCGGCTGGGGCGGAGAGAAGTGGCTCAAGGAGCGGGTTGGCGGCGATGAGGACCTGGCCAGCATCGTCAACTACGGCCGGACACTGCAGGAGCCGATGTTCCGCATGATGATGCGCAAGTCCATGCTGTACGCCTTCGATGAACTGCTCCCCACAATGGCCACCCTTCTGGATGTCGCCGAGGACAACCTGGACACAGTGATGGCGGGCCACAGCCACTGGTGCCATGCGCAGCCGACCACGTACGCGGCCTACCTGCTGGCCGTGCACGATGGTCTCTCGCGCGGGCTCGAACAGTTGGAACTGGCCTATCGCCACACAAACCAGAACAGCGGCGGCTGCGGCGCCTGCTCCGGCAGCGGCTGGCCGGTGGACCGCGAACTCGTCACCGAACTCCTCGGCTTCGATGAAACGATCGAGCTGGCCTACGACTGTGAAGCCAGCCAGGACGAAATGCTGACAATCCTCTTCGCCGCGAGCAATATCGCCACGACCTTGAGCCGGACAGCAATGGACTTCAACGTCTGGGTCACGGAAGAATGGAATCTGTTCGACGTCGACATGTCCTGGCGCGGCGTCAGTTCGTTCATGCCGCAAAAGGCGAATTCCGGCAATAACTTCGAGCATATCCGCCAGGCCGCCAACGATGTCCTGGGCCGCATGATGAGTGCGCTGTTCTCCTTCAAGAACGAGCCGATCCAGGACGTTCTGCCGGTATATCGCGCGGACGGCTACGTCACCCAGGGGTTGGCCTATCTCGAAAAGGGCCTGGGCAAACTCCGCGGCGTCCTGCCGAATACCCGCCCGAACAAGGAGCGTATGTGGCAGTTGGTCCGCGACGGTTACTCCGGCGCGCCGGATCTGGCGATCCACATGATCCGCGAGAAAGACTACGCCGGCCGCTGCGCCCACCGCATCTGCGCCACCATGGTACTCCTGGCCCGCCAACGTGGGATCAAGCCATACGACTGCACAGGCACACTCTTGGACGAAGCCGCCCGCGAAACTGGTGATCCCGAGCCACACCTGACCGACGCGGAAGTCCAGGACTCCATGAGCCTCGAGCACTTCTTCGAGAAACACTGCGGCCTGGGCGACCCGAACGCGAAGGAGAGCCAGCGCCTGATCGACAAACGCCGACCGCTGCTGACCGCCGCACAAGAACGGCAGGAAGACCGCAAAGCGCGCGTGGAAGCCGGCTACCAGAAACTCCGTGACGCGATCGCGGAGATTATGGCGATGTAGGCTTCCGGCTACTTCCGCCGTCATCGCCAGTCGCCCTTCCGGTTACTGTGGTCGACATTATTGCCGACCCGTGCGGGGCGCTCGCGCCCCGCACGGCAATTCATCAAGGAAAACCACCATGACCCTCACACGCATGCTCGCTGAACTGGCGCTGAACACCGCGCCGGACGATTTCCCTGACTCCGCCTGGGACGCGGCCGAGACGATGACGCTCGACACCCTGGGCTGTATCATCGCCGGTGCCAGACAGCCAGGCTGTTGCGAAGTCGTGGAACTGATCCGCGACTTCGGCGGCCGTGAAGACGCCACCGTGCTCTGTCACGGCGGCAAAGCTCCCCTGCCCCAGGCCGTATTCGCCAATAGCGTCATGACGCACGCCCTCGATTACGACGACGTCTATGTGCCGGCCTCGTTGCATGTGACCTCGGTCGTCTTTCCCACTGTGCTCTCGACCGCGGAGTTCGTCGGCGCCAGCGGCAAGGAGTTCCTGACGGCGTTCATCCTGGGCGTCGAAGTATCGTGCCGGCTCGGCAAGGCGTGTCGGAGCCAGCGCCGCGGCCAGGGCTTCCTGCCGACATCCACCGAATGCATCTTCGGCGCGACGGCGGCGGTCTGCCGGCTCTTGGGGCTGTCGGCCGAACAAACCGTCAACGCCATGGGCATCGCCTACGCCCAGGCGTCGGGCAATCGCCAGGCGTTGTACGACATGACGCT
The DNA here is from genome assembly GCA_964384625.1 of uncultured Lentisphaerales bacterium. GTDB lineage: Bacteria > Verrucomicrobiota > Lentisphaeria > JABSQK01 > JABSQK01 > CAYLNH01. The sequence continues at coordinate 9,330 of CAYLNH010000218.1, forward strand.
GACGAAGCGGCTGCAGCCGGCGTTCGCCGCGCGCAGTGCCGTCTGGTCGGCGCTGCTGGCGAAGAAGGGACTGACCGGCGCCTATCGTGCACTCGAAGGCGATGCCGGCTTCTTCAAGACCTATCTCAAAGGCGACCTGCCGGACGCCGACGAACTGGCGTTCAACGGCGTCTGGCAGATTGAACGCCTGCGCGTGAAGCAGCATCCCAGTTGCGGCGCGACCCATCCGGCGGTCGAGGCGGCGATCGCACTCGCGGAAGAGCACGATCTGTATACCGCCGACATTGACCGTGTCGAGCTTTCGTGGGGCGGCCGCAAGAACAACAGCATGGTCGGCGTCCGATTCGAACTCGCCGACCAGCCGCAAGTGCGGGCCCAGTTCTCGGCGCCCTATTGTGTTGCCGTCGCCCTGGTGCATCGCAGCCGTCACATCAAGCACTTTACGGACGACGCCATCCGTGCGGACAAGGAGGTCCTTGCGATTGCGGACAAGGTAGAGATGGTCGATCTCGAAACGCCGCCGTCACCAGTGCCGATCCCGTCGGACTACAACACCTATGCGGCTCTGCCGCACACAGTCACGGTTTGTCTGCGGGACGGGACGCGACGGACGAAAGAGTTGGCGCCGGCGGAAATCTTCCCGGCGGCTGCTCCCGACCGCGAGAAGGTCGAAGCGAAGTTCCGGGAATGCGCAACGTTTGCGGAAATGCCTGCCGATCGCGCCGACCGAGTAGCCTTGCAGGCCACACAACTTCGCGACTCGAACGATCTCGACGCGATCCTGTCGGCCTGTAGATAGCGGCCACTTGAGGACAATCTCCGATATCGTAGCGCGGCAATCAGAGCCGGCAAGAAGCCGGCGCTCCAGCGGCCGGATCAGCCCAGGACGACCTTGACTTGCACCGTGGTCCCGGCGGGCGCCGGCGCCAGGATGCCGCCGATGACCGGCTCGCCGTCAGCCGAGAGTTCTTTGACGCCTTTGCTGACATGGTCCGGGTTGCTCACTTCGATCTCATACGTCGCACCGCGGAAAACGCGGGTCACCGTGAAACCATCCCAATCTTTCGGGATGCAGGGATCGATCTCCAGGCCGGACAGGACCGGACGAACACCAAGAAGGTACTGCGTCACCGCCACGTAGCTCCAGGTCGACGTCCCCGTCACCCATGGGTTATGGGCGCGGCCGAACTCATGGCTGTCCTTGCCGGCAACAAACTGGCTGTAGACGTAGGGTTCGACCTGGCGCAGGTCGGCGCGGTCGTTCATCGAACTGGGCAACAGCGCGCGGAAGTACTGCCAGGCGCGGTCGCCGCGCCCCAGCAGACACTCGGCGATCACCGCCCATGGGTTCGGGTGACAGAAGATTGCGCCATTCTCTTTGAACCCCGGCGGATAGCAGACGCGACCATGGACCTCCTGGCGCAGGTCCGTGTGCGGCGGCAGGAAGATGTGCACGCCAAACTCGCTGAACAGATGTTCGTACACGGCGTCCATCGCCTGACGTCCGCGGTCGTTATCAGCAATCCCGGCCATGATCGACCAGGCCTGCGGATTCAGGAAGATACGGGCAATCTCGTTGACGGCCGACCCGATGTATGAGCCATCCTCCATCAGCGCGCGGCGGTACCAGTCGCCGTCCCAGGCTTTCTCGTTGATCCACTCTGCCATCTGGTTGCGCAGCGTCAGCGACCAGTCCACGTTGTCCTCATCGCCGATCGACCGGGCCATCGCGGCATACTGTCGACAGGCGATGCAGAACTGGATACTCGTCCAGACGCTCTCGCCGTCGCGCCCGATCTGCAGAGCGTCATTCCAATCGGCTGCCAAGCCGAACAGGAGTTCGTGCTCGCCGCGATTCGCCCACGAGAATTCAATGGCCCGCCGACAATGCTCTATGACGGTCCCCTGCCCTTCGTCAAGCCAGTCAACATCCTCTTCCAGGAAGGCTCGATCCCCGGTCTCCGCGACATAGGCATAGATCGCCAACGGCAGCCACAGGTGATCGTCGGAGTAGACGTTGTCCGGCATTTCGCCTTTCCCGGTCTCCAACGTCAATGGCTGCACCTTGTGCAGCGCGCTGCCGTTGGCTGCCTGCCCGCGAAGGAGGTCCTTAATGGTTTGCTTGACGCGCTCAGGTTCAGTGTGGATCACCGCCAGGGTGTCCTGCAATGTGTCACGATAGCCGAGGCCGTCGCGATCACCGGCTTCAATGTACGACGCACTGCGCGACCACCGAAAGATCACATGCGCCTGGTATGCATTCCAGATGTTAATCGACGAGTCCAACGCGGCTTCCGGTGTCCGGCACTGCAGTTGATCCAGGCGAACATCCCAGTACTCCTTCAGATCGGCAAGCGCGTTCGCCACCTGCGCGTCCGTCCACTTCGCCTTTGCTGCACGGCCAACGTCAAGATCTCCTTCGCCGACAATGATCGTGGAGGTCCAGGACTCGCCGGGGGCTAGCTGCAGCTTCATCTGCAACGCGCCGCAGGCGTTGCCGCCGGTGCCGGCAGAGCCGCTGCACGAGCCGGTTTCGACCGCTATCGGGTTTGACTCGTCGCGCCACGAGCCGATGAACGATTCGCGGCGCGCGTCGAAACCGACGATGTCCGTAGTGCTGGCCATGAAGCAGTCGCGCCATTCCCAGCCGGGCACTGGCGTCGAGTAGTGGACCACGCCGTCGGTGCAGTCCATTTCCGCGACGTACGCCGTCGCCTGCAGGATCCATTCGTGCGACATGAACGGGAACGAGAACTCGCCGTAGGTGAAGAGATCCAGCGACCGCGATTCGGACGAATCGTTGCGGACGGTGATGTGCCAGAGTTCCAGTTCCTCGTTCAGCGGAACCACGTACGTAACCGACGACGAGATGCCGTGGTATTGCGACTCGATCGTCGTGTAGCCAATGCCGTGCCGGCACTTGGTCTGATGCTCTTCCGGCGGCTTTTGCACGGGCGCCCAGGAGTTGCTCCAATAGTCGCCGTCAACGGCATCGCGCAGGTAGACATAGCGCCCGGAGCGATCCATGGGGATGCCGTTGAAGCGATGGCGCAGGATGCGGTTCTGGCCCGGCGACTTGTTGAAACTCCAGCCGCCAGCGTTGTTGGAAACGATGGCGCAGTAGTTTTGATCGCCCAGATAGTTGATCCACGGCCACGGCGTATCCGGCCGGGTTACGACGTACTCACGTTTTTCGTCGTCGAAGTATCCGTACTGCATAGATTTTCCTCAAACTCTGATCTGCTTGACAGTACCGAGTTCTTCGGTCATTTCTTCTCTCGTAAGATGGCGGCCTG
>CAYLNH010000219.1:0-12612 GCA_964384625.1 uncultured Lentisphaerales bacterium
ATCGCATATGCAGCAGCATGACGAGTGTCGCCTATTTGCATGCCGGATTAATACCACAGCCCGAACCACAACTTCCACGGCGACAAGTTCTACACGATCGGGCGCATGGTCCGCAAACCGGAACTGACCCCATTCGCGCTGGACTGCGTCTGGTTCGACGGCGTACCGAACGACACGACGCACAAACTGCCGACGGGTGCGGAAGACGTCTACAACCCGGGCCTGGGCCAACCGTACAACGAACAGCTCTGGCGTTTCACCATCGACCGTCATCTGTTCCGGATCAACGCCACCTTTATTGACGGCAGCGCCCGCACCTTGCGGTTGGGCGAACTCTGGGGGCTGCAGTGGCACCGGGACTACATCCCCGACACCGAGGTGACCTTTCCCCGGCCGTGATGCTCTGATTTCAACATAACCCGCCGCCGTCCGGGCCGGCTGATATCACTCGGTCGGCCCGGACTCTTTCCGCTATCCCGGCAGACCTGAGAAGATCGGCGTCAGGGTGTTCGGCACCAGCGGACCGCGCCGGCCTTGCCGGCGATATCGATGGGCTGAACGCCGAGGACCTCGCCGCGCTTGGGTTTCCGTAAGGGCACATGCAGGACCATGGCGCCAACCACCTTCCAGGTGTTCTGCTGCGCCTCGTCCCGGGTGGCGCCGCGGCAAAGCCGATACTCGCGGACCCGCGACTCATCGGCGGCCGGCTGCCACGACAGCAGTCTGCCCCACTTTTTGTGGACCACGATCTTCGGGTCGGCCGGCAGTACCGGCGGCGACGTATCGGGAAGGATCTCCTGCGGCGCACTGGTCAGGACCTCCTTGCCGTCGGTGACCTTGACGACGAAGGAGATCCTGCCGTTTGTGTGTGTCGCCGGGATCGTCCCGTTGAAGGTGCCGTATTTGTCGCGCGTCATCGCCGCCGTCCGTTCCGCGCCGTCGGCGGGCGCATAAACGAGCACGGCGGTCGGCGCCGCCGTCCGGGTCCGGCAGTAGACGTTCAGGACTTCAACGGGGGTGCCGGGGTTTAAGTTGTATTGCCGCGGCACGACGACTCCGGCGGGCAGGCTTTTGTAGAGCGGCATCTGCATCTGCGGCGTCCCCAGCTGTTTCACCGCGACCTCTCTGGTTTCGTCCCCGCGGGTTTCCCGCACCTGTATCTTGTAGGAATGCCATTTGCTGCGATACGCCAGAGTGCCGTAGCCGTTGCGGAATAGGAACGCCGGCGCTTCCGGCAAGGGCTTGCGGTTCTTATACAACAGGCCGCCGAGAAGTTCCGTGCGGCCGCCGTCGTAGGTGCCGATCGCGGTCCGGTCTTTCTCCGTTTTGTGCAGCAGTACCCAGAGATCGCTGCCGAAATTCTGGACGTGCGGGTTGTGTTCGTAGCTCTCCGTATTCAACCCGCGGATCCAGACCTTCTGGCGGTCGAACACCAGCGGCACGGCGCAGAAGTCGGTCATAAACACCTTGCCGCCGGGCACCGAGTTGTAGTAGCTCCCACCGCCGCCGCAAACCAACGTGCGCCTCGAGGCATGGTGAAACGTCCAGCTCGCGGCATTGCCATACGTGCTGCGGCAGTTGACATATACCGCTTCGGGTTTGCCGTCTGCAATAACGAACGCCGGCACCGGCTTGCGGAATATCAGCTGACTGCCGAGAGTGAACAGCCGCCGCAGATTGCCGCGCACCTGAATGCTCTGATACGACATATAGAAGCCGTCCGGAATCACCACATACTCGGCGCCGGAATCGATCGCTTTCTGGATTGCCGGGCCGCTGTCGAATTTCTCCTGCCAACTGGTCGACTTCGCCCCGAATTTCGTCACGTCAACCCACTCCTTCGGATCTCCGGGCGGAATGACCGGCGGCTGTTCCACCGGCAGCGACAGCGCCTTGCCGGCGCCGTCGAACAAGGCCTGCACCGGGTGCGACGCGTATTCCTCGATCCGGTTGCCGGCGACATCCTTCCGGGTGCCGCTGTCGTTACTCAATGCCTGCCCGTAGCCCTCGACCGCGATGTCGCGGGCGAACAACACCGCCCCCTTCCGATTGATGACGGCCGACTGTTTCGAGTCGCCGCCGGCAAGACGGCTGTCCACCAGCGCCATCGACGCCCACTTCGAATTGTTGATCACCGCCGGCACGCGGTTCTTGCTGGTCAGTCGGCGGATGCCCACGCTGTTGCCGTTGTTGATCAACCCGACCCGCCGCTGATTGGTCAAGGTGATGTTCTCGAAGGCCCAGCTATACTGGTCGCTGCGGATATCGATGCCCGTGTCGAAACCGTCAATCAGCAGATCGCAGGTGTACCCCGGACCCGGCCATTTCGGCATGAACAGGCCTATGGCGCCGGCCTGCTGCGGGTCGCTGCTGCGAATCACCACATTCCGCACGCCGCCCCCGTTGTTCGTGTGGAAATGAATGCCGATCGCCCCAGGATTGCCCCGGCCGATATCAACGGTGACGTGCCGCAGCCGCTGGAAGAAATTCTGGCCGGCATGCCCGAACTGGTTGTTCAGCACCGCCTTCGGCTTTTTCGGATTCTGGAAACCGGGACAGTTGTCCTGCAGCCGAAGCACCACACCGGCCCGGCTTTCACCGCGGACATCCTTCTTCTTGTCGCCCCACTGAATCGTATCGCTGATCAGGTAGGTGCCGTTGGGCAGATAGATCTGCCGGGCGGTGTCGTACTTCGGATGGCGGTTCGTTTTGCCGGCGCCGAAGACCGCCTGGAGCACCTTCGTGTCATCCGTCTTGCCGTCGCCGACTGCGCCGGCGTCCTTGACGTTGACATAGCCCATTTCGGGCGGGATCGCGAACTCCTGCGCCGGAACCGTCAACCCGGCACACACAATCAGAATCAGACACAATCGACGCATCAAACCACTCCTAAGCCATTCCGGCCATTCTGCATTAACGTTAATGTCTTGGGCCGCTGAACCGGCCCCGGGTTCCATCGATACCGGATAACCAGGGCAGCGGCGCGAGGCGGCAGGGCCCAGACACCGTGACCCCGTCCAGCAAGCGCCCCCCCGGCACTATCGCGGCGGCGCCAGCGTCGCGCCGCGGACCCACTCGCAAGGGACCTCTTCCGGCGGGATCGACGTTTCCGGCGCGTCGATCTTGCGCTGGAGCAGTTCCACCCCGCGCCGGCCGATCTGCGCCCAGGGCAGGCGGCAGACCGTCCCCCGCATCCCGTCCGGCAGCCGCATCGCATCGTCGGCAACCGTCACAATCGAGAGATCCCGCGGTACCCGCAGGCCGAGACGCAGCGCCACGAAATAACAGCCGACGGCGTAGTTGGCCGAGTGGCTGACGATCGCCGTCATCCGGTCGGGACCCGTCAGCCAGGGCTCCAACAGGTCAACCACCTGTTTCTTCACATCCGAGTTGCGGGTGGTAATCAACCGCGGCCGCAGGCGACGCTGCTTCATCGCGTCCTCATAGCCGGCGAACCGGTCCAACCGGCTGCAATGCGGGGCGTCGTCCCGAGCGAAACCGGGATCGAGATAGCCGATCCGCGTGTGGCCGGCCCGGGTCAACCGGCTCGTGCCCATGTGCGTGGCGCCGCGGTCGTCGGGGTAGATGCAGTCCGCCTGACGCTTCAGGTTGACCCAGATGGCGGGAATCCGATAGGTGTTGAGAATCCCCGCAAGCTCCGGCGGCGGCTCGCTCTGGAACAGGACAATGAGACCGTCGGCCAGCAGCTGCCGGAACAGAGCCGGCAAGGGGTTGTCGTCGTACATTCCGGTATCGTCCAGCCGGGAAATAATCAGATTCAACGAGCGGCTCTCGGTGGCGGTCTCGAGGGCATTCAGCAGCGCCGGCGGCAGGTGATTCACCTTCAGTCCGCGCAGGATCGCGATGCAGTCCGAGCGCCCGGTGCGCATGGCCCGGGCCGAAGCATTGGGCCGGTAGCCCAGGCGGTTGGCGGCCTTCAACACCTTCAGCCGCGTGTCCTCGCGAAAGGCGTCGGACCCCTGCAGGATCCGCCCCACAGTCTGGCGGGACAACCCGGTCGCTTCGGCGATCTGCTTCATCGTGATCGCCATCGGTCACACACCTCCGTGATCAGCGCGGAACACCACATGCCGCAATCATATTAACGTTCATAACCAATACCTGTTTGACCCCGGAAATGCAAGCAGGGTTCCCGCGCCGCCGGGCCGCAACAGAAATTGCCGGAAATAGCCTTGCGCTAGCTGGTCTGACAAGTATAATACCCAGACCAAACCGGCCGTCGGCGCCGGGCGCCTGGACCGATGTCCGGCGGCAGCCGGGCTCGTCCATGGTCATGAAAAAGAAATCAGTCAGGTCCGCCGCAGGCCTTGTACGGAAATCAGGAAGCCGCAGGATCGAAGTGCAAAACAGGTGGTCGCGATGAATGACACGTTCGTGCGAATTTCCACGGCCGAGGCCGTGGTCAACTATGTCAAGGCGAAGATCGAAGCCGGCGAACTGAAGCCGGGGGATCGCCTGCCCAGTGAACGGAAACTGCAGCAGGAACTTGAGATCAGCCGGTTCGCGCTGCGTGAAGGACTGGCGCGGCTCAACGCCCTCGGCATCATCAGCAGTTCGCAGGGCAAAGCGTCCGTGGTCAACGCCGACGTCAACAGCGCCAGTCTGAACGATGTCTTCCTGCCGCTGGGCGCGGGCGACAACCCCGACTACATCGACGACCTGTTTTTCTCCCGCTGTCTGATTGAGTCCGAGTGCGCCGCCCTGGCCGCGGTCAACCGGACAGCCGTCCAACTTGCCCGTCTGCAGGACCTCCTGAACGCGTTGAAGGCGTCAATCGAAGACGAGTCGGCGTATGCCCGCATCGACTACGAACTGCACCACGCCATCGTCGACGCCGGCGGCAACGTCTTTCTGATCAAGATCCACGAACTGCTGCAGCAGCAGTTGCAGCCGGTCATCGCCAGGTCCGTGCACGACCGCGAGCACCGCGACAATTCGATGCGGTGGCACCGCAAGATCGTCAAAGCCATTGAAGTCCGCGACGCCGAGCAAGCGAAGAAGGCCATGACCGGCCATCTCGGCGCTTGCCAATCTGCTTACAAGGGATAACCACAAAAATCACTGCGAAAGACAAGCAGGCTCATGCATAGCAAGATCATTGCCGACACCAACATCCCGCCGCTCGCCTTTGCCGTGCGTGAGATCGAGCAGGCCGCAGCCCGTAACGCCGAAGCACTGCCGACGATCGTCCTGACCGCCGACAAGGCGGAATCTGTTCGACTCGCGGGCGAACTGGATTGTGAACCACCTCCCGGACTGCCGCACGAGGGCTATGCGATTCGTGCATCCAGCGATCCGTCCGCACCCGTTGCGGTATTTGCTGAAGATCCGGTGGGGGCAATGTACGGCGGACTGGATATCGCCGAAAGCATACGACTCGGTACGATTGAGGCACTGGAGGACAAGGACTGCCGACCGCACATCCTCCGGCGCGGCATCAAATTCAACATCCCTCTGGACGCGCGCACTCCGAGTTACTCGGACGCATCGGACTCCGCGCAGCAGAACATTCCCGCGGTCTGGGAGATGGATTTCTGGCAGGACTACCTGGACGCGATGGCGCGGGACCGATTCAACGCTCTGACCCTCTGGAGCCTGCATCCCTTTCCGTCCATGGTAAAGGTGCCGGAGTTCCCCGAGGTCGCCCTGGACGACGTCATGCGCACCACCGTGCCGTTCGACGACACCTACAGTCTGTGCGGCCACGACATGGTCCGCGAAGAAACCCTGGCCAACCTGGAAACGGTCAAGGCCATCAGCATCGACGGCAAGATCGCTTTCTGGCAACAGGTCATGCAGTACGCCCGGGACCGCGGCATCGAGGTCTACATCTTCACCTGGAACATCTTCACCTTCGGCGCCGACGGCAAGTACGGCATCACCCACGAACAGGACAACGTCCGGACCATCGAGTACTTCCGCGCCAGCGTCCGCGAGCTGATCCTGACCTATCCGCTGCTGGCCGGCATCGGCATCACGGCCGGCGAACAGATGGAGGACCGCGACGACGAGTACAGCAAGGAGCGATGGCTCTGGCAGGCCTATGGCGAAGGCGTGCGAGATGCGCAGCAGCAGCAGCCGGAACGCGACTTCCGTGTCATCCACCGCTATCATCAGACCGCGCTCGACTCGATCCTCGACGCCTGGCGGGACTGTCCATGCACCTTTGACCTGAGCTACAAGTACGCCATCGCTCATATGTATTCCGCACCGGCGCCGCCGTTTGCCCGGGAAGCCCTGGACGAATTGCCGAAAGATCTGCGCATGTGGATGACCGTGCGCAACGACGACATCTACAGCTTCCGCTGGGGCGACCCGGATTTCGCCCGCGATTTCATCCGCGCCTTGCCGGGCCGGGAACAGTTGGCCGGCTACTACATGGGGCCGGACGGCTACACCTGGGGCCGCGAGTTCATCAGCACCGAACCGGAATCACCGCGGCAGTTGGTCATTCAGAAGCAGTGGTTCAGCTTCCTCCTGTGGGGGCGGTTGAGCTACGACCCGACGTTGAGCAACGAACACTTCAAGCAGGTCCTGGCGGCGCGGTTCCCGGACGTCGACGGCCGGCAGCTGTTCGACGCGCTGCAGGCGGCGTCGCGCATCATTCCGCTGGTGACCCGGTTTCATTGGGAATACCTGGATTTCCAGTGGTTTCCCGAAGCCTGCATCAGCCATCGGCGCCGCTACAAAGGCTTTCACACGGTCGAACATTTCATCAACGGCCCGACGATGGAGGAAAGCGGGTTGATGACGATCAAGAAATACTGCGGCGCCGTGCGGAATGACAAGCCACTGACCGGCACCACGCCGGTTCAGGTGGCCGAGGAACTCCGCGCTCTCGCCGATACGGCGCTGTCCGCAATTGCACCGCTGACGCCGGGGAATAATAAGGAGTTGCGTCTGCAGTTGGGAGACGTCGCGGCCATGGCGCACCTGGGCAGGTACTACGCCGCCAAGATCGACGGCGCCGTCAATCTGCGTTTCTTCGACCGCAGCGGCGAAATGCACTACCGCGACGCGGCCGTGCGTCATCTCGAACAGGCTCTGCAGCACTGGTGCAATTACGTCGACATCGCCACGAAGCACTACAAGCCGCAGTTACTGACACGGCTTGGCATGGTTGACTTGAAGGCGCTGACAGCTTGCGTCGAGGACGATATTCGCATTGCTGAAGAATGGGTAACGGAGTAGCGGAGACAAACCACAGATGCACACGGATAAACGCAGACAAGGAAGACTTTTCCAGATGATCCACCCAGACGCGGCACGCCAACACATAGGCGGCGAAAGGCCTGGGCGCTGTCCAAGACAACAACCAGCGCCCCCCCTTTACCCAGCCATTCGTGTCCATCTGTGTCCATCTGTGGTTGCTCCCGCCAAGACAGCACCTCAATCCACAACAGGATGAATCAAGTGACGCATTGGAGCAAAGATTACCCCTGGCGGCAGATACAGACGAACCTGCCCGAAATCGCCATGGAAGATATCGACGCCGAACGCTACGTCCGCGACCTGCAGGAGATGCATGCGACCGTAGCGATGATCAACACCTCAGGCATCATCGCCAGCTATCCCACTGCCCTGCCCTGCCATTTCCAGAGCCCGCATCTCAACGGCGATTCGCTTGAAACGATCATTGCCGCCTGCCACCGGGAAGGCATTAGAGTTGTGGCGCGGACGGACTTTTCGAAAGTGCGCCGCCCCATCTACGAACAGCACCCGGAGTGGGCCTGCATCTACCCCGATCACGGCATCGAAGACTACAACGGCAACGTTCACTGCTGCGTCAACGGCGACTACCAGCGCGTCTGCGCGCCGCAGATCATCGAAGAAACCCTGACCCGGCTCGATGTTGACGGGATCTTCTTCAACATGGGCGGCTACAGCACGCGGAATTACAATCATGAGTACCTGGGAATCTGCCAGTGCGATAACTGTAAGGACCTCTTTCGCGAACGTTTCGATCTCACTTTGCCGCTGCAGGAAGATTGGGAAGATCCCGTCTTCCGGAAGTATCTCGTCTTCAAACGCGACACCTCCGCCGAACGCAAACGCGATATCGTGCAGTTCATCAAAACCATCCGGCCGGACCTGATGATTGACCGGACAACCGCAGAGGACTTCGGCTTTGTCCGCAGCGAGTCGAACACGGAAATCGGCCGGCCGCTGCCGCATTGGCAATACAGCGGCTCGAGCAACACGAAGGTCGCCGTCACGTCACATCCGAATCTGATCGCCAGCAATACCAGCGTCGATTTCATCGGCTACTTCTATCGCCACGTTGCGGTCTCGCCGGCCCAACAGGAACTGCGGCTCCGGCAGGCGCTCGCCAACTGCGGCGGGCTCGATTACTATCTCATCGGCCGCCTGGACAACCACCGCGACCGCTCCGGCTTCGAACGGGTCAGACGTGTCTTTGCCTTTCATGAAGCGCACTTCGACAGCACCTACAAGGGCCTGCGGCCGCTGGCGTCAACGCTGCTTCTGCACGGCGGCTCCGGCTACCGCGGCTGGTTCCGGCTGCTCACCGAAACGCATGTCCCGTTCAATGTCGTCAAACAGGACAAACTCGCCGCGATCGACCTTTCCAGTTACGACTCCCTGGTGCTGGCCGATGTCAAATACATCCCCGACGCCGATGCCAGGTTGATCGACGATTTCGTCGACGCGGGCGGCACCCTGATTGCCACCGGCCAGACCGGTTTCGGCGACGACTGGTTTGAGGATCGCAACGCCTGCGCCCTGCAATCGCTCGGCATCCGGCGAACCACGGAGATCAACGACGATATGCGGTCCGCAGTCCTTGCGGTGATGGACAAAGAAAGCTTCCCGTCAATGCACGACAGGGACCTCCTGTACTTCGGCGACAGCTTCGTGTTCAACGACTACGACGACTCGGCAACCGGCATGCTGCGGCTGATTCCGCCACACTGGTTTGGACCGCCGGAACGCTGCTATTGGAGCGAAGAAACCGACTTGCCCGGACTGATCGTGAACACGTTCGGCGCCGGCAAGGCGATCTACTTCCCCTGGAAACCCGGCGCCCTGTTCCACCGGGAAGGCTACGACAATACCATCGTCTTCCTTCGCGATGTCCTCAAGCAGATCGCCCACCGCCCGATGATCGAAGGTCTGCCGCCGCAGGTGGAAGTCACTTTGGCAGGACCTCCTGACGGTTCATTCACTCTTCTGCAGCTGGTGAATACCTCCGGACACTTCGGCAATTCATTCTACGAGCCGATTACGATGACGGATCTCACGATCGCGCTGCCCTTTGGTTGCGAGCCGGAAAGCATCACGCGTCTCACCGACGGCAATGCCGTGCCGTTTGGATTTGACAACGGCAGACTCACACTTTCGCTCAGTCGACTCGAAGCATTCGAAGCAATCAGAATCAACCACAGATAAACACGGATGCACACAGATATAGAGGAGTTGTCCATCGGCGTTGCTCTTTCTCTTACGCATTCTGCTCCGAGAAGTAGCGCGGGCCTCTGTCCCGCGACTCCTCCGCCTGACGGCAGGAACGCGGGACAGAGGCCCGCGCTGCATTCAGGAAGCGAACAAGAGGAAACGCTGACCTTTGCAGCCCGCCCAAAAAAGGAACATTCGTTCATCTGTGGTTAGAAACACACCAAGGAGAATCCTATGAGTATCGCCCCCGGAACAACACAAATCGGCTTCATCGGTATCGGCGTCATGGGCAAAAGCATGGCCGGCCATTTGCTCGATGCCGGTTACGACCTGCACATCTACACGCGCACGAAAGAGAAGGCGAAGGACCTCCTGAATCGCGGCGCCGACTGGTATGACACCGTTGCGGACCTGGCGCCGAACTGCGATGTCATCTTCACCATCGTCGGCTTTCCGCCGGACGTTGAACAGGTCTACCTCGGCGACGACGGCATCATCGCAAACATGAAGGACGGCGCAATCGTGGTCGACATGACCACGTCCAAGCCGGAACTGGCGGTAGAGATTGCTGAAGCAGCCAAAGCCAGAAGCGGTATGTCGCTCGACGCCCCGGTTTCCGGCGGCGACACCGGCGCCCGCGAAGCGCGACTGTCGATCATGGTCGGCGGCGACAAGCCGGCGTTCGACGCGGTCCTGCCGTTGTTCCAGTTGATGGGCAAGAACATCGTCTACCAGGGCCCGGCCGGCAGCGGGCAGCACTGCAAAATGTGCAACCAGATCGCGATCGCCGCCAACATGCTCGGCGTCTGCGAAGCCATCGCTTACGCGAAGAAATCCGGGCTCGACCCGGAAGTCGTTCTGCAGAGCATCGAGGCCGGGGCCGCCGGCAGTTGGTCGTTGTCGAATCTCGCCCCGCGCATGCTCGCCGGCAACTTCGACCCCGGCTTCTACGTCAAGCATTTCATCAAAGACATGACCATCGCCTCCGACTCCGCGAAAGCCATGGATCTCGACACTCCCGGACTGGATCTGGCCAAGTCCATGTACGAGAAGCTCCAGTCCCAGGGCGGCGGCGACGACGGCACGCAGGGCCTGTACAAACTGTACGAAGGATAACAATCCCGGCGCACAAGCACCCGCGGGTGCGCGGCTGCCCCCCACAATGCTGGCACTCCGCGCCTGCGGTTGCTGCTCCGCGTCATTGTTGACGCGAACCGTTGCGTGCGGCGTACGGAAGAGGCGCGGCGCGCTGAGGAAAGGGGCTCTGCCCCTTGAACCCCGCAAGGGAGCGGGTGCGCCCCCTTGACCCCCACAATGCTGGCGCTCCGCGCCATTGTTGACGCGGACCGGGGGAACAGGCCCGGCGCACAAACGAGATGGGCCGGTTCCTGTGATGGAACCGGCCCATGGTAGATCTCGGTCAGTTGCGCCTAGCGTTTGACGCGGGCGTTGCCTTCCCAGATGCTCCAGATCTGGTCCTCGTCCGCCGGCTGCGAGTAGTCGGTCAACAACGTCGTGACCAAGGCGCCGTTGGCCCAGCCGAACTGCGCCCATTTCTCGGGCTCCCAGCCTTTGAGGATGGCATAGAGCATGCCGCCGACGAAGCCGTCGCCGCCGCCGATCCGGTCGAGCACGCCGATTTCACGCGGTTCGATCACGTGCCAGTTGTCGCCTTCAGCCATAATGGCACCCCAGCGATGACAATTGGCGTGGACCACTTCGCGCAAGGTCGTGGCGAACACCTGGGCGTTCGGATAGGCTTGTTTGACGCGGTTGATCATGCCCTTGAAGCCTTCGATCTTCGCCGCCAGGTCTTTGCCGCCGGCTTCCGGGCCTTCGATGTTCAGACAGAGCTGGAAGTCTTCTTCGTTGCCGATGAGGATGTCGGAGATGCCCGCGATCTCGGAGAAGATGTCGTGCAGTTCCTGTTCGCGATTGATCCAGAAGGACGCGCGGTGATTCAGGTCGAAGGAGATCCTTGTACCGTGCTTCTTGGCGGCACGCGCGATCTCGAGACAAAACTGACCGGTCTCCGGCGACAGCGCGCCGATCAAACCGGACAGGTGCACAATCTGCACGCCCTCTTCGCCGAAGATGCGGTCCAGATCGAAATCCTTGACGTTCAGCGTGCGCCCGACTTCGCCGGCGCGGTCATTCTGCACCCGCGGTCCGCGGGAACCCGTGCCGCTGTCCGCCAGATTAAACTGATGGCGGTACCCCCAGGGACTGCCCTGCTCGACTTCCGGACCTTCGTAGTCCATGTGCCGACTGCCCAGGTTGTCCTTGATCAACCGCGCAATCGGACTGCCCTTGACGAAGGTCGTCAGCACTTTGACCGGCAGACCGAGGTAGGAGGAAACGCTGGCGACGTTGGATTCGGCACTGGTGACCTGCAGTTTGAGCAGGGAATTGGTGTGCATCGGCTGACCGTCGGCAGGAGTCAGGCGGACGCCCATGCTGGTGGCCACGAGCATGGCGTATTTGCAGTCGTTCTTCAGTTCGATACTCATGCATTTCTCCTTTGCGCAGGGGCTTGAGTCGTGATTCCGGGCGCGATATGCCATCGTTGGCATGAATCCAGTCATATGTAAGACGAAACGCGGGCAGCGTCAAGCGGTGCAAGGTCATTTTCGAT
This sequence comes from uncultured Lentisphaerales bacterium, assembly GCA_964384625.1. Taxonomy (GTDB): domain Bacteria; phylum Verrucomicrobiota; class Lentisphaeria; order JABSQK01; family JABSQK01; genus CAYLNH01. The sequence continues at coordinate 12,071 of CAYLNH010000219.1, forward strand.
GCTTTGCCGTCACGTTTTGCCGATTGCTAACGGATTCTTAATCGCCGCCATTGCGCCTTTGGCAATTCTGGAGTACATTGTACCATCACTCCGGAGGACGTGTTGGTAAACCTCCGAGATGTGAGGGTCAGGGGTCAAAACGAATAACGTTTGACCGAGAGAAGAAAGCCTTGAGAGAGGAAGACACCCGGAAGAACGGGATTGTAGCCCGCCTTCGACGCAAACGTTCTGTGCGGTACATTGTTGCCGTCGTCCTGGCTGTGCTCGTAGTGGCCGGCGGCGGCATCTGGTTCCGTCAGAAGCGGCTGCCGCATTTTCACACCGTCAGCGGGGGCCGTCTGTACCGCAGCGGTCAGCCGCGGGGGATCGGCCTGCATGCCGTGCGTCTCCGCGGCGTCAAGACCGTGGTCAATCTGCGCAAGCCCCACAGCGACGGCGTCCAGGCCGAGCGCGAGTACATGGAAGACAACGACATCGCTTTCCATATTGTCTCGTGTTTGGCTCGGGGGGTATAATTCTCAGGGGGTTGAATCAGATAGAAC
>CAYLNH010000220.1:0-12571 GCA_964384625.1 uncultured Lentisphaerales bacterium
GAGCGGCGACCAAATGTCCCAAACACGTCTTAATTCAGCGCCATTCCCATCTAGTTCCCTTCTGTTCTTTCGTCCTTCGCCGGCTTCTTGAACAGCTCGTCGTACAGCTCCTGCTTCGTCTTCGCCCCCTCCGATCGCAGCAGCTTGATGACGTCGTCGTTGCCCGGCTTGGCCCGGGCGAAATCCAGGAGTGTCAAGCCGTCCTGCAACGGCTTGTTGATCTCAAGCTCATTTTCGAGGAACAGCCGGGTCACTTCGACATAGCCTTCGCTGACCGCGATCTGGACGGGCGTCAGACCCGAATTGTCCGTGACATTCTGATCCGCGCCGCGTTCCAGGAGGACCTTGACCATGTCGGCCCGGCCGAGGTAGGCGGCGACATGCAGCGGCGTGCGCCCGCCCCGGTCCGTCTGCCGCATGGTCCGCGGTCGGCTGTGGACCAGACGGTCGAGCTCCGCCGTTTTGCCTTGTTCGATCAATGAAAACACGTTCGACGCACAGCCTGGACTGACCGCCAGTATCGGAAGCAACAGAAGCCATTTCATCAAGAACCACCTTTCCGTATCGAGTTGTTGCGGGAATATAGTCAGTCCGGCGCCTCGATCAAAGTCGAGATCAGCCCAGCCCGGCAGAAACGGGACTCGTTGATGGGGAGAGTTTTTTGGGACGGGAACATCTCGGCCCGGCCGCGGCCCGACCCGGCATGACAAGGCGCAGCCCGACATCGGGTTGTCCGCGGCAGATCCCGCCGGCCGCCGCGGCGCGCGAAATTACGATGCTTGACTTCGTCCGGCCACCTCCCCGAATAAAGCGGGAGGAAGCCGGGTTGAACTCAGCGCGTTGATGCGTACGTTAACGACTTCATTCCGGGGCCGTCGGCGGGTTCCGAAAGGCGCCCGCGAAAGAACCCGGAGCCGACAGGAGCCCATGACCTTATTTCTGGCAACCCTGGTTGTTTTTCTGCTCGTTGTTGCCGGCCTCGGCATCCGTGTGCTGCTGGGCCGCGGCGAGTTCCGCAAGAGCTGCAGCGGCAGTGCGCTGCAGGATGACGACGTCGGCTGCTGCCATTGCGGGCGAAAGGCAGGAGACGCCTGCGACGCGAAGCGGCGGAAGGACGACCACCGCGAACCCGGCTGAAGCGAAGGACTGCACCCGGCGACATGGCAGAGTTTAAATTCAGAAAGGGCTACGACATCCCGCTGGCCGGCGCGGCCGCGAAAGATGTTGTCGACGCCCCGAAACCGGCAACCGTCGCCCTGAAGCCGACAGATTTTCGCGGCGTCAAATACCGGCTGCTGGTCAATGAGGGCGATGCAGTCAAAGTCGGTACGCCGCTGGTTCGCAGCAAGTCCCGGGAAGACTGGCGGTTTGCCTCGCCGGCGTCGGGTACGGTCAAGGCGATTGTGCGCGGCCGGCGGCGGGTGCTGGAAGCGATCATCATCGAACCGGATGCCGAACCGCAGTACGAGAGCTTTACCAGCTACGAGCCGGCGCAGCTTGCCGGCCTGTCGAAGGCTGATGCGCTGACGCTGCTGCTCGAAGCCGGAATGCTCCACCTCTTCCGCCAGCGTCCCTACGACCTGGCGGCGAACCCCGACGACGAACCCAGGGACATCTTCATCTCCGGTTTCGACACGGCGCCGCTGGCGGCGGATACGGCGATCATCCTCGCCGGCAACGAAGCCGCCTTCCAGGCGGGGCTCGATGTCTGTTCGACGCTGACCCGGGGTCAGGTCCATCTGGCCGCGCGGCCCCAGGCGCCCGCGGCAATCAGCGACGCGAAGAACGTCGAAGTCCATCGGTTTTCCGGGCCGCATCCGGCGGGAACGGTGGGCGTTCAGATTCACCACGTCAAACCGATCACCAGCGGCCGGGACATCGTCTGGACCATTGGCGTCCAGGGCGTCATCATGCTGGGCCGGCTGTTTCTTACCGGCAGAATTGACACCCGTACCGTGGTTGCCCTGGCCGGCGCCGGGGTGAACGCGCCGCAATACTACCGCACCGTTGCCGGCGCGGCAGTGGCCGCCTTGATCGCGGACGCGCTGGTTGACGGCGAGAACCGCATCATCTCCGGCGACGTGTTGACCGGCAGGAAGATCGAAGCCGACGGGCACATCGGGTTCTACGACAATCTCATCAGCGTCATCCCTGAAGCAACGGAATCGGAGTTCCTGGGTTGGACGCTGCCCGGCTTCAAAAAGCTCAGCTGGTTCCGCGGTTTCGCCAGCCGGCTGCGGCCCGGCCGGACGCTGAGCCAGGATACTCGCCTGGCCGGCGGGCGCCGCGCCATGGTCGCCACCGGCATCTACGAGTCCGTGCTGCCGATGGACATTATGCCGGAGTTCCTGGTCAAAAGCTGTCTGGCGCAGGACATCGAGGAAATGGAGCAGCTCGGCATCTACGAAGTAACCGAAGCAGAGGTCGCCCTGTGCGAGTATATCTGCCCGTCGAAGACGGATATTCAGCAGATCATCCGCGACGGCTTGACCCTGATGCAGAAGGAAGGCTGACGCCGACCGCATGAAACTGTTCAAGACCATGCTGGACAAGGCCCGCCCGTGGTTCGAGAAGGGCGGCAAACTGGAGAAGTTCGAGTCGCTGTTCGAAGCGCAGGAGACCTTCATGTTTGTCCTGCCGAAGCGGACGCAGCGGGGCGCGCACATCCGGGACAACATGGACACCAAGCGGTTCATGTCGATCGTCATCGTGGCCTTGCTGCCTTGTCTGGTCTTCGGCACCTGGAACGTCGGCTGTCAGCACTATCGGGCTCTGGGTGAAGACGCCGGCGTCGCCCGCTGTTTGCTGCTCGGGGCGCGCTATGTGCTGCCGATTGTCCTGACCAGCTACGTCGTCGGCGGTTTGTGGGAGGTCCTGTTCGCCGTGGTCCGTAAACACGAGATCAACGAGGGCTTCCTGGTGACCGGCATGCTGCTGCCGCTGATCGTCCCGCCGACCGTGCCCCTGTGGCAGTTGGCCGCCGGCATCTCCTTCGGCGTGGTCATCGGCAAGGAGGTCTTCGGCGGCACCGGGATGAACATTTTCAACCCGGCGTTGACGGCGCGGGCCTTTATGTATTTCGCCTATGCCGCCAAGATGTCGGGCGACAAGATCTGGATTGCCGGGCCCGTCTGGAACGAAGTCGGCAAGGCTTCCCTGGCGGTCGACGGCTTCTCCGGCGCCACGCCGCTGGCGGTGGCGACGCAGCATTCGGTGCAGTCGGCGGAGGCGATCACGCCGGCCGGCGGCGCCGTCCTGGAAGCGACGGCGCCGATTGCGGAGGCAGTCAGCACCTTCGACGCGGGCGGTCTGGTCTACTCCTGGCAGAACATGTTCCTCGGGCGGATCCCCGGTTCAATCGGCGAGACCTCCGCGCTGTTGTGTCTTGTCGGCGCGATCATCCTGATCGCCACCGGCGTCGGCAGCTGGCGCGTCATGCTGGGAGTGGTCGCCGGCGCTTTCGTCACCACGTTGTTGATGAATCTGGCAGCGCCGTCGGCCGGACATCTGATGGCTGTCCCGTTCCACTATCACCTGGTCATGGGCGGGTTCGCGTTCGGCACCGTATTCATGGCGACCGACCCGGTTTCCGCGACCCATACAACCGCGGGCAAGTACATCTACGGCGCCGGCATCGGGATCGTGGTGATCATCATCCGGGCCGTCAACCTGGCTTACCCCGAAGGCATGATGCTGGCGATCCTCTTCATGAACGCTTTTGCCGCACTGATCGACTACGCGGTCTTGCAGGTGCATATCAAACGGAGGCGGAAGCGTGGCTAAAAAGTTTTCCAGCAATTATACGGTGATCTTCGTCGCGCTCGTGTCGGTGGTCTGCGCCCTGCTCCTGTCGCTGGCGGCCAGTGCCCTTCAGGGAAAAATTAAAACCAATCAGCGGCTTGACGTCAACAAGAACATCCTCGCCTGCTTCGATGTCTACGGCAGCGACGGCCTGCCCGCCCGCAACGCCGCCGACGAACAGGCGGTCATGGAGTTCTTTGAACGTCGCGTCGACGCCTTCGTCGTCAACGCCGCAGGCAAAACCATCGACGTCGACGTGCCGGTCGCCACCATTGAGCCGTGGGACGATCAGGCCCAGGTGCGCGACGGCGAACGCGATTTCGACAAACTGCGGCTGCCGGTCTATGTGCTGCGCGGCGACGGCGCCGTCGAGGCCTACTGCATCCCGATCTGGGGCAAGGGCCTGTGGGGTGATATCTACGGCTATCTCGCCATCGAGCCGGACGGCACTACCGTCCGCGGCATCACCTTCCTGAGCAACCACAAAGAAACCCCCGGACTCGGCGCCCGCATCGAAGAAGAGGCCTGGCGCAACCAATGGAAGGGCAAGCAGATCTTCAGTGCCGACGGCAAACTGACGCCGATCCGCCTGCACAAGGGGGAGGTCCCGCCGGACTGGCCGGCGGCCAAACAGGATCACCACGTCGACGGCATCAGCGGGGCGACCATGACCGGCAAGGGCGTTACCAGCCTGGTCGAGGACTGCCTCAAGCTGTACGAGCCGTTCCTCCGCACCATCCGCAAGCAGCAGGGAGGCCGCCATGGAAGCTGATCAAGTTCCCCTGTTCGGACCGCAGAATCGCAAGATCTTCACGGATCCGCTGAGCGACAACAACCCGATCACGATTCAGGTGCTCGGCATCTGCTCGACGCTGGCGGTCACCAGCCAGCTCAAGCCTTCCTTCGTCATGGGGCTGGCCGTGATCTTCGTTGTCGCCGGCAGCAATGTGGTCATCTCCTCGATCCGCAAACTGATTCCCAACCGCGTCCGCATGATCGTCGAAATGGCGGTGATCGCGACGCTGGTGATTTTCGTCGATCTCGTGTTGAAGGCGTTCGTCTATGACGTGTCGAAGCAGTTGTCGGTGTTTGTCGGTCTGATCATCACCAACTGCATCGTCCTCGGCCGGCTGGAGGCGTTTGCGATGAACAGCAAGCCGTGGCCGTCGCTGCTGGACGGTCTGGGCAACGGCATCGGTTACGCCGCCATCCTGGTGATCGTCGGCTTCTGTCGCGAGTTGTTCGGCCAGGGCTCGCTCTTCGGGGTCCGGATCATCCCGGCAAGCGCCTATGAGTCCGGCTATGAGAACAACGGATTAATGGTGCTGGCGCCGGCCGCCTTTATTCTGCTGGGCCTGATCATCTGGGCCCAGCGCACCTGGACCGGATATACGGAAGACTAGCGATGGCTGAACATGTAAACCTGGCGCTGAACTCGATATTCGTGCAGAATATCCTGCTGGCCTATTTCCTGGGCATGTGCTCCTATCTGGCCGTGTCCAAAAAAGTCAATACCGCGCTGGGCCTCGGGTTCGCCGTCATCTTCGTCCTCGGCATTACCGCACCGGTGAACTGGCTGGTCTACAAGTTCCTGCTCGAGGAGGGCGCATTGGCCTGGACCGGCATCGAAGCGCTGAAGACCCTCGACCTGAGCTATCTCAGTTACATTACGTTTATCGCGGTTATCGCCGCCATGGTCCAGCTCGTCGAGATGTTTATCGAAAAGACCTCCGACAAACTCTATAACGCCCTCGGCATCTTCCTGCCGTTGATTACCGTCAACTGCGCCATTCTCGGCGCCTCCTTCTTCCTCGTCGAGCGCGATTACACCTTTCTGCAGTCCGTCAACTTCGGCGTCAGCTCCGGCGTCGGCTGGTTCCTGGCGATCGTCGCCATGGCCGCCATCCGGCACCGGCTGCGGTACTCCAATGTTCCCGAGGGCCTGCGCGGCCTGGGAATCACCATGCTGGTCACCGGCCTGATCGCTCTGGCGTTCATGGCGTTTGCCGGCATGACGCTGAAGACCCAAAAAGAACAACCCGCGCCAACCGAAACAACGAATACCGCCCAAGATGTTCCTGCCGATCGCCAGCCTTGACATTGATTTCTGGTTCGTTACCGCCAGCGTCGCCGTTTTCGTCGTCGTCACGGTGGTGCTGTCCATCGCCCTGATGATCGCCGCGGCCAAACTGGTGCAGACCGGTCCGGTCAAAATCACGATCAACGACGATGACGAAAAGAGCCTGACCACCGAAGCCGGCGGCACACTGCTGAGCACGCTGTCCAGCAACGACATTCTGTTGCCGTCAGCCTGCGGCGGCGGCGGTACCTGCGGCGTCTGCCGCTGCCGGGTCCTGGAGGGCGCCGGCGACCTGCTGCCCACGGAGGAGAGCCACATCTCCCGCCAGGAAGCCCGCGACAACTGGCGGCTCTCCTGTCAGGTGAAGGTAAAGCAGGACATGAAGATCGAGGTGCCCGCAGAGGTCTTCAACATCAAGAAGTGGGAGTGCGAGGTCGTCTCCAACAAGAACGTCGCGACCTTCATCAAGGAGTTCGTCGTCAAGCTGCCGGAAGGCGAAACGCTGGCGTTCGAATCCGGCGGGTATATCCAGATTGAAGCCCCGCCGTTCGAGATCGACTTCACCGATATGGAGGTCGAGGAGAACTACCGTGAAGAGTGGGACAAGTACGGCATGTGGGACCTGAAAACCGTCAACCGCGAGCCTGTGACGCGCGCCTATTCCATGGCCAACCACCCGGCCGAAGGCAATATCGTCATGCTCAACATCCGGATCGCCACGCCCCCGTGGGACCGCGGCAAGAACGGCTTTATGAACGTCAGTCCCGGCATCATGTCGTCGTATATCTTCACCCGGAAGCCCGGCGACAAAGTGACGATCTCCGGGCCGTACGGCGAGTTTTTCATCAAGGATACCGACAACGAGATGGTGTACATCGGCGGCGGCGCCGGCATGGCGCCGTTGCGGTCGCACATCTTCCATCTGTTCCACACGCTGAAGACCGACCGCAAGGTATCCTACTGGTACGGCGCCCGGTCGAAGCGGGAGATCTTCTACGAGGAACACTTCCGCAAGATCGAAGCCGAGTTCCCGAACTTCGAGTTCCACATTGCCCTTTCCGAACCGTTGCCGGAAGACCACTGGGACGGACCCAAAGGCTTCATCCATCAGGTGGTGCTCGACCAGTACCTCAGCAAACACGAGACCCCGGAAGATATCGAGTACTACCTCTGCGGCCCCCCCATGATGAATGCGGCCGTCCAGAAGATGCTCGATGACCTCGGCGTCGAGCCTGAGATGATCGCCTTCGACGACTTCGGCGGGTAGCGCTCGACTGCGGCCGCAGAAAAAACTTGCGGCAGGCATGAGATCTGAGGCGCATCTGCGATTGACCCATGAGATTCCATTCATGGAGGTCGCAAATGCATTGGAAACCAACCCTCATTACCGTGCTCCTCGGGCTGTTGTTCGTGTGGGGAGTGCAGGCCGGCACGGAGGTCGCGTCCGACGAGGAACTCGCGGCGCTCCGGGCGAACATTCACGTGCCCGCGGTCAAGCCAACGCCCCGCGTTGTCGTCCCCAAGGTCCCCAGACAAGTCGGCAATGTCCAGATCGCCGTCACCCGGCCGGAGAAGAGCTATGTCTTCCCGGAACCGAACATCCTGCAGGCGATCGCCTGTTCCTTCACCAAGACCGCCGTCCTCCTGGAGACCCGGGCACAGCGCCGGGCGCAGAAGGACAAGAAGACCGTCGACATCGTTGTTCGTCGGCGCCGCCTGACGCTGCGGTACACCCGCGACGCCTACGGCGAGAAATGCTTCCTGGCCGCCGGCCGCTTGAAATGGGAAACCATTGACGGCCAGTGGACCGGCACGAAGGTCTCCCTGCGAACGCTCAACAGCGTTCTGAATATTCTCCGTGCCAACCGCATCGGCGTCAGCCGCATCAGCGTGTCCGTCACCAACAAGGACGACTTGCGCAAGACGAAGATCATCCTGGATGAGCTGCGGCTGCGGCAACGTTCGTTGATCGGCATCAACCCGTACGTCGGCAATCGGGCCACAGTGATTTTCGGCAGAACAAAATGAACCACACAAGGAGAACGGTTATGAAGAACGCCATCCAAACGATCCTCTGTCTGGGGCTGCTGGCCGTTGGCCTGGCCCTGGGCGCGGGCTGTGCGTCCTGGTCCAGTCAGGAAGCGGTCCGCATCAATGTTCCGCGCGCGCACACGCCGGTGCAGTACGTCGAGAACCGCAACGACCCCGTGGAGGTGGTGCAGTTTGCGCGGACGCTGTCCGCGGCCGGCCGCCACCGTGAGGCCGCGGGCATTTATCTCGACGCGGCGGCCCGCTTCCAGTCCGTCGGCGGCAAGTTCGAACTGGACTGTCGCAAGGAAGCCGTACGCGAGTACTGGCTGGCCGGCGACCTGGAGCATGCGCGGCAGTTGCTGGCCGACCTCGAAGCGGAACAGGACATCTACCGCCGGGCCGAGGAAGAGAAGAGTCTGAAACGTCTGCGCGCCTTGCTGAACAGCGGCCAGGTTGCGAAATCCCAATGAACCGGAGGTAAGCCATGAAGTTCATCGCTGGAGCTGTCGCCGCCGTTCTCCTCGCCCTGGCAGGCACATCCGCTGTTGCGGATGAGCAGACCGGACGTGAGTTCAGTGAACTGGTGCGCGAACTGAATAAGGAACTGGCCGACGCCAAAGCAAAGGTCCGCGTCCTGGAAGAGAAGCATCAGGCCAACGTCAAGACCGACGCCCTGGAGGTGCTGCCCGAACGCCAGAAGGCGCTCAAGGACCTCCAGGGGCTGACGCAGCAACTGAAGAAAGCCCCGAACGACCGCACCAAGAAGGACCTGGAAGGCAAGGTCCAGGACCAGGTTATCCGGGTTGCCGAACTCAGCGCCGATTTCCTCGAGAACCACAAGGACGAGCTGGTCAACCAGGACAAACAGCTGGAGGTCATCGAGAACGCCCTGGGCAAGGTCATCCTGAAACTTGACCGGCTGAAGACGCTGGCCGAGAAGAGCGGCGAAGAGACCACCAAGGAGGACATCCGCCGGCAGAAAACGGCTGCCCGACGCGAACTGCAGGGCATGGCCCGCATGGTGGAAGTCCTCGCCAAGAACAACCCGAAGTCCCAGCACTGGAACAGCGTGCGCCAGACGATTCTGCTGCAGGACGCGGTGCTGCAGCGCGGCGTGACCGACAGCAGCCGGCTGCAGGACATGCTGGAAGTGCAGAAGCAGGTCTACGAACAGACGCATACGCAGATCGTCCTGGCCCGCCGCGGCATTGCCGAAGAGCGCAAGCTCGTGGCCCAGGTCGCTCTTGGTGAAGTCGCCCGCTCGATGCTCCGCAAGGCCGCCGGCCTGCTGCTGGGCAGCCACCAGGTCGAGAACATCGGCGAAGCCACGCTGGCCAAAGTCGACTTGCGCAAGAAGTCCCTCCTGCAGTTCCTCGATCAGGATCAGGGCGTGGACCAGAGCTTCGACGTCTCCGGCAGCATCGGCAACAACGATGCCCCGAGCGGCTACGAGGACTACCTGAAGAAAGACATCAACTGAACCTTCAAGGACAGAGGACAGACCAATGAGAAACAGTATCTGGAACAGCCTCCTCGTCATGGCGCTGCTGGCCGGCGGCCTGCCGGCTCTGGCGGATAACGCCGAGTTGATCACGGCCATGCGGAAACAGCAGAAGCAGGCGGAGACCCAACTGGTCCGGATGTGGGGCCGGAACCAACGCGGCAAGGACATGGAGAAGATCCTCTCCGACTATGTCGTCCGCGAGATCCGCCTGCGCTCCATCAGCGGCAAGCCGAACACCGGCTCACTGCTGAGCGCGCTGGTCAAGAGCAATCCCGACGGCTATGAAACGCCGCAGGCGATTGTCCAGGCGATGGTCGTGGAGTACTACCGCCGCCAGGGCGTCGATGTCTCCGATAACCGCTTTGTCGTCGGCAACTACCTGATCCGCAATCAGGATCTGCAGTCGGAGGCGGATGCCGAACTGGCAAAGATCGAAGACGGAAAGGCAGATGAGTGATGACCCGGAAGCCACAGGAACTCCTCTTTCGCCTCGGCGCCGTTGCCGCCGGTGTGATCGGCTTCCTCGGCGTCATGAGCTGGGGCCCGAGCGGTGCGTTGCGGCTGTTGTACGACAAGGTCGGCATCACCGTCATCGCACTGCTCCCTCTGGCCGTCTGGAGCGCCTGGACTGCGGTCCGCGGCGGTCGGCACCGGGACATCACACTCTCGTATATCGGCACCACGGCGCAACGGGTCGGACTGCTGGGCACGGTCATCGGCATCGTTGCCGCCACCGTCCGTATCGGTGACAACCTGAACGAGGGCGCGGCCAACGCCGTGACCGGCGCCTTGCCGGCGGTCGGCCAGGCGCTGATCAGCACCGCCGTTGGTTTTGTCATTGCCCTCGCCTGTGATTTCTTCCGTTACCTGCAGGAACGCGAATCCACCGCCGCGATAAACCATGAAAACCAGCCGGAATAACAGCTTTAACTCACCGGGCACCGAAGGCATGCTCGACGTCATCCTCGGCTGCACCCTGGTGTTCCTGCTGCTCACCGCCCTGGCCCGCATCGACGGCAGCAGTACGAATGAATTCGCCCTGCCGGACATCGACCTGACCCCGGGCCGGCAGGCCGCCGCCGGCGCCGCCCGCACCCGGCGTACCGTCATCAGTCTCAAGGGCAATCGGCATGAAACAGCCGTCTGGATTGACGACCGCGAAGTCACTTTCGATCAACTCGACGCGGAGCTGTTGAAACTGGGCCGCGGCGCCCATGTCGCCTTGCGGCGCGACCGCGAACTGCCCTGCCGCATCGAAGATCAAGTCATCCTCGCCTGCCGGCGTGCCGGCATCGAACGAGTCGCCATCACCGTACAACAAGAGGAACCCTCGCCATGATAAAACGAATCCTTGTCCTCGTGATCTGGGTCGCCGTCGGCATGCTCCTGGCATTCGGCGGGCAGACCGCCTGGCGCTACTGGCAGCAGCGCGATCCAGAAACCACTGAAGACGTCGCCGCGCACATGCAGGACACCATCACAGCCGGCAAGAAGACCGCGGCGGCGGCCGCCGCCGGACTCCGCCAGGAGGCGGAAGCCGCCCTGCAGGAACCGCCGGCAGAAAAGCCGGCGGCCGCGCCCGAACCCGAGGTCGCGGTCGAAGACCGGGAGGAGCGCGCGCATGATCGCCTCGACGGCCTGGTCGGCGACGATCCGCCGCCGGCCGCGACAACAGAGACCAACGAAGAACTGGCCGCCGACCGCACCGCCCGCGAGGAACGGCGCCGCCGCGAAGAAGACGCCCTGTTCCAACGACAGATGCGGATCTTCGACGAACTCTCGGGAGAGTGAACAGGTCGAGAAACCCGGAACCCAGGAACAAACGCCGAACGCTGATACACAGCCACTGGAGGGGGGCGCGGGGTCAGCGACCGATCCCGGTCCCCTTCCGCTTTGCCGGTTGCCGCCGGCAGGAGCGCACCACATGAACCCCAAGGAAGCCACAGCAACGCTGCTCTTCATCGCGATCATGTTCGTCCTGATCCTGATTGTGGCGTGAGGCCGGTCGATGAAGACGATTGACATCATCGCGGGAATTCTCGTGATCGCCGCTGTCGTGCTGCTCGGCGTCGTTGCCCTGGCGGGGCCGCAGGCCACGCCGCCGCCGCCCGAGCTGGAGGTTACCGTCGACATCATTCGGGATGAGCCGGAACCGCAACCGGAACCGCCGCGGCCCGAACCGCCGCCGCCCGAAACGGAACCCGAACCCACCCCGCAGCCCGCCCCGCCGGAACCGGATGACGCGCCCGGCGCCCTCCCGCCGCTGCGCGCGAACTACCGGCGATACGTCGGCTTCCAACGCTATGCCGAAGGCATGTTCCGCGCCGGCGCCGACTTCTACGTCACCGGCGCCAAACGCGACACCTTGTTGAAGATCAACTTCGGTACCGGCAGTCTCAATGAGACGTCGGTAAGCACAATCGTCGGCCGCGGCTACAGCCCGCGCACCCGGGTGATCAGCGACGAGCCGGCTTTGCAGCAGTACCTTGACCTGGCCCGGACGAAACACGGCTCGCCCGATCCCGAGGTGATCCTGCTCATTCCGCAGCGGCTCGAAACCCGGCTCGCCCGCAAACTCCATGCCGCCCTCAAGCAGCAGGGCGCGCGCCTTCATGACGTCACCAGCCTGCGCGGCGTCTACCGGCTCAACAACAACCGGCTGATTCTCCACATCCAGCAGGCCTACACCGCCGACAAGACTTGCCGGCTCAACCTGCCGATCCGCATTTAACCCCGCCCCGATCCGCCCCGCCGTCCCCGGCTGCCGAAACACGGTGACGTCTGACGCCCTCATTTCGGATGCTCAGCATCGCCTGGAGCGATGCCCCGGGCAACGTTGTACAAGGGCGTTGCCCCTGGCTCCGGGATTGCGCTTTCAAAGCACGAAATCCGAAGCAACCCCTGCAACCGACAGTCGCTGCCGGCGACGACGCCAAGGTCCATGACTCCCGAAGGACAGTAGAGAGCGAAGTGAATGTCAGCTCCGACATGCAATTGTTGATGCAACCGACAGAAGTCCTGCGGACCGTCTCAAACAGTCTGCTTCCGAGCGTGGCCGCGGTCGTCTCAGACCGCGCATCCCCCACTTCTGTCGGGGATACTAGTGCTGTGTCAATCTTTAATATTAGGATATAGCGATTTCAGTTTATGGCGCG
>CAYLNH010000221.1:0-12527 GCA_964384625.1 uncultured Lentisphaerales bacterium
TTCAGCCGCGTTGGAGCCCTGCATCACCGGCAGACGGGCGCGGTCGAGCACTTACAGCACATCCAGCCGAGATGCTGGTTAGCATTTGCACAATTGCCGGTTTGACGGAATTAGTATCCGAGGCTGCAACCGCATACCCCAGGGGACCCATGGCAGACGCAGACACAACCGCACGGGTGGACGAGCTCCGCCGCACGATTGAGCACCACAACTACCGGTACTACATCCTGGCGGACCCGGAGATCAGTGATCGCGAGTACGACCGCCTCTACGCCGAACTCCGTGAACTCGAGGAGAGGTTCCCCGAATTGCAGACGGCGGACTCGCCGACGCAGAAAGTGGGGGGGCTGGCGATCTCGCAGTTTGACCAGGCGGCGCATGCCGTGCCGATGCTCAGTCTGGACAACACGTACTCCGCCGATGAACTGCGGTCCTTCCATGACCGGGTTGTGCGCTTGCTGAAAACCAGCGACGTGGAGTATTTCGTTGAACCGAAGATCGACGGCGTCTCGATCTCGATTCGCTACGAAGACGGCCGCCTGGCCCGGGCCTTGACCCGCGGCAACGGCGAGGTCGGCGATGATGTGACGCATAATGTGAAGACGATCAGGAGCGTGCCCCTGCGGCTGCATGCCGAAGAGCCGCCGGCAGTCTGGGAAGCCCGCGGCGAGGTGTTCATCGGCAAGGAGGGCTTTGCCGCGATGAACCGGAAGCGCGAAGCCGCCGGCGAATCCCTGTTTGCCAATGCCCGCAACGCCTGCGCCGGTTCGTTGAAGCAACTGGACAGCGCCGTTGTGGCTGAACGCCCCCTGGATATTTTCTTCTACGCGCTCGGCGACGTGGACGGCATCGAGGTGGCGACGCACCGGGACATGGTTGCGACGCTGCGCCAGCTGGGGTTGCGCGTCTGTGATTTTCTCCGCCCGTGCAAGGGCATCGAGGAGGTCCTGGCGGCGATCGGCGATCTCGAGCAGCAGCGGCCGACCATGCCGTACGACATCGACGGCGCGGTGATCAAGGTCAATCGCTTTGACCTGCGGGACCAACTCGGGTTTACGGCGAAAGCGCCGCGTTGGGCCATCGCCTACAAGTACGAAGCGGAGAAGGCGATCACGCTGCTCAAAGAAGTGACGATTCAGGTGGGGCGTACCGGCGTCTTGACTCCCGTGGCGGAACTCGAGCCCGTGCTGCTTTCCGGCAGTACCGTCAGCCGGGCGACGCTGCACAATTTCGACGAGGTCGAACGCAAGGACATTCGGGTCGGCGACCGGGTCGAGATCGAGAAGGCCGGCGAGATCATCCCGGCGGTTCTCCGGCCGATGGTCGAGCAGCGCAACGGCAGGGAACAGGTCATTGCCCGGCCGGAACGCTGTCCGGCCTGTGACGGCCCGGTGGTGTCGCGAGCTGACGAAGTTGCACTCCGCTGCGACAATCTGCAATGTCCCGCGCAGGTGACGAACCGGCTCATCCATTTCGCCGGCCGCGGCGCCATGGACATCGACAGTCTGGGAGAATCGAATATCGAGCTGTTGATCAAGCACGGCTATGTCACGACGCCGGCGGATCTGTATGAGCTGACCGACGAAGACCGGCAGCGGCTCAGCGGGCTGAAGGGCCTGGGTCAAGGCATTGTCAAGAACATCCAGGCCGGCATTGACGCGAGCAAAGCGAACCCGCCCTGGCGGCTGATCCACGGCCTCGGCATCCGGCATGTCGGGCAGCGTACGGCACAGCGGTTGCTGGCGCACTTCAAAAGCATTGACGCCCTGGCGGCAGCCTCGATTGTGGACCTGGAACAGGTTGAGGATGTCGGGCCGGTGGCGGCCAAGGAGATCCTGGCGTTCTTCGCCGACGGCGGCAACCGTGACCAGTTGGAGCGACTGCGACGGGCCGGCGTGTGTTTCGCGGCGGAGCAGGAGGAGATCAAGGATTGCCCGCTCACCGGCAAGACCTGTGTGCTTACCGGGTCGTTGTCGCAGCTGACGCGGGACCAGGCCAGGGAACTCCTGCTCAGCGTCGGCGCCAGGCCCGCCGGCAGTGTCAGCCGGAAGACGGATTTCCTGATTGCCGGCGAGAACGCCGGCAGCAAGCTGACCAAAGCCCAGGACCTCGGCGTGACGGTCCTCAGCGAAGCCGAGTTCATCGCCATGGTCGAAGGCGGGGAGCCCGCTGCCTCGCCGGAACAACCAGACTTCGGTCCGTTATTCAATGTCTGACACGCGAAAAACCGGCATCCTCCTGTTTGTCTTCTTCTTCTGTGTCTACCTGTTGACGGCGTCGATCGAGACGCCGTTCACCGGCGACAGCCTGCACATGATGGCCGATGCCAAGCATATCCTGCAGTCTGGTTTTGTCAGAGAAAGTGAAACGGGCGAACCGTTGCTGTCGAAGTACGGTGTCGGGCAGCCGTTGTTGAATTTGCCGGTTGTGCCGTTGTTCCGGCGCGCTGAGGAGGCGACCCACCGGCGCGCACGACTGTGGTGGTCGTTGCCGGTGTCGTTGTTGCCGGCCCTGATCGGCGCCGGGATCTGTGTCTTGGTCTACGCCGGCGCCTTACGATTGGAACTGAGCCGACATACGGCCGTTGCCGTCGCCGGGTTATGCGGACTGACGACAATGGTCTGGCCGTACACGCAGACGCTGTTTGCCGATGCCGCGTTGGGGTTGTTCTGGCTGGCGGCGTTCTATGCCCTCTTGTGTTTTCGTGATACAAGGGGCTGGTGGTGGGCGGCGGCGGCGGGTGCCGCGGCCGGCTATGCCGTGCTGGTCAAGGTCACCGCTGCCCCTGTAGCACTGCTTTTTGCCGCGTACCTGTTGTACCTGTGTCGCCGTGAAACGAAGCGCCGCCGATTTCACTGCGGGCTGGCGTTTGCGTTGCCGATGGTGTTGGTCTTGCTGGTGCTGCTGTGGTACAATCACCTGCGGTTCGGCACCATCATGACCAGCGGCTACGGGCTTGCCGGCGAGCATATGGTGCGGGGGTTCGGTCGGCGCGATTCGGAGTTCGGATTCAATACGCCGTTGTTTACCGGACTGCACGGGCTGCTGTTGAGCCCGGGCAAAGGTTTTCTGTGGTACAACCCGATCCTGGTTCTGGCGATTCCGGGGATGTGTGCCTTTCGTCGCCGGCGGCCGGCGGCCATGTGGTTGAGCCTTTCGATCTTTGCCGTGACGCTGCTGATCCATGCCAAATGGTGGGCCTGGCACGGCGACTGGTCGTGGGGGCCGCGGTTCCTGCTGGGGGCCGTGCCGTTTCTGGCGATCAGCTGCGGCTACGCCATCGACTCCTTTTTCAGTCGAACGTGGAGGCGCCGTTGGCAGCGGCAGGCGGCGGGCCTGGCTGGCGCCGTTCTAATTGCCGGCAGTGTCGGCGTGCAGCTGTTGGGATTGGCCGTGCCGTACCCGAATCATATTCAGATCGTCCTGCATTCCCGGGTGTTGCCGCGGCTGGCTTATGACCGGGACGATTGGCCGATCCGCAATGATACCGTCCACGGCCATTTTATACCGGATTTCAGCCCGCTGGCCGGACACTGGTGGATGATTCGCTGTACGTTGGCGCGCGATTCCGCCGGGGCCGATGAACTGCGGCAGTCACCGCCGTGGGCGGGCCTCAACCCGCAGTGGGTGCCGAAGCTGGCAGAACCGGATCGCTGGTTCCATTGGAATGTCTGGTGGGCGTTCTTCTGGCAGAACCGAGAAGCATTTGCCATCAATTTCGGCGTTGTGATTGCCGTCCTTATCGCCTTGCTCGCCGGCGCCGCCGGCGCCGCCGGCGGCATCTTGCGCCAATGCCGCAAATGTGCTACCGTAGACGCGGCGGGGCCGCCCCCGACGGAGTTGGAAGCACAGTCCCTGGAGAACGACGATGACGCATGAGGTCTATGACAGTCTGAAGGGCATCTGTTCGGACAAGCGCGAGGTCGATCTGCGGACGTTGCAGGCGGTCCTGGTGCTGGCCATCGAAATCGCCCGCGAAGGCCGCGAAGGCCGCAAGATCGGGACCATGTTTGTGGTCGGCGATTCCGAGGAGGTCCTGAAAGAGTCGCGTTGCCTGATCCTCGATCCGCTGGCGAGACATCCCGTGGAGGCACGTCATGTCGAGGATTCCAATCTGCGCGAAACGATCAAGGAACTGGCGCAACTGGACGGTGCGTTCGTGGTGTCCGACTCGGGCTGCTTCCTGTCGGCCTGCCGCTACATCAATGCCTATGCCGTTGACGGCAGGGTCCCCCTGGGCCTCGGGACACGGCACATGGCCGCGGCGTCGATTACGCGCGAGACCAACGCGGTTGCCGTTGTCGTCTCCGAAAGCTCAGTGGTCCGGGTTTTCGACGACGGCGAAATCGTCGGCGAGGTGATTCCGGAGCTCTGGCTGTTCCGCAACTTCAGCCTGCACCTGACGGGTGATTACGACACGCACCGCGATGAGAACGTGACCATCATCAGCAAGAAAGGCTGAAGTGCGCGCCTTGGGTTGCGGGGCAGCCGGACACTGTCTGGAGCAGCTTCTGCCGTCAGCGAGGACTCGTCGGAAGATGCTTCGCGCCGGGGGAAGATGCTGCGAGGGGGAAGAAAGGACAAATGGGCTGTTCTGCAACCGCTTAAGTCTGGGGAGTCAGGGGGCGCCTCTATGGATGACCCCGATTTTCCGCCACGGATTGCCCGGGGTTCGCGGCTCGCGGCAGGCGGTGGAATAGGCGTGTGCTGCAGCACATGACCATTTCGCCAACGCCCCCCAAGCCCGAAAACGGGCAACTCGGAGAGCGGGTCCAAGCATCCGGCCAAGGCGGGACCCCGCAAAGCGGGGCAAGCACGAAATGTATCCCGCCAAGGCGGGACACGATGCTCGCATCGCTTGTTCGACGGCGCCTTGCCGGACCGGCGCTTGGCCGCCGTCCCTGGCTGGAAAACTTACGCCGAGCCCATCTAGAAGGCCGACAGGTTCATGACCTCATCGGTGAAACGGATGCCGCGGCGGATACGGTGGACGGTGGCTTTGTGTTTTGCCAGGACCGCGGGGGATGCGGCGTTCACGGCCAGTACCAGCAGGCCTTTCTGCAGGGGGCAGACCAGGTATTCGTGGTAGTCGTCGTCGCCGAGGCGATACTCGGCGCGCCAGGCCGGGGCGTCCTTCCACTGGATGTGGGTGATGCTTCCCGGGGCGCCGCCGGCTGTGTCCGGCAGGATGCTCGGGATATCCGGGATGCCCAATTCCTCGAAGCGCAGCTCGATCTCGACCTCGTTGTTCTTGCCGAGTGTCAGCCGTTGCCGCGGGAAACGGCCCTGCCACTGGAGCCCCTCGGGCAGGGCGGAGGCGTAGCCGGCGGGGATCTCGCCGCCGAGCAGGAACGGGAGACCGGCCGCGGTCGTGCCCTGGCGCCGGGCAATGCGGGCCGGCGTAATGCCGGGCCGCGGCGTGCAGACCACGTGTTGCGGGCCGACCAGTGCCTTGGCGGCGCCCGGCACGGTCCACAGCAGTTTGACGACCGCGCCGCCGGCGTTTTCATACCACTCCAGCCGGAGTTTGTACTTCGTCTTCGCCTTGAGCTCGATGGTGCCGGTGTCCTCGGTCGGGCCGTGATCCGTCCAGTTGTTGATCACGAGCTGGTCGTCGAGCCACAGGCGGATGCCGTCGTCGGTGATTGTGTGGAAGCTGTACTCGCCGTCCCTGGGGGCGGTCAGCACGCCGTGCCAGCGGGCGGAGAACCGATCCGCCGGGATCGCGGTTGTGGCGGCGTTGCTGCCCCAGTCGAAGTCGAGTTGCGGGTCCACCCGGGAGAGGGCCCGCTGCTTCAGGTCGACGCCGATGAAGTAATCGCCGGCCAGCCCGGGCGCGGTGAAGCGGACGGCGCGGGCGACCTTGAGCATGGCCCCGCGATTTGCCTGGAAGGCTTGCCGGCTGCCGCGGAACGACAGCACCAGGTAGGCCCCGGCGGTCCGCGTTGCCAACAGTCGGACCTGGCTGCCCTGCTTCGACAGCGCCTCGATCTTCCAGGCCGAGATCCCGTTCCAGAAAACTTTTCGGACCCGGGGATCAGCGACATCGGCGGGCAGCAGTTGCCGCAGGGCGCCCGGCTTTGCCGGGCATTCCTGCAGGCGTGTTGCAACCGCATTGCCGCCGGCGCCGAGAGTGAGTTTCCGGCTGCTGTCCCATTGCAGCGGCGCGGGCAGCTCGGCGGTGTAAGCGAGTGGCGTGATCTGCTGCTTGCCGAACGGCGGCAGCCGCAGCGTGTCCCCGCCAAACGCCGCCCCGGCGGCCAGCGCCAAAAGAGCCAATGTGATTATCCGTGCCATCATGTACCCCATTGTTGCTATGTCCATTATGACAAACGGCAATCTAGATTGTTTCATGCGGAAAGGAAAGAGCTTCTCGCATTGACCGTTCCGGTTGGCGGTGTCATGATAGAACGGCAATCATGTTGATGAGCAAACGGCAATGGACATATTTGAAGTTCTTCTGGCCCCTGTCGCTGATGGGTATCCTGCTGCAGGTCGGCCGGCTGGCGCAGAATTATGTGCTGCTGGATTTTGACCGCGGCGTCCGCGAACTGGCGATGTTCGCTCTGGCCTTGGGGATCCTGGGGCCCTTCCGTTCCGTCGTGGCGATGGTGCCGCAGATGGTCACTGTCGTCGGCGACAGCCCCGCCGCCCGGCGGCGATGTCTGCGTTTTGTGACGGCCGTGTACCTGGTTATCACATTGCCCTTGCTGATTTTGGCCTGGACGCCGCTGGGGGCGTTAACGGCAAGAGCGCTGTACGACGTCGATGCCGCCGGCGCCCGGACGATTGTGTTCTACCTGCGCTTTCTGTCGCCGATGCTGCTGGTGATCGGCTGGCGACAGTATTTCAGCGGCCTGTTGATCCGGCAGAGGCGCACGGGCTGGATCACACTGCTGCAGGCCATCGGGCAGGTTCTGGTGATCGCGGTGCTGGCCATCGGCACGCGTTTCGCTCTCGACGCGGTGCGGGTCATCAGTCTGTCGGCGGTGGTGCCGGCGGTAATCAGTCTGGTTGTTGCCGGCGTCCTGGTGTGGCGCCGGCCCGTCCGCGACAGTGATCCGGAAGAGACGCCGGAGCCCAAGAGCTACCGGCAGTTGCTGCAGTATTTTTGGCCGCTGGCGGTGACGACATTCATGTTCACTTTGAGCCGGCCGCTTATTTTTGCGCTGGTCACACGGCTGAATCCGACCCGGGACCCGAGCGGCATCGACACGACAGCGATGATCGCCGCGTTGAGTCTTGCCTTCAGCTGCGGCATCATGTTCCAGGGCACGGTGAATCAGTTTCGCCACCTGATGGTCACGTTCGGCAAGAAGGACCCGGCCGGCGTCCGGCGATTTATGACGGCGGTGACCATTGTGGTAAGCGGGGTGATGGTGTTGGTCTTGGCGACGCCGGCGGCCCGCTTGTTTCTGTACCATCTGCAGGGCGCTCGCGGCGAGACGCTGGAGATGACGCTGGGGGCATTGTGGGTGTTGGCGCTGGTTCCGGCAGTGATCGCCTGGCGCAATTATCACCATGGTCTGGCAATGGTTCAGAGCCGCACTGTGGCGCTGGCGGCGGGCAGCCTGGCGCGGAACGGCTCGATCATCATTGTCGGCCTGGCCTTGCTGGCGGCCGGTTGGCTGAACCACTGGACCGGGGCGGCGTTGCTGGTGACCTGTTTCTTCAGTGAGGCCGCAGCCGTGATGATCACGCGGTGGCGGTTGGGGATTGCGGCCGCCGATCGGCCTGGGGAAGTCGCGGGGTAGGGCGGAGGAGGGTTGCCGGTGGGCACCGGAAGCATTCCCGCCTGTAGGCCGCGGCAGGAGCCGTCTGCCCCCCTGATGAGTCTGCGGCACGCGGCCCGCCGTTGCGCCGAAATTGCCGCCGCCCCTTCCAGGCGGCAATCTCAAATCACAACTTGTGCCCGCAGTATTTGCAGTAGGCGGCGTCGACGTCGTGGCCTTCGGCACTGCAGTCCGGACAGGCCTGGGTGCTGATCCGCTTGCGGAGTTTGTGGTCGGCAATGGCTTCGGCAGTGACGATGCCCGTGGGAATGGCGATGATGCTGTAGCCCAGCAGCATGACGATTGAGGCGATGCCGCGGCCGACCGGGGTCTGCGGCGAGATGTCGCCGTAGCCGACGGTCGTCATGGTGACGATGGCCCAATAGACGCCGTGGGGGATGCTGTGAAATTGACTGTCCGGGACGCGCTTGGGATCTTCCACCACATGCATGACGGCCCCCAGGATGCAGACAATGGCGACGATGCTGACGACAAACACCAGAATTCGCCGGCGACTGGCCTTGATGGAACGGATCAGCAAATCGGCTTCGCCGAGGTACGTGCTCAGCTTGAGCACGCGGAAGATGCGGCAGACCCGCAGCAGACGGATGACCCGCAGGAAGCGGCCGGCCGGCAAGATGAAGCTCAGGTAGGTGGGCAGTACGGCGGCCAGGTCCACCACGCCGTAGAAACTGGCGGCATACTTCGACGGCTTGCCGACGCAGTAGAGCCGCAGGCCGTATTCGATCGTGAACAGCGCGGTGAAGATCCATTCCAGGGTGGCCAGCAAGGCGCCGTGGGTTTCGCGGTACGCAGGTACGCTGTCCAGCATGACGACGGCGACGCTGGCCAGGATACAGATAATCAGAGCGATGTCGAAGATTTTGCCGGCCGGCGTGTCGGCTTCAAAGATGATCTCGTGCAGCCGGAGCCGGAATCCCTCGAGCCCGGTTTTTTCCTTGCCGTGTTCGGACACTGTCGTCTCCCGTAGTTTGCGCCCATCCACTGTAACCCCTCATGGTGCTGCCATCCATCGGGGTTGGCCGAGAACGTGAGTCCTCGTTTACTGCCCTTCTTTGCCCCGAGTCCCGACTTTCAAGAGGTTGGGAACCTGCGGTACTTGCGGATTTGTCACCGGTATGAAGTCCGCACACCTGCCCTGTTTTCCCGCCGCTTTGGCCGGCGCGCCGGCCAAAGCGGCGGGAAAACGGGAACTGGAGGTGGCTGTCTGGTGCAGGTGACCGATCCTGAAACTCCGCACCGCAAGCTCCTACGCCGAGGCTTCGGCGCTTAAGAGGGTGCGGGATCTCTATGCGGACCGCGAAGGGCAGTGAACGAGGGCTTACCCGGGAACCCCAGGGCCGGCACGGAAATCACCCGGCCTTTTGGGCTGCAGTTGTTGCCGTTCGGCCGGGGCCTTTTCAGCTTTCAGCTTCGTTATTCGCCTTCTCAAGCTGCTCACTGTGCTCGTCGTCCATGCCGTCCAGAGAAGCAGGCTGTTTCCGGCAGAACACCGCCGAGTTCTGTGCCGGTCCTCAGCGGGCGTCCTGCCAGGCGCGGTGGACGGCGGCGGCGTCGAAGTCCTCCTGATCCCAGTGCCGGAGGCGCTTGCCGTCCTGCAGCAGGATGACCCGCGGCGGTTTGTTGCCGATGAACGTGAGGAACACGCGGGGATCCTCGACCAGCAGCCAGGGGAAGTCCACTTGGGCTTCAGCCAGGAATTGCGGGACCATTTCGGGTTCGCCGAGGAAAATCATATAGACCGGGAACTGCTGTTCGTTGACGCCGGCCAGGTCGGCGGCCGTGTCTTTGCAGTGCGCACAGTCGAGACTGAAAAAGGCCACGATTTTGGCGCCGCGGGTCAGGTCGACCGGGCCGTGGCTGAATTGGCGGAACCGCGAAAACTCGCTGGACTGCCGCACCGGCCGGGGCGGAGTAATCGCAAAGGTCAGAACAGCAGCGACCGCGAGGAATGCCGCCGGCACCCAGGATCGGGGGGGCACCGGATCCGGCCGGGAGAATTTCCAGAGTACCGCGCAGACGGCCAGCATCGCCACCGTCTTCAGCAGGGACGGCAGCGGGCCCATCGGCAGGATGGCGCCGAAGCAGCCGCAGTTGTCCACCCCCTTGTCGAGGAACGCGAGTTTTGTCAGGTAAAGCGTGAAGAACCCGAGCAGCCCGAGACAGACCGGCAGGACCACCCGGCGCCGGCGGAACGGCTGCATGAGAGCCAGTCCCAAAGCGAGTTCCAGCGCAATCAGGATGCGGGCATTGATCGCGAAGAACCAGAGCGCGGCATCACCGGCCTCGTCGGCGGCAAGTCCGAGAGCTCCCATCATGTCGCGCTCCAACTGGGCGGCATACTGGAACTTCAGTACGGCAGCCAGGATGAAGACCAGCCCGATGACAATGCAGCCGGTCCAGAGCAACAGGTTTCTGGTTTTGTCGTTCATGGCGGTATCAGGCGGAATGGATGTAGTTCTTGCCGGCGACGAAGCCGCGTTGCGTCAGCATGGCGGTGATCTCGCCGCGGGCGCCGCGCTTTGCCACATACGATACGACGAAAACATCGTCGGCACCAGGGCAGTCGGTGTAGTGGTAACGCGGCCGGCCGTGAACCGGGGTGCCGCATTTCTTCGGGTCGACATCGATGTAGCCGGCGATCTCAATGCCGTGTTCGACCAGCAGTTCGGCCCGCTGCCGCGAGGTCCGGCTGGCGCCCCAGACGATGATCCTCGGGTGGTGCGGGTTGTTTCGGGCGAGCCAGCGCGCGAGGTATTCGGCTTTCGTCCGGTAGAACGCCTGGAACCGATAGCGGTCGTCGGTGCGCGACAGTCGCGTCGGCGGGTCGTTCCAGCGCAGGAGTACCTGCGGCACCTTGGCCATCTGCACGCCGGCGTCGAGCCAGCGCAGGATCATATCGTAGTCTTCCGGGAAGTCGCCGTGCCGATAGCCGCCGTATTGGTCGAGGATCCCCCGGCGGTACATGATGCTCGGATTCGGGATCGGCAGTTCGATGAACCGCGCCAGACTGATCTGTTCCGGGGTCTGCAACCGGTTGGTCCAGTCGACATACGCGGCGTAGCCGGCCTGTGCGCCGCGATCGCCGCCGTACTCCACCAGACAGCCGACTACCCCGAGGCCCGGGTCGGCGTCCAGCCGGGCTGACTGGCGGGCGAGGCGGTCCGGAGCGCTCCAGTCGTCCGCGTCCATGCGGGCGATGTACTCGCCGGCGGCGACCTCGAGACCGGCATTGTTGGCGGCGACCACGCCGCCGTGTGCAATGCGCCGCACCGTGGCCCGTGGATCGGCGGACAATTCCTCGCAGACCGCCGGCGTGGCGTCGGTCGAGCCGTCGTCAACGAGGATTAATTCCAGGTCGCGGGCCGACTGGTCGAGGATGCTGCGGCCGGCGACCGCCAGGGTGGCGGCGGCGTTATACGCGGGGAGGATGACGGAGATGCGGCTCATGCGGTCTGCGGCTGAGCGTACTGCTGCAGACTGGCTCGCGTTGTCCGGATCGGCCGGCGGAAGAGCCGGCGGATCAGATGCAGCCCGATGGCCGCCAAGGCCGTGCCGGCGATCAGCACCAGCGTGCTGTCGAGCGTGTGCACGCCGCGTTGGAGAACCGCATACGCCGGGTTCGCCGGATCATAGTAGACCGTTACGGCGCGGCCCACCGTCAAGCTGTCGACCAAAGCCTTGGCCTGGTCGAATTCGCCGCTGAGATCATCGCTCCACGTTGTCGCACGGGTGGATTCGTAGGTCGTGCCGTCAACCACATATTTGTACTTGACCAGCGCCTGGCACATTTCGCCGGAACCCAGTCGCGGCGGGGTGTAGCCGTACTGCGCTTCAAGCACAGTGCCTTCGACCGTGGGCCAGTTGCGGGACGCCAGGTGCTGCTGCAACGTCGCGGCGCCGAAGATGATGCCGGCGATGCCGGCGGCCAGCAGGGCCGCCGCCAGGACGATCCGTCCCAGCTTCCGCGCGGTTGACGGGACCTCCGGCGGCGGCGCCTCTACATCGTCGTCCTCGCCCAGCAACTGCGGCTGTCTCCAGCAGTCCCGGATCATCGCGGCTTCCTGGTCGGCGATGAACGCCAGCCGCAGTTCCTCCTGGTCCTGCTTGAGGATGATTGTGGCGCCGGCCCCGCCGAGCTTGACCGCCGCGATCGCGTCCCATGCGACCAGCCGCTCTGCCTCACCGCCGGATCGCAGCCCGATGCCGGCGGGCGACAGTTCCCAGACCATGTCGCCGTAGACCTTCACCATGGCGCGCATCCCGACCCAGACCAGGGCGCCGACCGGAATGCCGGCCAGCATCAGGCCCAGCCCCTGGCGCACATCGGTAAACGCCAGCAGCAGACCGATCGCGCCCAGCGCCACCACCGGGACCAGTGGGACTCGCCTGGCGGACTTCTCAACCTTGGACGTAATCGTGATGTTCATGGATGTCTCGTTGCGTTTCGCGGTGATGATGCCGCAATATAGAACGGCTTGGACCGGTTGCCAGAGGCAATTGTGGAACCTGCGAGCCGTCCTGCACTCGATCTGGCCGGATCAGTTCATCGCCTCATATACCCCCTTCAGTGCAGCCGGCCCACCATATCCCCCGCCTTTTGCACCGGCCCGCCGGGCGCATGTCACTTCCGCAGGTGTTTCCTGCCAACAATTGGCTCGATCATACGACCACAGGCAGGAATGGCGCTGAATTAAGACGTGTTTGGGACATTTGGTCGCCGCTCCTGAGTTC
>CAYLNH010000222.1:0-3740 GCA_964384625.1 uncultured Lentisphaerales bacterium
TTGGGGCTCCAGTCTTCGCCAGGGCTTCGCCGGGCAGGCTGGCCCGAACCCCGCCAGGAGGCAAACCGCCCCCTGGACCGGGCATTATCTTGCGCGACGCGCTTCTCAAGAGGTCTGAAATAATGTCGAATTTCGTGTATGCCCTGGTGGATGGGATCTGCATCGGCGCGATCTACGCGCTGATTGCGTTGGGCTATACGATGGTCTACGGCATCATCAAACTGATCAACTTCGCGCACGGCGAGTTTTTCATGCTCGGGGCGTACGCTGGGCTCGGGATCTACCTGTTGCTGCCGGACAGCACGAGTCTATGGTTGTCGATCCCGCTCCTGCTGCTGGCAGCCGGTCTGGCGGGTGCGGCCATCGCCGTCATTGCCGAGCGGGTGGCGTACCGTCCGATCCGCGGCAAGAGCCGGCTGATCGCACTGTTGACGGCGATCGGCGTTTCCTTCTTTTTGTCGAACCTGATGACCTTCGTGAAGGGCGGCTACAATCTGAATTTTTCCGGGCCGATCGAGGCGGTCACTGAGCACAACGTCAATCTCCCGGGCGGCATGCCGTTTCAGACGATGAAGTTTGCCTTCATCGTGATCTCCCTGGCGCTGATGGCGCTGCTCTGGTATCTGGTCATGCACACGCGCTTCGGCCGGGCCATGCGGGCGACGAGTCAGGATATGGAAGCGGCGCGTTTGATGGGCATCAACGTCAACCGCGTGATCATGTACACGTTTGCCATCGGCGGTTTTTTCGCCGGCATTGCGGGCGCGTTGATCGGCGCCAAAAACAATGTCGAACCGTTCATGGGGTTCATGCCGGGGCTGATCGCGTTTGTCGCGGCGGTGGTCGGCGGCATCGGCTCCATTCCCGGCGCGGTGATCGGCGGCTTCCTGATCGGCATTCTGCAGCAGCTCTCCGTCTGGGCCGGGATCCCCAGCGGCTATATGAATGTGGTCACGTTCTCCTTGCTGATCGTGGTGCTGGTACTGCGGCCGCAAGGCATTCTGGGCAAGTTCCGGCGGGAGAAGGTGTAGATGGAATTCGTCATCGAAATCGTCAATCTGATCGGTATCTACATCATCCTGGCGCTGGCGTTGAATGTGATTTGCGGCATGACCGGTCTGCTGCAGCTGGGGCATGCCGGTTTCTTCGCGGTCGGCGCCTATACCGCGGGTCTCGTCAGCATCTACTGCCACGCCCCGAACTGGGGTTACGGCAACTTCGTTGTCACTGCTGTCGCGGCCATGGTGGCCGCCGCGCTGTTTGCCTTGGCAATCGGCATTCCGTGTCTGCGGCTGCGCGGCGATTACCTGGCGATCGCGACCCTGGGCTTCGGCGAGATCGTCAAGATCTGTCTGAACAACATTGCCTTCCCCAAAACCGAACAGATGATTCAGGACGAAGCCGCATTGCTGCAGCTGGATGCGGAACAGATTGCCCCGACCTTCGGCGAGGCCACCGGCATCCAGCTGCCGGCCACGGCCGATTACGTCCACACCAATCGCGTCAACCCGATGGCGGAAGGGTGGGGCAGCGGTTTGTTTGACAGACTGCAGGGCAACCCCTTTGAGAGCGCCTTCCTGGCCGGGCTCTACGAGTTCATGATGAACACCTGGTTTGTCTGGCTGTTTGTGATCATCACGTTTGTACTGCTGTACAACCTGAAACGCTCAGCCGTCGGCAGGGCCTTTCTGGCGATTCGCGAGGATGAGATTGCCGCCCGCA
This sequence comes from uncultured Lentisphaerales bacterium, assembly GCA_964384625.1. Taxonomy (GTDB): domain Bacteria; phylum Verrucomicrobiota; class Lentisphaeria; order JABSQK01; family JABSQK01; genus CAYLNH01. Next base: position 1,723 of record CAYLNH010000222.1, read on the forward strand.
GCATGGGCGTGAATCTACCGGCCTACAAGATTCTGTCCTTCCTGCTGTCGGCGGCCTTCGCCGGTTTGGCCGGCGCCCTGTACATCCAGGTGACCCGCCGGGTTTCGCCGGCGGAGTTTACCTTGCTGCAGACCATCCAGGTCCTCCTGATCGTTGTCCTCGGCGGCCTCGGTTCGTTCTCCGGTTCGGTCCTGGCCGCCGTCGTGATTGTCGGCGTGCCGGAGCTAATGCGTTTCCTGCCGACCATTCCCATCGGGGAACACGGGTTCAATCTGGCCGAGAAAAAGGAGCTCCTGTTCGCTGTTCTGCTGATCTTCCTCGTCCGCGTCGCGTCCAACGGCATCATGGGCATGAAGGAGTTCCCGGACCTGCTGAAACCGTTGCGGCAACCGGAGAAGGACAATGGCTGAGACCGCCCCCGACATTGCCAGGGAGTTCGACCACCTGTTCGTCGACGGACTGACCAAGCACTTCGGCGGTGTCAAGGCGGCGCAGGACGTGTCGTTCGAAGTGAAGCGCGGCGAGATTGTCGGTCTGATCGGCCCGAACGGCGCCGGGAAGACGACGGTCTTCAATCTGATTACCGGCTTGGACTTGCCGGACCGCGGCGAGGTCTACTTCGACCGGCACTTCATCGCCGGCATGCCGGCGCACAAAATCGTCCGCCTCGGTCTGGCGCGCACCTTTCAGAATATCCGTCTGCTGGGGCACCTTTCGGTGCTTGACAACGTCAAGATCGCCTACCACGCTCACTTCCAATACCACTTGTTCGACGCGATGTTCCGGTTGCCGCGGTTCTTTCGCGAGGAACGCGAGATCACCAGCAAGTCGATGCGTTTCCTGGAGTTGTTCGAGCTGGTTGATGTCGCGGAGGAACGGGCTGATTCCCTGCCGTACGGCCGCCGTCGACGGCTGGAGATCGCACGGGCGCTGGCGACCGAAGGCAGTATGTTGCTCCTGGATGAACCGGCCGCCGGCATGAACCCTAACGAGACCGCCGACCTGATGGCGATGATCCGTCGGATCAACAATGAGTTCCGCGTCACAATCCTCCTGATCGAACACGATATGAAGCTCGTGATGAATGTCTGTGAACGCATCGTCGTGATGGAACACGGGGTCGTTATCGCGCGCGGTACGCCGGCGGAAGTGCGCAACGACCCGAAGGTCATCGAAGCCTACCTCGGTGTCGGTGCGGCGGCTGATGCGTAAGGTCCCCCAATCGCGACGGGATTGCTGCAGCCCGCCCTTAAGAGAGCTGCAGCCGCTGAGCCGGCAAAGCCCATTGCCGCGGCCTGCCCCGACTTCCCGGCGTCCGACCCGCGTCAAGCGTCCGTGTACTTCGTGTCGCCCTCGATGCGGGTGATCTCGCCGAAGTAGATGCGATGGTAGTCGGCGCCGTTGTAGCAGGGCTCGATGTAGTCGGCGGCGAAGTTGGTCGGTTTGACGTCGTCGTGGTAGATCCGTCTGCACTCAACGATCAGCTCGGCTTCGTCGAAGCCGGGGCTGTCGACGGTCTGCGAGGCGATCGGCGTCAGCCCGGTGGCTTCAACTTTGTCGAGGTCGCGGCCGGACTTGGAACCACAGAAGTTCAGGACCCGGCGGTGTGACTGGGGGAAGGCGGTCAGCGTGAAGGAGTCGTTCTGTTCGAGGAGTTGATATGTGTAACGACTGGGGCGCACGACGACCTGGGCAAACGGCTTCCCCCACATGACGCCGAAGGATCCCCAGGCGACGGTCATCATGTTGAACTTGCCGGGCTCATTGACGCCGCTGGTCAACAGGTACCAGTCGTCGGCCCAAGCCTTGACGATATTGAGATTGAAGTCGTTGAAGGCGATGTTCTGACGTGGCATGGAGGTCCTCCGGTTTGGTGTTGCCTGGAAGGTAGCACGGGGATGATCATCGGGCAACGGCTCTGCCGGGGCGGAGATCATCCGTGCCAAAGGCGGCTGCGCGTCTGGGAATGGCGCTGCGCGCGGAGGAATGGCGCTGCGCGCGGAGGAATGGCGCTGCGC
>CAYLNH010000222.1:3840-12378 GCA_964384625.1 uncultured Lentisphaerales bacterium
GGAATGGCGCTGCGCGCGGAGGAATGGCGCTGCGCGCGGAGGAATGGCGCTGCGCGTGGAGGAATGGCGCTGCGCGCGGAGGAACGTGGGGCGCTGCCCCACACCCCGGCAGGGAGGCGGTGGCCCCCCTGCACCCCCACAGTTTGCGCTGCGCGCGGAAGACTGGCGCTGCGCGCGGAGGAATGGCGCTGCGCGCGGAGGAACGTGGGGCGCTGCCCCGCACCCCGGCAGGGAGGCGGTGGCCCCCCTGCACCCCCAAAGTTTGCGCTGCGCGCGGAAGACTGGCGCTGTCCCACACCCCGGCAGGGAGGCGGTGTGTTGCTGTTGGAACGCAGGCGAAGTCACGCTTTGCGTTGTCAAAACAAAACAGGCCGGACAGTTTACTGCCCGGCCTGTGCGTGTTGTCCGATAGACGTACTATTTGATGAAGAGCATCTCCTGGTAGGTCGGCAACGGCCAGAGGTCGTCGGCGACCATGCTTTCGAGATCGTCGGCGACGGCACGGACATCGTTCATGACCGGCAGGATCTTGTCGAGGAAGTAGTTTGCTTCCTTGAGCGGGTCCTTACCCTTGTCGCCGTCGATCGCTGCCTGCAGCGCCGCCAGGTTGTCCTGGAGGTCCCTGACCAGCGAGGTTATCTTGTCCAGAGTGTTAGTGTCGAAGGTATAGCCGACGGCCTTGAGGTCGGCACAGGTCTTGGCCAGTTCGCTCTGGTAGCGAATGGCTGCCGGGAAGATCAGGGTCTTGCCGATCTTCAGGACAAGGTTGGCTTCGACATTGACCGCGAGACAATACTGTTCGAGGTAGGTTTCGTAGCGGCTTTCGAGTTCGGCTTTGCTCAAGACACTGTACTTCTTGAACATCGCGATCGTGTCTTTCTTGACGATCTCCGGGAGAGCGGCGGGGGTGGTCTTCAGGTTGAGCAGACCGCGTTTCTTCGCCTCCTTCTCCCAGGCTTCGGTGTAGTTGTCGCCGTTGAAGATGATGGCGCCGTGGTCTTTGACGATCGTCTGCAGGACCTTCTGGACGGCGGCGTTCAGCTTCTTCGGGTTGCCCTTGGTCGCCTTCTCCAGTTCCGTGGCGATGTAGTCCAGGGAGTCGGCCATCATCGTGTTCAGGACGACGAGCGGGCCGGCAATGGAGTGGGTCGAGCCGACGGCGCGGAACTCGAAGCGGTTGCCGGTGAAGGCAAAGGGACTGGTCCGGTTGCGGTCGCCGGTGTCCTTGGGGATTGGCGGCAGCGTGTCGACGCCGAGCTTCAGCGTTGACTGCTTCCTGGATCCCTTGAGGGCGCCTCTACCGAGCTGTTCAAAGATATCGCCGAGCTGGTCGCCGAGGAAGACCGACAGGATGGCTGGCGGCGCTTCGTTGGCGCCGAGGCGATGGTCGTTCGACGCCGTGGCGACGGCGGCGCGCAGCAGGCCCTGGTTCTTATGCACCGCGCGAATGGCAGCGGCGCAGAAGACGAGGAACTGCGCATTGTCGTGCGGCGTATCGCCGGGATCCAGCAGGTTGCCCTGGGTGGCGTTGCCGAGCGACCAGTTCAGGTGTTTGCCGGAACCGTTGATGCCGGCGAACGGTTTCTCGTGCAGCAGGCATTCCATGCCGTACTTGTTGGCGACGCGCTTCAGCGTGACCATGACCAGTTGCTGATGGTCGGTGGCGACGTTGGCGGTTTCATAGACCGGCGCGATCTCGTACTGGCCGGGCGCCACTTCGTTGTGGCGGGTCTTCACCGGGATGCCCAGCTTGTACAGCTCGCGTTCGACCTCGAGCATACAGGCGAGGACACGTTCGGCGATGGCGCCGAAATAGTGGTCGTCGAACTCCTGACCCTTCGGCGGTTTGGCGCCGAACAGCGTGCGGCCCGCGTTGAGCATGTCCGGACGGGCAAAAAAGAAGTTGCGGTCGACCAGGAAGTATTCCTGTTCCGGACCGGCCGTTGAGGAAACAAAGTTTCCCGAGTCGTCGCCGAACAGTCTGAGGATGCGCTGCGCCTGCTTGTTCAGCGCCTGCATCGATCGCAGAACCGGCGTCTTCTTGTCCAGCGCCTCGCCCGTCCACGAGATGAACATGGTCGGGATGCACAGGGTTGTGCCGTTCGGATTCTCGATGATGTAGGCCGGGCTGGTGATGTCCCATACCGTATAGCCGCGCGCCTCAAAGGTCTGCCGTAAACCGCCGTTCGGAAAACTGGAGGCGTCCGGCTCGCCCTGAATCAGAAGCTTGCCGGAAAACTCGGCAATGGCGCCGCCTTTGCCGTCGGGATTCAGAAAGCTGTCGTGTTTCTCGGCGGTTAGACCGGTGAGCGGATAAAAGACATGCGTGTAGTGGGTCGCACCCTTCTCGATCGCCCAGTCCTTCATCGCCGTGGCCACCACATCGGCGATCGACGGGTCCAACTCCTCGCGCCTTTCAATGCTGTTGATCAGGGACTTGTAGACGCTCTTCGGCAGGCGCTCGCGCATAACGTTCTGATTGAACACGTTAATCCCGAATAAATCCTGTGCCGGCGTCTCCATGAAGTTCAGCGGCGCGGAAATCGGTTTGTAATTGGTGACGGATGCGATGGCATCCATTCGGGCTTTGCTGCCACTCATGAAGCAACACTCCTTTGCATTGTATTGGAAAAATCCGACGGTGTACGCCACACCAGACATTGGCGAGGCAACATCCAGATAATCATTTGACGTGCCAAGCTCGCAACAATGTCATGTAACTGCTTACCTGTCAAGGCGAAACACAAAACGACAGCAATCCCTGAAAACGCCGACCCGCCGGGCTGCCGGCAATTTCTGACAAATTTGTCAATAGCTCGTGTATCATGCGTTCAAAAATGTCGACTTGCCAGGGCGGAACGACGATTTTGCAGATCGATGCCGCGGCGTTGCCTCACTGCAGCCGCGCCAACGACCACTTCACGCTCGGCGCCAGCGAGGGTTCGGCGCGCGCCAGGTCCTCCAGCGGCCCGATGAGATCGTCGGCTCCCGCGTTCCCCGCGGCAATGACTGCATTGCACTGCAGACCGAGCCGCTTGGCGCGCATCACCGGGGTGCCGGCGAAGCGTCTGCCAAAGGCCGCGTCGTCCAGGCTCAAAATCTCGCTGAGCGGTACGCCGCCGGGGAACCGTAGTGAGCGGAAATCATCCATTTCTGTCGTTTTCGCCTTTTGGTTCAACGGACAGACTTGTTGGCAGGTGTCGCAACCGAAGATCCGGTCGCCGAGCGCGGGGCGCAATGCCGGCGGGATCGGGTCGCGGCTCTCGATCGTCAGGCAGGAGAGGCATTTGCGGGCGTCGATGGTCTTGTCGTCGTTGATGGCGCCGGCGGGGCAGGCGTCGATGCAGTTGCGGCAACTGCCGCAGGAGCAGCCGGCCGGGGTGGCATCGGGCGGCAGTTCCAGATCGGTGAGGAGCACGGCGAGGAAAACCCAGGAGCCGTATTCGGGGGTGATCAGCATGCTGTTGCGGCCGATGAATCCAAGGCCGGCGGCGACGGCACAAGCGCGCTCGGAGAGCGGGCCGGTATCGACGAAGCCGCGGGCGTTGCCGTGACATTTCTCGGCGACAAAGCGTTCCAGTTGCCGCAGGCGTTTGCCGATTGTTTTATGGTAGTCTCGAAAGCAGGCGTAGCGGCTGATGCGCCCGTGACCGGCGGGCGGGGCGGGGATGTTGTGGAGATAGCTGACGCCGAGGACAACGATACTCTGCAGGTCCGCCAGGAGGTCCCCGGGGGTGATACTCTGTTCCACGCGCCGGGCCAGGTACTGCATACAGCCGTGGTGTCCGGCGCCGATCCAGGCACGAAAGACTTCGTCCACGGCCGTCGGCAGAACCGGTGGGGCGAATCCGACCAGGTCGAAGCCGAGGTCGGTGGCGAACTGTCGAATCTCTTCTTTGCGGTCCATCGCCAACCCTACCACGCGAAACGCTGTTTGACAGGGCGACTCGATGGTGGATCGCGGGAAGTGGATGGGGGTCAGCGCCCAGATGATCCTCTCATTCCAAGAGCGACCGAACAGGGACGAACTCTGTTTGACTCACAAGCACTCCTGCTTGTGTCCGGACATGAGCAGGGATGCTCATGATACAATCTCGGATAGTTGTTCAGAAAAGAGTGGATTGTGGGCAAGGTTCAGGGCTCAGGGCTCAGGGTTTCCGGCATCGGCGGACCAGCCTGTGGCGGGCATGGCCGGAGGTTTGTGTAACGTGAGCAGTGAGCAGTGGCGGGGAAGGTTTTGAGTTGTCTGCCGTGGACCGTAGGCGCTGAGTCGCCATCGCGGACAGGTTGGATGGTAATGCGTCAGTGACGGGGAGTAGCGTTTGCCGCCGTTCCGCCACCGGCAGGCTTGACCTGCCGGAGTGATGGTCCGCGGCTGTAGACGCAGGCGGCGTCGGGTTAGCTGGGCCGAGTACTGCTCCAGCAGGTTAAGCCTGCTGGAGGCAGGAGAGCAGCACGCGGGGGCCACTCCCCGTGACTGGCGCGCTACGTTGGAGGCTTGGATTTCCTTGGAGAGACGGTATGATGAGAACTCGGCAATCACTGATTACCAAAGGAGGCAGAATGGGCAAAGCAGTCGGCATTCGGTGTGTTGTTCGGGTAGCGTTGCTCCTGATCCCCATTCTTGTTTCTACCGGGTGCGTGTTGAATTTCCGGGAGAACGTGGACGACACGATTGTGGCTGAAGGCCGCATCGGGTTTGTCATGGCCAAGTGGGACACGGAATTCTCCGCCGAGCAACGGTTCGTCCCGACGCATCCAAGTGACGGCGGCGCCCCGAATGCCGGGGTCGTGCTGGACCTGGACGACATCAGTGTGCCGGTGAATGCCGGAGTGAATATCGGGGTAAAATCCCGGCGGCTGCGGTTCTACGTCGGCTCGGACTTGCGGTTCAACAATCTGACGCTTACCGGCATGCACCGGTATCTGCAGGGCGACGAGGAAGACGAAATCGAAGAGGAAATCGACGACGATCCCGGTATCGAGGTTGCCGGCATCATCGATGTCGAGCGGCAGCCGGTGATCGGCGAGTCATACGGTTATGCCCGGCTGCTGGCCGGCAATACCACCTGGATCCCGTACGTGGGATTGGAGGTCGCGGTGAACGACCGTCTGCGTGTGGCGCTGGAGGGCGGTCTGCCGCGAAGCAAGTTCGTCTACGAGAAAGGCCACTATCGGTTTGAAAACCTGGAGCCGGTTTCACGCGACAGCTGGACGTCATTCGGCTGGCGCGGCGGCATCCGCGTGAGCTATCTGTCCGATGACGGCGACGGCCTGCGTTTCATCGCGGTGGAGTATCATCGGGAGCACTACGGTGCCGAGTTTCTGGGGGATGACACGGATATCGACGTCGGCGTGTTCCATGTTACTCTCGGGGTGGAGTTCTGACGGTCCATCCGGCTGCCGGGGGGCAGCCCTTGATGGAACATCACGCGATGGTTTGGGTTGGCGTCTTTCCGGGCGGGCGCCGCTACTGCCCTTGCGCCATGCGGTTGAGCAGATCGTCGTTGCGCGAGAGCTTGTCCAGTTCGGAGCTGAGCCGTTCGGCCAGGTGGGGCAGGGTGATTTCCTCAAGCGTCTTTTTACGCTGGGCGTTGGAATTGGTCGTGATGTAGTAGCGGTAATCGCGCAGCGCCTGGAGAAACGCGTAGAACCGGGAGTGCAGCATCTTTACGTCTTCAGGAATCACAGGCTTGATGCGTTTCATCATCTTCTTGGCATCCTTCAGATTGCTGTTCGGCACGCGGGCAATCAGTTTGTAGTCCTTCCGGTCGAGGATAGGCATCATAAACAGGTTATAGCCGGCCATCACCATCACCGCGGTACGCAGACCGAGCCGGCGTTTCTTCAGTTTGCCGTTCCGGTACTCCCACAGAATTCTGGCCGAAAGGTTGTTCGGCGTCGATTTGCCGATGTCCTGAAGGGCGCCGTAGACTTTCTTGGTGATGCCTTTCTCACCGTGGCGCTGCAGGTAGGACTGAATGCTGCTGAACGTCTGTTCCGCTTTGAGGCGTTCAGCAGCACGGTCGGCGCGGCAGGTCTCAACGGCTTCGTCCAGCGTGCTGATCGTGTAGACCTGGATCTTCCACAACTGCTCCGGGCCGCTGAGTAAAACCAGATCGTAGACGTCGTCGGTGTTGGCCGCGGGAATTGCCACGCGCTTGAGGCCGGCGGTTTCGGCGCCTTTGATCTTGGCCGGGATGCCGCCGACTTTGCGAACCTTCCAGTCGACTGTGATGTCGCCTGTGATGCCGGTCTTGGCGTCGAGTTTGATGCCGTCGTGCAGGCAGATCAACAACAGCGCGAAGGCGGTACCGGCAGAGCCGCCGTCTTTCGGGCTGTACTTGTCGCCGAAGCTGAAGCTGACGCATTCGCGCCCGGGCCAGACCGGATAGCGTCCCCGCTGCAGGCGTACGGCTTCCTCGCAGGCGCGTTTCATCTCAGTGCCGATGCCGGTGCGGACGAAGCGCCATTGTTTGCGATCCGCCGGCGAGGCCGCCGTCGCCGAGGCAATGATATCCATCGTCACCCCGACCATCCGGCCGCTGTGCGTGAACGACACCATCAGGGATTTTGCTGTGGCCTGCCGTTGGACGAACGGCTTCTCCTTCTTCGCGTATCCCGCTACCAGGCCCTTTTTGATCTCCACCCGCGAAACGGGTTCGTCACTCGATCCAATTCCTGCAGCCAGCATCGCCAGGCAAACAAGAACGATGCGGCTTGACGACATCGTTGATCCCCTTTTGGTTCAGACGTTTCGAGTTCTGATCTGCCGAGCAGCGGACCTCGCCAGATGCGCACAGTCCCGTCGGCGCCGGTGAAAGGCTCCGTCGAAATCCATGATCCCGGTGCGGTTCACAGCGGCCGCATTGCCTCGCAACGCTGCAACCACCTTCGCAGAACCGACGATATCAGTACTATACGCATTTTGCGGCCTGATTGCAAGATGCCTGACGCCGGGCTGTAAGCCCTCGTCTGCCGCCGTCTGCATTCTGCGTCGAGATCCCGCACCTTCACGGTGCGGAGTTTCAGGATCGGTCTCCTACACCAGCCGCCCGCCTCCAGTTCCCTGTTCTGCCGCCGCTCTGGCGGGCGGCACGCCGGCCAGAGAGGCGGCAGAACAGGGAAGGTGTGGTTCGGACTTCATGCCGGTGACAGATCCTCAAGTACCGCAGGTTCCCAACCTCTTGAGGGCAGCAGACGTGGGCTTACGCCGGCGAGGTACTGCTTCAGTGACGAGTTTTTGGCCAGGGTCAATGTCCCGCCATCGGCTGGCTCGGCATCTGCCGGAGTTGTGGTCAGTGAGTTGCATTACGCTGCCGCCAGGCAGTGTTTCCCCCCCGCGAAGATCTCTATTTCCGAATCCAGAGATAAACCGGAGATTCGGTTACGGTCAGGCGGATCGCCCGGCCTTGTTTCCGCCATTGCACGGTCGGCGCCGGTCCCGGCTTGAGCGGCATGCGCTCCGCCCGCCGGACGGCGCCCGGGATTGCAGGCGTAACAAAGGCACGCTGTTTGCCGTTGCCGGTGGCGTGCCACAAGACCCAGACGCGGCCCTTCTCCGGTTCGTCGCGGCTGAATTCCAGGGCGTGCACCCCTTCGGGCTGCCGTCGTAACACCCGGTTCAGGCGGTATTCCGCCAGCGATCGATACAGGTGGGCCATGGCGTGGAAGGACGGCTTCGGCTTGAACTTCCGCGTCAGACCCGCGGCGGCGTGGGTGCTGGCGCTGTCGTTGTCGTTGAAGAAATACAGGTACGCCCGTTCCAGGTCCATGGTTGTGAACACCAGGAAACTGCGGACGATCCACTGGGCCTGGTGTTTGTCCGTGACATCGACCCACCTTTGAAAGGGTTTTTTGCGTGTCTTCATGGCGGCGTCGGTACAGGCGTCATAGCCGAATTCCGTCACCCAGATTTCCTTGTCGCGGGCGTTCCTGTCGCGCCATTCGACGACGTCCCGAATGACTTTGAGATAGTCGATCTTCGGGTCTTCCGGGTAGCTGCGGCGCCAGGTGGGCCAGCCTTCGGCCGCCGGGTATTTGTGAACGTTGATCACGTCATAGAAGTCTTCAAGGCCCTTGTGCAGTTTGATCGCCTTCGACCATTTGTCGGGGACGACGCCGGTGCTGGCAGTGAGGATTTTCAGTTTCGGGTCGCCGGCGCGCAGGCCCTTGGCCATGTGTTCGAAAATAATGCGGTAGTCTTCGTTGCTGATATTCACCGGTTCATTGCCGATCTCGGCGGATGTCAGCAGTTTATTCTTTCCGGATGGTCCGAAGTAGTCGGCAAAGGCTTTGCCATAGGCAAAGGCAGCCTTTGGGTTCTTGGTCCATTCTTTGCCGTCACTCTTGCCGAATTGGATGCTGGCGTCGATTTCGAAACCGTGTTTGCGCCATTTGCCGTAGACGTGGCGATTCCAGTCAACGCGGTTGGCGGCGAGCGGAAACTGCGGCAGCCGCGAGCGGTCGCGTTTGCCGTAATCCCAACTTAGGGTCGGCGCGGAAATAACGTCGCATTATTCGGGGCAGACATACCAA
>CAYLNH010000223.1:0-12267 GCA_964384625.1 uncultured Lentisphaerales bacterium
CACGGAGGCGCTTCGCGCCGAACTCAGGAGCGGCGACCAAATGTCCCAAACACGTTGTAATTCAGCGCCATTCGGGTCTAGCGAAGAATGGCGCTGAATTACAACGTGTTTGCGACGTTTGGCCGCCGGTGGCTGGACTGGTTCTGGCGCTATGGTGCGGCTCTTGCCAACGCCAAGGGATGACCTACAGAACTGACATGCGCCCCCTGCCCCCTTGACAAGGCCGTGTTTCGACCTGATAATCTCAGCGTACCCCTGGAAAGTTGCCGCCGCCGATGATGACCGAAGCCAATCTCTACGACTCCCACGTCCACTCGCCGTTTTGCGGGCACACCGTGGGCGCCGTGGAGAGTTTCGCCTGGAAAGCCTGGCGCCGGAATCTGAAGGGGCTGATCTTCACCTGCCACAATCCGATGCCGGACAATTACAGCCCGAGCACGCGAATGGCGGAGAAGGACCTGCCCCGGTACATCCAGATGGTCGCCGGGCTGCGGGAGGATTTCGGCAAGATTCTGGATATCCGCCTCGGGCTCGAGTGCGACTTCTTCCCCGGATTCGAGGATTTCCTGAAGGAACAGGTGAAAGCACAGCCGTACGACTATATCATCGGCTCGGTTCACCCCTTCTTCCCGGAATACCGGACGCGCTATAAAGGCAAGACGCCCCGCGAGACGCAGGAGACCTACTTCGACCTGCTGGCCCAGGCGGCGGAATCCGGGATCTACGACTGCCTGGCGCATCCGGATCTGATCAAATGCGTGACCCCGAACGACTGGGCCTTCGAGGACCTCCAGGACCCGATTCGGGCCTGCCTCGACCGTGTGGCCGCGGCCGGTATCGCGCTTGAGCTGAATACCTCCGGGCTGTACAAGCAATACCCGGAAGTCAACCCCGGCGCCGGCTTCCTCGCGGAGATGAAGGACCGCGACATCCCGGTTGTCCTGGGGTCGGACGCCCACCAACCCGAGCGCCTGGCGGACTTCTTTGAAGGCGCCCTGGAACTCCTGCAGGAAATCGGCTACGAGGACGTCAGCTACTTCATCGAACGCGAGCGCCGCACGGTTCCAATCACCGAGGGGCTCAACAGCCTGGTGCTGGCATAGCCGGCGCCTTCGCCTTCCCGTGCTGCCTGCCGGCCCGTTGCTGACGCCCGGCGGCGACCCGGAGCTCCTGCCGGCAAGCGCCGGATGATGTCTGCGCCGATCCCTGCTTGGTCCTTCCCTGCCGCAACAGTGCACCAGACGGAACTACGGCGCCGGCATTGCGGCATTTTGCTGTTCGCCGTTGCCAAAAGCCCGGTGTCACGTTATTTTTGCCGCGAGACGTCAACCCTGTTCGGTTCGTTCTGCCGGGTGCATTAGCGGAGGAATCACCCGGGGCAAGGAGGCCTGTGTGCCGTGCCGGATGCTGCGCGCGGGACGCGAAACCGTCTTCATCCCTGGTCGCTCATGAGTTCAGCTCTGACAATCAAGAGCCAGTGCCAGAAGTGCGGCAGCCGCCTGGACGTCAGCTCCGAACTGATCGGCACGCTGCACCACTGCAAAGTCTGCAAGGCGAATTTCGTGATCCCGGCAACCGCGATCATGTCCGGCCGGGTCGTCGGGGATTACTGGATGCAGAAGCGTCTCGGCGGCAGTCTGCGGAGCGACGTGTTTCTGGCGAAACGGCTGTCGTCCAACGAACGCGTCGCGGTCAAAGTCTTGAACCCCTTCCTCGACGTCTCGCTGGCGCAGTTGCAGGAGTACATCCGGATCTTCCGCAGCGAGTATTTCCAGAACCACCCGACCATCATCGGCTATCTCGAAGCGGGCGAGGTCGATCAGCACCGTTTCCTGGTGGCCGAATACTTCCCGGTGGAGGACCTGAAGGCGCTGCTCCTGCGGGTCGGTCCGCTGCCGGAAGGCAAACTGCTGGCGCTCGCGCAGCAGGCAGCGATGGCCCTGGAATTCGCCTGGTCCAGCAGTCAGATCGCCCACGGCACGCTGAAGCCGGCCAATCTGATGCTGCTCGGCGCCAACGACCTCAAGATCCCCGAATTCGGTTTTTATAACCTGCTGGTGCGGACCGGCAATCAGCGGCATGAGAACGACGTCGAAGACGTCGCCTACATGAGCCCGGAACAGATCGACAACCAGCCGGCCGACTTCCGTTCGGACATGTACGGCTTCGGCGCCGCGCTGTATCACCTGGCCACCGGCGCCAAGCCGCTGGCGCCGACCCGGGCGAACGCGTTGCTGGGAGAGAGCGACAGCCTCTCAGTCCCCCCGATGCCGCCGGCCCACCAGGTGAATGTCAAGCTGTCAAGGGAGTTCTCCGAATTCCTCAGCCGGCTGCTGAATCTGCAGCCGGAGAATCGGCCGGAGAGTTGGAGCCGCGTTGCGGAGCAGGCACTGCACCTGAGTACCCAGGTCGCAGTCGGCACGGAAACGCAATCGTTCGCCGTCCCCGCAGTCCGCGTCGAACGCGAGCCGGAGTCGCCGAAACCGCAGCAGCGCCGAAACCGCTCTCGCCGCAAACGCAAAGCGGGTGACGGCCACCGTCTGGTGCCGGTGACATCGCTGCCGGCCAATACAAGCACCGGCGCGCCGAAATGGCTGCTGCCCTTCCTCGTCATTGCGCTCATCGCCCTGGTCATGATCTTCGGCGCGGTCGCCTTGAGCCGCCCCCGCGATCCGGAGAAGACGAAGCGCGAACAAGCGGATCTCGAAGCCGCGCGACGGCGACAGGAACGCCTGAACCGGTTGCGCAAGCAATATGAGGACGCCATGCGGTTTGCCGCCGAAAACCCGGACGATCTGCAGGGCGCCATCGACCGCTTTACCGACGTGCGCACCGAAGGCGTCGGCACCGAGTACCAGAAGCTCGCGCATGAACGCATCCTGGCCCTGCGCAAGAAGCTGCGCCAACGGCAGCCGCAGGGCCGCCGGTAGCCGGCGCAACGGAGGAAGGCTTCCGGGCGGAAAGGCAACGCCCATCCCCGACGACTCGCCAAGCGGCTACTGCACGTCCAGCAGCCGTTCCAGCTCGCGAATCAGCAGCTTGCCCGCCGCTAGATTGTCGATGTTGCGCACCAGGCAGTGTTTTTTGCCGTCCGTCGTGTGCACATAGATGCTGTGGTACACCTTGCTGCCGGACTGCAGCGTCTGCCTGGTTGAAAACTTCTGCACCTGACGCCCCGGGATCCGCTTTTCGCCGCCGATGCCGAAGAGCCCGCCGGCCATCACCAGAGCCTGATGGTTCACCTCGAAGCGGCTGGTGTGAAACCACGAATACAGCACGCCCAGGAAGATCAACACGTCAAACAGCCCGAAAACGATCGGGAACACCCGCGGCGCACTGGACTTGTACAACGCCACACAAATGGCGGTCCAGATGACCCAGACGACCAGGGCGCCGATTGCCGAGCCCTTGTTGCGGAACATCGGGAACACCACCCGCAGGCCGCCGGACGCCAACGGCGTGACCCGCGCCTTCAGCCGTTGCAGTTCGGCCGTCACGTCCGGCGCGTCCGCCGTCACGTCGCCGTCGTCGAGCAGTTGGAAGTCCTCCCGGCTCGCCTCAGTCCGGAATACCGGGATCTCGAACCGGGCATCGTAGTCGACGCCCGGCACCGCGGCCTTTACCTCGAGGCGCCAGATGATCTCATTGTCCGAGCTTTCCGTCGACGCGGGCGGCTGATCATACGGCAAAGCAAACCGTACCGGGATTGCCGACCGGCTGGGATCGCGCTCCAGCAGTTCATGCCTGACGCGCCTGGCGTCCTGCCACAAGATGCGCTCAGACGTCCGGCTGTGGCTCTTGCCGCCGCTGCGGCTGCGCGTGGTCACGCGGTTGATGCAGGAGATCGTCAGCTCAAAGCCGTCCTCCGGTTCGATGTTGACCCTGGTCCGCACCAGGCCTTCAAGCGGACCGCCGAGGACGCCGGGGACGGCGCTCATCTCGAACACGGAGTCGCCGTACTTGAGGTACCGCGCGATCTGATAGATCGCAACTGCAATCAGAATCAGCCCGACCAATGGAAAGAGCAACGCGATCAGAACAAGCTTGTTGCCTTTGGCCAGTTCTCCGGGGACGAAGAAACACACCGGCGCCGAGATCGCATTCCAGAGGACGGCAAAAACGATCACGCCGATCATAGCCGTTTTGTTTGAAGACCGGACCATGCCGTTCTCCCACTGCGGCTTCCACAGCCACGGCGCGTCGGGGGCTTCCTGCGTCAACTGCTTTTGCCGGCGTTGCCGGAGCACCCCGCGGCAGCCGGCGAACATCAGACCGAAACCAACACCGCCGAAGACCAGGCCAAACAGCGCCTGCATTCCCAGCAACTCAACCCGCAGCGACCGGAACAGCACCGCCTCGGACGGGTTCTCCGGGTTCACATAACAGCGAAACGGCGTCTCGCTCCGGCGGTGTTCGTCCAATTGCCGATGAATGCGCTGGTGGAAGGACCCGATGTTGTCCGAACCGCCGTGGATACTCACGCGCGTGCCGGTGTACGTCTTGCCTTCGTACTCGTACTCGTATTTGGCTTCCACTTTGTACGTCGTGCTGGAACCGCCGTTCGAGCTGGAGCTCGTCTTGCTCACCAGGTCCGCCCGCAAAATCAACGCCGGCACCTCCGTCCAGCTCTGCATGCCGACGCAGCGCGTCAATGTGAATGCCATCCACCCCAGCATGCCGACGCCGACCGCCGCGAACGGCAGGCAGAACAGCACCATACAACCGGCACCGAGTTTGCTGGAACGTGCCATGATTACTTGCCCTTGGGCGGCGGCGGCGCCAACGTCTGCGGGTTGGCAATCGTGAGTTGGTTGTAAATGCAGTCGACGCCCTGCGTCACGAAACCGAAGGTGCCCGCGGCAGTCTTCTTGTCGCCGAAGTCGTGCTTGAGGAATTTGCGCGTAATGCCGCTCAATTCCACCACCGAGCCGTCGACGCGCAGGATCAGCCGGTTGATCGGCGCGGTAAAGAGTGAAGTGTCCGGGTTGTCGTTGTCCGCCTCCTTCGGTGGTGCGATAGACGACTCCTTCAGAATGCTCACCCGATCGCCGCGGACCTCGAGGAGACGGGCCTTCATGTCGTTGGCGGACAGTTCCAGGCGGTACTCGCACAGCTCATCCTGCTCCCGGCGCCGGCCGAAAACAAAACCGAACCGCGGGGCCTTGGTCTCGTTGGTCTTCGAAAACTTCAACAGCAGATCCGCAATGAAGTTCGTCAAGGTGAATTTCTCCATGATCGCCACCCGGCGGACATCGTCGCCGTAGACGGCAACGCCGCCCGCTTCGGTATACACCCACGGCCGGGACGCCTTGCCGTCCTGCCTGAGGTTCGACCACCAGTCGGAGGCCTCGCCGAAGGTGTCCGTGTACCAGAACATCTGGTAGCTGTCCGCTTGGGTTGTGTTCGGTTTGCCGTCGCCGATGCTCTGGACTTCGACGTTGTCGAACGCTGCCCGGCTCTCGACGGAATAGAACCCAACACGACCCCTGGCAGCCAGTTGATCGCGCACGCGGAATACCGGCTTGTCGTTAAGCAGACAGGTCAGGTTCGGACCATCGGCAAACACCTGCAGGCGATTGGGCTTCTCGGTAATGTCGACATCGAGCTTCTTCTCGCCCAGCACAAACCAGCCGAACGGCTGTTTGCAGTGGTAGGCCAGCTGTGCCTTATCCGTTTCCCGGTGGATTCGAAACAGGTAGAACCCCTGTCTGCTTTCGCGAAACACCAGACCCGCGCGCGAGTCGTTCTGTTCGTTCTTGATCCGGACGTCGGCGGCAAAGGCGTAGTTGTCCCACTCGCTCTTGCCCATATAGGCGGCATGCAGCAGGCCGTTGCTCTCGTGCTGATGCAGCTCCCCCTGCCGCACATACCAGGTGTGCAGATTGGTGCCGCCGGTGGTCTGCTCGATCTGATTCAGGATCTTGCGGTCGTCGAACGTTTCCGCCAGGATCGGCTTCCGCAACTTCGGCAATTCCACTGCGTTCAAGGGCGCCGCCACGACTTTGGCCGCCGCCCCGGAGGGCAACGCCGCGATGTACCGCCGCACCGGCTTCTGCAGCGGCACGTTGACGGTACTGCCGGCCGTCAGACAGCGGCGGCTGATCCAGTTCGGAAAGTCCGGGTTCGTGACGCAGATCTGCTGCAGGCCCAACGGCACCATGAATGTCTCTTTCGGTCTCTGGCCCGTGAAACTGCCCACCTTCTTGCCGTCAAGGTAAATGTCCGATCCCGGCGGCGCGACGAATGTCACCTTGCCCTTCGGCGCCCATTTGCGGGTGACATCGATGGATTTCATCAGGGCGGTCGCGAAGGTCGCCGGCACCGCGAAATTCAGGCTGCGGTTGTTGACCACAATGGACTGGGCAATACCCATGACCTTGCCGCCCCTGGCGATCAGCGGCCCGCCGCTGTTGCCCGAGTCGAACTGGGCATCCGTCTGGATCACGCGCAGTTTGCCCATGCTGTCGTGCCGCAAAGCCGTCACCGTGCCGCGGCTCACCGTGACCTCGGGGCCGCGTTCGAGGACGGCGAATTTCTCGCCCAGGGGATAGCCGGCCACCCACAGCGGGCTGGTCTCAAAGAGGTCCTTCGGCTTGCCAAAGGACAACGCCGTCGCATCGGCCTTCTTCGTCGCGAGCAAGGCCAGATCATGTTCCTTGTCGACCGCCACGACCGTGGCGTCAAGGACCTCCTCGTCAAACTTGCCGCTGTTGGCAAACACCTTCAGCGAGATCCGGCGCCGGGGAAAGGGGATGTCGACAAAGCCCGGGCCGTAGGGCCGAACCACGTGCCAGTTGGTGATGACGTAACCGTTTTTGTGAACGAAGAACCCGGAGCCGCTGCCGATGGTCTTCTCGTCCTTGAAATAGTCGCGGCTCTGGACCTGGACATATACCGTCGCCTGTTTCAGGCGTTCCACATCTTCGCGCTTCAGTCCCTGCCCCCGCAAACAGCAGGAAAACAGGAACGCAGCGCATATTGCAGCACAATGAAATCGTCTCATGGATGAAAGCCCGTCGGTTGGTCCTACTATAGGTCCGGCGCTCGCCGAAATCAAGATCCATGATTCCGGCCCGGGCCCGGAGAGCAGGTCCTCAACCACCCCGTTCCGTCCTGCCAGGCAGACGGCGCATCTTGATTTTGGACGACGCCGCCGTAGGGTTGTGACCAATCTGAAAACCACCAATCCCCGGCACGATTGACACTATGAATAATCTCTTCGCGCCCCGGCGCAAATCCCTGATGGAATCGGGCTACGACGCGGCCCGCATCGCCTTCGGCCCGATTGCCTTCCAGATCGCCCGCGTCCTGCGGGAAACCGGCATCCTGCAGGCCCTGGCCGACGGCGGCATCGCCGGTCTCACCATCGAAGACCTCCAGGAGCGGACCGGCGTCTCGGCCTACGGCCTGCGCGTCCTGCTCGAAGGCGGCGTCAGCATGAGCCTGGTCTACGACAACGACGGCAAGTACGTGATGACGAAGACCGGCAATTTTATCCTGAATGACGAGATGACCCGGGTCAACATGGACTTCGTCCACGACGTTTGCTACAAGGGCATGTTTCATCTGGACGAGGCGATCGCGGCCGGCAAGCCGGCCGGCCTCCGGGAATTCGGCGACTGGTCCACCATCTACGAGGCGCTGGCCCACCTTCCCGAGCACGTGAGTCAGAGTTGGTTCGGCTTCGATCATTTCTACTCGGACTCCGCGTTCCCCGAAGTCTTGCCGGTGATTTTCACCGGTGACGACAAACCCACCCGAATGCTGGACATCGGCGGCAACACCGGCAAGTGGGCCATTCAATGCGCCGAATACGACCCGGACGTCGCGATTACGATCGTCGATCTCCCCGGCCAATTGGCCAACGCCGCGGAGAACATCGCCGCAGAAGGACTGAGCGATCGGATCGACGGTCATCCCCTGGACGTTCTGAACGCCGACGCCCCCTTCCCCTCCGGCCGGGATGCCGTCTGGATGAGCCAGTTTCTGGTCTGCTTCTCGCTGGAGGAGGTTACACATATCATCCAACGCGCCGCCGCCGCCCTGGACCCCGGCGGCACGCTGTACATCCTCGACACCTTCTGGGACCGGCAGGACAACGAGATCGCCAGCTACTGCCTGATTCAGACCTCGCTCTACTTCACCTGTCTGGCCAACGGCAACAGCCAGATGTACCGCACCGAAGACTTCGTCGATCGCCTTGAAGCCGCCGGTCTGACGGTGGCGGAGATCATCGACGATCTGGGTCTGAGCCATACATTGCTGAAGTGCCGCAAGCCGTAGCAGAGGATATTCTGTCCACAGAATGTCCTCAAGCGACGTTCTGGGCGCCGACCTCGCGGTCCTGGAACAGGATCAACGCCAGCACGGTGAACATCCCGATGAAGAACAGGATATACAGCGCGCTGTAGCCGATGTAGTTGAATGGAATCGGGTTGCCGTCCTTCTTGGTCACGACGTCCGCCAGCCAGAAGTTCTGCCAGTTGGGGATCACGGCGTAGAGCACGGTGGCCGCCAGGTTCTTCACCAGGAACGCGGTTCTGGCGGCGGCCCGCATCCACGCCGCCGGATTGTCCAGATGAACCTGGTTGACGCTGTTGTAGATGCCCTTGCCAATCAGGACAAGCAGCACCGCAAAGAAGCTCCCATGGATTTCCAGCGCGCGCACCTTCTCATTCTGCCGCGAGTAGAAATGCTTGCCCGCTGCCACCCAGACGATCAACAATATCGGCACCAGCAGGAAGAACCACGAGTGCATCCATTGCTCGAGGGTCTCAAGCCGCAGGTCCAGGAGTTGGCGGTAGAGAAAATTCGACATCAGCCCGAGAATGAACATCACCGCGCAGACCGTGAGGTTACTGGTCAGATTCAACCGCGTCGACAGCGCTGTCGCCAGGGTCGCCATGGCCCAGACGGCGAACATGATCAGCACCAGCTCGCGGACGAGTTTCCAGTTGTAACCGCCGGGACCAGTGCCCCATTTGTAACTGAAGCTCTCCCAGGCCGGTAGAAAATAGGCGCCGACAGCCAGGACGGTAATCAGGATCGCCAGTGATTTCGCGCAGGACTCCGGGAAGGAATATCCGGGCGACGGCTTCGCCTTGACCCCCTTTTCAGAAACGACCATGTAGATCAGGATGATCAACAACAACGGCCCCAACAACAGCATGCCGATGGAGATCAGCGCACAAGCGAGCGTCGAGGTCTGCGGCCCGAAGTAGTTGCGCACACCGCCGTAAACGCAGGAAAATCCCATGACGCCGAAGAACGCGCCCGCCAGGTACGGATCGAACCGGAACTGGTCCGTCGCCATCCGCAAAGCCATCAGCGACGCCAGCGACATCACCCAGACGAAAACGGTCAAGGCCCCGAGGATCCCCAGCATTTTCGCGATGATAAAGACCGGGCGGCTGACGGGTTTCGACAGGATCAGCATAACGGTCCCGGTTTCGATCTCGCGCGAGATGGTGTGGCTGGCGCAGAGCACGGCAGTTACCCAGCCGAAGACCAGGATCGTCGCCAGCGAACCGTCCACCACGAGCTTCTCCTGGGCGCGGAAAACGAACCAGGAGAAAATGGGATAGGTCCCGATAATCGTGAGGCCGGTCAACAGCAGGATAATATAAATCGGCTGCCGCAGGCACTCGCGAAAGGTATTTCGGGCGATGTGATAGATCGTGATCAGCATAGTGCTCGACGCTCAACTGCTGCCCGGGCCGAGCACAGCCAAGCCGGTTACTTCCGCACGCCGGGCGTGACGCTCGGGCCCTTGGCGGTCGGATCGGTCGTGGCGCCTTCCTCGATGATCGCAATGTCCGACCAGATGGAGTCCGGATCCGGCTTGACTTTCCCTTTGCTGCTGATCTTGGCCGCCATTTTGGCGTACGTCGGGCCAAGCTTCTTCATGCGCATCACGGCGCCGGCCGCTTCGGCGACCTTCTTGAAGTCGTCACCCTCGATGACAGCGATGGGGAAGATCTTTTCAGCCTTATCCTTAAACTCCTTCGGCGCGTATTTCTCACTACCGAGGAACAACACCGTTTTCGGGCTCAGGCGCTCCAGCACGTCGGTGAACTTGGACTTGCTGAATTCAGCGCCCATGCCCATGTTGTTCAGGGCATAGATCTTATCACTCTCTTTCCCGGTTGGCAAGAGGATAATCGGCTGCTTTGTCTTGGATTGGATCAGTTCGGCCAGCAACACCGCTTCGACGTAGTTGCTGGTGACCATCACCGTCGTGTACCCCGGCTTTCGCCCCATGACCCAATTGGTGAAACTCTCCCACCATCCAGCGTGGCTCACACTGGACGTGGCGGTGAACGCCGTTAGAATACAGAACAGGACCCAAGGTTTGAAACGGTTCATGAATGCGCCTCCTCGTTGAAAGAGAATAATACGTACGTTGGGGTGCGGCCTCCTCGCCGCAGAAAAGCCTCCTGTCGCGGCGAATCGCCGCCGACTGATACCATTCTAGAGGATCTCGAATTTAATTGCAAACTTAGTTGCTGAATTCTCGAAGGAAAAATCATATGACCCAAGTCAGTAGCTACCTTGCCGCTCCATCCGGCCGCCGGCCGAATGTCGCCATCTTCCTCAGCGGCAGTGGTTCCAACGCCACCAGAATCCTCGAGCTGCACCGCCGGCGCCGCGGCGAGGAATTTCACGTCGCCGCCCTGGTCACCGACCGCCCCGACACCAGCAAGGCCGGCCGCCTCGGCGAGGAATTCGACGTCCCCGTCGTCGCCCTGGACATCCGCCGGTTCTACCGCGAACGCAACGTCAACCGGATTACCATCGCCACGGAAGACGGCCGGCGGGTGCGCGAGGAATGGACCAATGAGCTGCGCGCGCGGCTGGCGGACTATGCCATCGACTTCGGGGCGTTCGCCGGCTTCGTCCCCCTGACCAACCTGGCCGGCGACTTCCCCTGTCTGAATGTCCACCCCGGCGATCTGACATACGAGAAAGACGGCGCCCGCCACCTGGTCGGGCTCCACACCATCCCCGTGGAACGCGCCATCCTCGAAGGCCTCGACTATATGCGCAGCAGCGTCATCATCGTGGAGCCCTACGAAGGCGCCGGCGACAACATGGACGCCGGCCCGATCCTCGGGGTCTCCCCGAAAGTTGCGATCGACCTGCAGGGCCATACCCTCGACGAACTGCAGGTCGTCGCTGCCAAGCGCCCCGCCAGACGCCCGGTCGGCGGCTACAAGGACCTCCTGGAGATGATCGCCGACCACAATCAGGACCTCCTGAAAGAGGGCGGGGACTGGGTCGTGTTCCCGCAGGTGGTGTTCGCCTTCGCCGCCGGCAAGTTCGGCCATGCCGGCGACCAGCTCTACTACAGAAACGGTGACTGGCAGCCCGTCAAAACCGTCGAGTTCAGCGAAACCAGGGCAACACCGATCAAATCGTCCGGCCCGGCGTGACGCCGCCGTGAGCTGCTGCTGACAAAGATAATCTCGAACCGGTCGCGCCGCTTGCGGTTCCTGCTGTAGAACTCCACCAGCTTCGGGGTGAACTGGCGGCAGGGCCCGCGCCGGGACGCCGAGTAGCAGACGGCGTAGCAGTCCACCTCCCGCGTCAGCTTGAACGGTTTCAGTTTGCCGTCTTTCGTCAACCGCACGAGCCGGCTGCCCAGGATGTCCTGCAGCGATCCGGGCTTGGTGTTCCTGCTCGTCGCCGTGCGTTTGGCAAATGCCGCTGCGTGCTTCCGGTCCTTGGCGGACAGCTCCGCCACCGGAAAGCGGTACATCTTGCCGGTCTGCGTCTTTTTGAGGACGGCATCGGTCTTGCCGTCCTTCTTCTCGAGCGAACCAGTTCGGCCTCGACCGTCTTCCCGGCTCGATTGGTCCAGGTCCTTCCCTGCCCGGCTGCCGCCGCCAACACCATCCCGAAACCACAAGGATACCAACGCATTTCGTCACTCCAACGAGGGTTGAGATTCGCGACAACCGTCGGCGGCCCGCACCGGCGTCCGCCCGTCCCTGCAATAGGGTCTGGACCGGCACCCCGGCAAGACAAAGCGTACTGTCGCAGTAATGCGTCAGTGACGGAGTGTAACGTATGCAGGCCTTCCGCCATCGGCAGAAAGGCAGCATGCGGGAGCCGCTCCCGTGACTGACGCAGTACCTGTCGCAGACAGACGATGTTCATTCCCGCACCGCTGCCGTCGGATTGCGCGTTTTCAGGCTCGGGGAGGCCTTGTCGGACTAGATGGTCTCGGCGGAAGTCTTTCCGCCACGGATTGCCCGGGGTTCGAGG
>CAYLNH010000224.1:0-3428 GCA_964384625.1 uncultured Lentisphaerales bacterium
AGGTTGGTATGTCTGCCCCGAATAATGCGACGTTATTTCCGCGCCGACCCTAAGAAAGGGCGGCCCTTTTTTTCTGATTCTTCCCGACCGCTTCTTTTTGATGCAATATATTTTTATTCAGTCGTTTGCGCCAAAATGCAACAGCGGTATTGCGTCCGAAGTCACTGAGTAGAAGCGGAACTTGCTGCGCCAATCGGGCTCAAAAGGTCATATTTGCCATGCGCGAGGGGTTTGAAGGAGGAATCATGACGAAGATTACTGTCGTGCTTGCGGCGCTGCTGTCCGCTCTTGCCGGTATGGCTGGAGAATGGGAACTGGTGTGGGCGGATGAATTCGATAAAGGGACCAGGCCGAATCCCGAAACGTGGTCGTATGAACAGGGCTTTGTCCGCAACCGCGAAGCGCAGTACTACACTGTCAACCGTAAGGAGAACGTCCGCGTCGAGAACGGCATGTTGGTGATTGCGGCGCGGAAAGAGGCGTTGCCAAACCCGAATTACGACCCGAAGAAGAGCGGCTGGAAGAACCGGAAAGCAGCAAAATACACGTCCGGCTCGATCAAGACGCGGGGCAAGGCGGAGTGGCTCTACGGCCGCATCGAGGTCCGCGCCAAGCTGCCCACCGGGCGCGGCATGTGGCCGGCCATCTGGATGTTGGGCCGCAAAGGCGGCTGGCCTGCCTGCGGCGAGATCGACATCATGGAAAATGTCGGTTACGATCCGGATGTGATCCACGGCAATATCCACACGGCCAAATACAACCACGTCAAGGGTACCAACAAAGGCAACAAGATCAAAATTCCCAAGCCCTACGCGGCGTTCCACATCTACGCTGTCGAGTGGCACCCGGATCGGATCGACTTTTTTGTCGACAAGAAGAAGTACTTCACCTTCAAGAACGAAGGCACCGGAGAGGCAGCCTGGCCGTATGACGAGAAGATGTATCTCATCCTCAATATCGCCGTCGGCGGCGGTTGGGGCGGCCAGAAAGGCATTGACGACAACGTCTTTCCCCAACGCATGTATGTCGACTACGTCCGCGTCTACCAACGGAAGATCGGCGTCGTTGAGAACGCCGCCGACAAAACGCCGCCAAAGCCCCCGGCCAGGCTGAACGTATTGCCGCTGGCCATCGACGAGACGCGTCTGTCCTGGCAGCCGGCGGCTGACGATCACGGCGTGCAGGGATACGAGGTCTATCGCGACGGCAGAAAGATCGGCGCCACCATCGCCACCAAATTCAGCGACAGCAAGCCAAAGCACGGGGTGCAGCACAAATACGTTGTGCGGACCGTGGACGTCGGCGCGAATCGGTCTGGCCCGTCGACACCGGCAACAGCCGTGGCATCGACCAATCTGGTATCCAACGGCGGCGTGGAACTCGGTGTCATGAGTTGGCGCGGTTGGGGCAAGGGCAAGAAGAGCATAACCGAGAACAAGGTCCAAGTCCACAGCGGCAGCCGTGCCTTGCACGCCGGAGCCAACAGCGGCTGGGGCAACTACTCCATCGCGCGCCATCTCAAGCCCGGCAAACGTTACCGCTTCACTGTCTGGTCCAAGGCATCAGCGGCCAACGCCCCATGGGCCGGGGCCGGCGTCCAGGTCCGCGACACGAACGGCAAACGGATCATTGATGAAAAGGTTTTCAAGACGACCTGGACCCAATGGCGCCGGATCACCCACACGTTCACCGTGCCGGAGCACTTCACCGAGGCGTACGTCTTTTTGTGGCACAACGGCCCCGGTGACCTCTACGCCGACGACTTCGTCCTCGAACCAGTCACAGAGTAGACTGAGTCGGAGTACTGTCGGTATGCCTTCGCCGCGGTCGGAATAATAACGCCCAGCCGCCCTTGAAAGCCCCTCTTACCTGCCTCTATTTGTCTTTTTGATATTACGATTTTGTATTTCGTAATAAAGCAGGGCCTGTGTCATGTCGGAACTTGTGCGCCTCAGTCTGTCTCTGGAGCAACCCCTGCTCGATCAGCTTGAACGGTTGCTCGAGAAGCAGGGCTACGGCAATCGGTCGGAGTTCATCCGCGATCTGATCCGGGACCGTCTGGTCCAGGAAGAATGGCAGGATGACGACGAAGTCGTCGGGACCATCACGATGGTTTTTGATCATCACGCCCGGCAGCTGCAGAAGAAGCTGACCGAAGCCCAGCACCACCATCACAAGATTGTCCTGGCGGCGACGCACCTGCACCTGACGCACGAGCTCTGTCTGGAAGTGATCATGACCCGTGGCCGCGCGGTGGAGATCCAGCATCTGACCGAGCACCTGCGGCAGCAGAAGGGGGTGCTGCACGTAACGTTGTCCATGACTTCAACCGGAGAGGACCTCCTATGAAATTGTTTCGCACGAAGGGTTCGAGAACAGGAATCACGGTTGTTGTCACCGTGCTGGTCGCGGTGCTGACCGCGCAAGCGCACTTCCAGGTACTGCTGCCGTCCAAGGACCTCCTGACCCGGCCGGGCAAAGTGGATCTGGCCATGATTTTCACCCATCCGATGGCCGACGGGCCGACCATGGAAATGGGCAAGCCCAAGCAGTTCGGCGTCATGGTCGACGGCAAGAAGAAGGATCTTCTGAAGACGATCAACGCAACCAAGACCAAGGGCAAGACCTCCTTCACGGCCAGCTACCAAGTGCAGCGGCCGGGCGATTACCTCTTCTATCTCGAGCCGGCGCCGTACTGGGAGCCCGCCGAGCAGAAGATGATCATCCACTACACCAAGGTGGTGGTCAGCGCCCTGGGCAAGTGTGACGGCTGGGACAAGTTGGTTGGCCTGCCGGTGGAAATCGAGCCGCTGGTCCGGCCCTACGGCATCTGGACCGGCAACAGCTTTCGCGGCATCGTGCGCAGGAACGGCAAGCCCGTGCCCTTCGCCGAAATCGAAGTGGAGTACCGCAACCCCGGCCGCAAGGTGGCCATCCCCGATGATGTATTTGAGACGCAGGTCATCAAAGCCGACGCCAACGGCGTCTTCAGTTACACCATGCCGAAGGCCGGTTGGTGGGCGTTTGCGGCATTGGTTGACGGCGACGAGAAGATGAAGAGCCCGGCCGGCAAAGAGGTCGACGTCGAACTCGGCGGCCTGATCTGGGTGAAAACCGTGGACATGGAATAGGTTCAATCCTGAATCGCAACGCGGAAATCACCAAGCAATCCTGCGGACAGGATTTCTTCTAGTGCGGCGGCAGTCCGCCGCAAGACTCTGGAAGAACCTATCCATCTGAATCGTAACGCGGGAATCCGGCTGCCGGACGAAGCCTTGTGCGAAGACTGGTCCCGCGAAATCCGAATCGCAGATATCCTGAATCATGCATCTTGAATATCTTTAATCCTGCATCTCCCCAAGGGCCCCCCGCTCATGCGGGGCTGCATCTTGTATCCTGCATCCGCTCCAATCTGAAATCTCAAATCT
>CAYLNH010000224.1:3528-12215 GCA_964384625.1 uncultured Lentisphaerales bacterium
CATGCGGGGCTGCATCTTGTATCCTGCATCCGCTCCAATCTGAAATCTCAAATCTGAAATCTCCCCGCCCATGCACGTAGCTGACGGCATCTTATCCACTCCGGTTCTGATCGGCGGCGCGGCCGCCGGCACGGTGGGTGTGGCTTACGGCCTCTATCGGATGAAACCGGAAGAGATCCCGCAAACCGCGGTGCTGTCGTCGGCGTTTTTCGTGGCGTCACTGATCCATGTGCCGGTGCCGCCGGCCAGTGCGCATCTGGTGCTGGTCGGTCTGCTGGGTCTGGTGCTGGGCTGGTCCGCGGTACCGGCGATCTTCGTCGGCTTGCTGCTGCAGTATGTCTTCTTTTCTCACGGCGGCCTGACGACGCTGGGGGTAAACACGGTCTGCATGGGGTTGCCGGCCGTCCTGTGTCATTGCCTTCTGCGCCGGCCGGTCCGGCAGGCAGCGCGGCGGGGCGGATTCATGTACGGCGCGATCGCCGGAGCCGTCGGCATCGGGGTCTCGGCATTCCTGGTGTGCTTGTGCCTGTACTCGAGTGAAGAGCGCTTCCTGCCGTTCGTCTGGGGCATCCTGGCCTATCACGTGCCGCTGATGCTGGTGGAAGCACTGGTGACCGGCACCGCCGTGAGCTTTCTGCGACAGGTTCGACCCGAGGTCTTCGCGGTTGTCCCGCAACCCGCGCCGGAGGCCGGCTGATGCGTTGTGTATGGGGCGCGGCGATCGTGCTTGTCCTGGTTGCCGAATCGGCGGCGGCACACGGCATGAAACTCTTTGCCGTCGCCGAAGGCAGAGAGCTCAAGGGCTCGGTCTATTTCGTCGGCGGCGCGGACGCCGTCGGCGTCGAGGTCCGATTGCTGACTGCGGCCGGCCGGGAACTGGGCCGGACAACCACCGATGATCAGGGCGCGTTTGTATTGCCGCTGACGGAACATTGCGATCTGGAACTGGTGGCGCAGACGGCCGACGGCCATCGGGCCGACTACAAGATCCCCCAAAGCGAATTGCCGTCACCGGCAGGTATGGCGGCGCCGGCGAGCGCTGACGCCGACGCCGTCGAACAAGCTGAATTGGAGTCGTTGCGGCGGCGATTGAGGGAGCAGGACCGGCAGGTCCGGATGCGGGACATTCTGGGCGGGATCGGTTACATTGTCGGCATCCTGGGGATCATCGCCTACCTCAAAGCCGGGCGGAGGGCGCGGGCATGATCAGCCGGGCATTCAGCGATCGCACATCGTTCATCCACCGGCTGGATCCGCGGGTCCGGCTGCTGGCGGCGCTGGCGTTGGCTCTGGTCCTGGCGGTCAGTCACAACCGTCAGGTGCTGGCCGGCGGTCTGGTCTGCGGGTTCGTGCTGCTGCTGGCGTCGCGGTTGCCGTGGCGCCTGCTGTGGCGGCGGTTCCTCTGGCTCAACGTGATTCTCGGGATGCTGTCGGTTTCTCTGGTTTGTACCGGTGTGGACGGCTGGGCCAGGGGATCTGTCTTCGCCCTGCGGGCCAATGCCATCATGCTGGTCGGTACAGCGCTGCTGAGTACCATCGAAGCCGGCCGGCTCGGCCAGGCTCTGCGCCGCCTGGGCGTTCCCGCCGCGCTGACGCAGCTGATCTTTCTGACCGTGCGCTATGCCGACGTCATCCACGACGAATACGGCCGCTTGCGTCAGGCCATGCGGGCCCGCGGCTTCCGGGTGCGTCTCAACGGCCACTCCCTGCGGGCTCTGGGCTACCTGGTCGGCAACCTTCTCGTCGGCAGCTTCGACCGCGCCCGGCGGGTATCCGAAGCCATGTGCTGTCGCGGTTTCCGGGGTGAATTTCCCTCGCTGCAGCGCCATCGGGTACGCCACGGCGATTGTTGTTTTCTCGCCACCACGCTTGTGCTGGTGCTGTTGTTGAGCTGGTGGGAATACCGATGACCGAGCCCCTGGTACAGCTCCGCAACATCTGTTTTCAATATCCGGACGGCAAGGAGGTCCTGCGCCGGGCCGACCTGACGGTGGCCGCCGGTGAACGCGTCGCCCTCGAAGGCGCCAACGGTTGCGGCAAAACCACGGTGCTCCACGTGATCATGGGCCTGCTGCGGCCGCAGCAGGGAACCGTTACCGTCTTCGGCCGGAAGTGCCGCACCGAAGCTGATTTCCAGACGATCCGCGGCCCCGTCGGACTGCTGTTCCAGGATGCCGACGACCAGCTCTTCTGTCCTACGGTCGCCGAGGATATCGCCTTCGGCCCGCTGAACCTGGGGTACGAGGCGGACGCCGTACAGGCAATCGTGGAGCACGTCCTGGCCCAGACGGGGCTCGACGGTTACGGCGACCGGCTCAGCCAGCGACTGTCCGTCGGCGAAAAACGACTGGTGGCGTTGGCCACTGTGCTGGCAATGGATCCCAAGGTCCTCCTGCTCGACGAACCCACTGCCGGCCTCGACGACACGGCCCGCAAACGGATCACCGAAGTCCTCGCCGCCGTCCCCGCCGCCATGGTTCTGGTCTCCCACGATCGGGCGTTCCTGACAACGTTGACGACCCGCTCGGCGACCCTGCTTGACGGCCGCATCGCGTAACAGCCCCGGCCGCCGCTCTTCGCGCCCGGCTCCCCCCGGCTCCCGCGCCGCCCTTCGCGCCCGCCCCGTGCCGTCCCGGGACAAAAAGCAAGATAGGTTAATCAATAGCAATATCGGTTTATTGCATTCGCCGACTTCAGGTTGCCTATTGGGGTAGAACAGGAGAAATAGAGAGCAAGATCGGTAATTCTCAGCAGGAGTACAACGATGACCACAATCCGATCCCGAAATGCTTTGGCAATCAACGGCGGGCGGCCCGCCGTGCGGCTGTCGGCGCCGTCCTGGCCGATCGCTGATGCGACCGATGAACAACGATTGCTTGACGTTGTGCGCCGCGGCAAGTGGAGCTGGCTGGGGGAGAACGAGCAAGCGTTCTGCGAGGAGTTCCGCGCGTTCATCGGCAGCGACTACTGCCTCTGCCTGGCAAACGGAACCGTAACGCTGCAGTGCGCCCTGCAGGCCGTCGGCGTGGTCCCGGGCGACGAGGTGATCGTCCCGGCGCTCACTTGGGTGGCGACGGCCCAAGCGGCGCTGGATATCGGCGCCGCCGTGGTGCTGGTCGATATCGATCCGGTCACGTGGTGTATCGATCCGGAGGCAATCCGCCGGGCGGTGACGCCGCGGACGAAAGCCGTTGTCCCCGTCCATCTCTACGGCTGCATGTGCGACATGGACGCGATCCGGGCAATCGCGGCGGAGTACCATCTGAAGATTGTTGAAGATGTCGCCCACCAGCACGGCAGCCGCTGGCGGAATGTCAGCGCCGGGGCATTGGGCGATGCCGGCTCGTTTTCGTTCCAGCAAAGCAAGGTATTGACCAGCGGCGAAGGCGGCGCCATCACCTGCAACGACGCGGCTGTCTATGCCACGGCGTTCGCGCTGAAACAGGTTGGTTGGGTGCCGGGGGATGTCGCTGCCGACCCGTACGGCAGGGAGGGCCTGCAGCCGGGCGGCCGCTACGGCCACAACTACCGGATTACCGAGTTCCAGGCGTGCCTGCTGCGCGGCGGGCTGTCGCGACTGGCCGAACAGACGTCCCGCCGCGAAGCGAACGCCGCCTATCTGGCCGCGAAGCTCGCTGCCCTGGGCGGTCCGCTGCAGGTCGCGCCGCGGGATCCGCGGGTGACCCGCCAGGCCTACTACTGTCTGACCCTGAACCTGGACCTTGACGACCACGGCGGCATGGACAAACAGCCGTACGTCGCGGCGCTGCGGGCTGAAGGAGTCCCTGTGGGCGGACCCTACGAGCCCGTCTACCGCAGCGGCCTGCTCAATCTCTATGACCCCACCAGCCCGATCCCATTTCGCGATCCGGAACTGACGCAGAACTACGCGACGCTCAGGCTGCCGAACACCGAAGCCGTGGCTGCCCACGGCGTCACACTGATGCATTCACACCTGCTCGGCAGTCGCGAATACATGGACCAGATCCTCGACGGCATCCAGAAAGTCAACGAGCAGCTCGACACCTTGCCCGGCTGTTCCCGCCGCTTGTCTGGGAACCGGCGATCGCCGGCGCGAATGGCCGGGACGAACGGCTGACCCCGCGGCGCCCTCATTGCATGGACTCACGATTACGCTGCCGTTTGATCGGGCCCCCGTTCGGGCGCGCCCTTTCGGCGTTCCGCCGTCCCGGCTTCCGACAATAAGGATGTGACCTGAACCTTGCCCGACAGCAACCGATCCGCCGGAGCAGCCGAAATGACGGCGTCAAACGTCACCGTTCTTACGAACCCATGCCCTTAGTCTTTGGCGCGCATATACCTTCCGTTCGTCTCGGTGTTGGTCGGGCCGGCCTTCACGTGCAAGGCGCCGTTGATCGTTCCCCAACCGACCGTGCGTGTGGCCAGTGACGCCTTGAACGAGTGCACCGAGCCGTCGGCCACAACCTGGTGAGCTCTCTCTTGATGCGCCAGGTGCGGCATGCAGTCGGCGCTCTCATGCGGGTTCAGTGTCCAACCCGCCGTGTAGTTCCAGGCGCTGATCCGTTCGTAATCCGCTCCGACCTCGTTGCGATCCGAGCCGCCCAATGGATCGGTAACCAGGATCTCCATCGGATCCCAACGGCGGACGCGGGTGTCGGCATTGCTGTGCGTCGAGTTCAGCATCTTCCGTCCGGTATAGAAGAAGTAGCCGAACGCCTGATTCGGAAACGCGGCGTCGAAACGGATGTTCGCCGGGTTGTCCATAATGTAATACCCCGGATACCCCCCTGGACTCCAGCTCTGCGACGGACAGTAAAACAGCGGCGCCAGGATCGACTGTTTCTTGCCCGCTTTCGACGCCATGACCTCCTTGAAATATACCGGCGCCCCGGATGCTGCCGCTGTTGAAGTCAACCGCAGCCGCGGGGAGATATACCGATTGATATGATCGATCGACGGTGTGCCGCCGAAATCCGGAAAGTACTCGTCATAGTCCCCCTGATAGATCGCGTGCCCCGTACCATGTTGTTTCAATTGCGATATGCACGACGCGTGCAGTGCCTGTTTCTTCGCCTTCGACAACACGGGAAGCAGCATGGACGCCAGGATGCCGATGATGGCAACCACCACAAGCAGCTCAATCAACGTAAACCAGCGCCTCACCGCGTCTCCTATATGATACTATTGCGACTCTATATAATTATAGGTTCGACGGCGTGTGAATACAAGGGGGATCCCGCGATCCGGCGTCTGCAACGTGAAGTACTCGACGGCCTCAAGTTCCTGTTTCCGGCCACCGCCGGGGCTTGTCCCGGGCCGGTCCCCCGACCCGTCGGGATGGAGCCAAGATTTCTCCTTCCGACGGTGCTGCGGACATCACTGTCTGCCGCGGACACGGCGTCTGCAAACGCCATGTCCGCGGCAGGCGGGGGAACAGCTGCTCCCCTGCCGGACTAATCTTTGGACCACGGGGATAGGCCCCGTGGAGCCGGGAGTGTTTCAAACGAAGGGCAGCGGGCGCGGTCGAGGATTCACCATGCAACACCTACTCTGCTGCCCGGCGGCTGACGTACAGGTCCATGCGCGCCCGGCTGCCCGGCCACTTGAGTTTGTCGTTGCCGATATTGACGGTCTTGCCGTTCTGCGTGTCGATGATGTGGACCTTGTGATTGGCGCGGTAGACGCTTGTGCCGTACTGCACGGTCAGGTCGGAGTTGACGTTTTTGAAGATCGGCCGGTCTTTCGGGATCTTGCCGATCGGATAGATAAAAGCTCCGACGATCTCCGTTTTGGCGCCGTCGAAGGCCCAGAGCTTGCTCGACTCGTACTCGGTCTTGAAGCCCAGCGACCAGATGGTGGCGCCCTTGCTGACGATGCAGGGGCCGGCTTTGTGCGCTTCCGGGTTCCACTGCCGCACCCACACGTTCTGCGGATGATCGAAGCGGAAGCAGTTGGCGCCCAGGTCCTCCATAAACAGCTTGCCGCAGCCGGCGGCGTTGGTGTAGGCGCCGGGACCGCCGTGACGAAACACCAGCGTCGCGGGCGATGCGTGTTTCAGGCTGACGACGTTCATGCGTTCGATTATCACGATGCGTTCGGCATCCGGTTCGGCAAAGATCATCGCGGGGGGCTCTTTCGCTTTCTGATCGAGGTCGTGCCGGCCGGCCGCTTTGATGCGTTTGTTCATGGCTTCGCGAATCGGCCTGGTCCAGTTGATCTCGGTCCGGCACGTGCCGATCAAGCGTTGTACGGGCCCTTTCAGCGTGACCGTGCGGCCGACGGTGACGTCATGCGGAAAGTAGATTGTCTTGGCGCCCGAGGCGAACGCGGCTTCCAGCGCCGGCGCCCAGTCGTCGCCGTCTTTCCGGGCAGCGAACTTGTCGATGCTGACCCAGTCCGTTTCGATATCGCCCCAGGGCAATGTGGGGGTCTCCTCAATCGGCAATTTGATGCCGCCGGCCGGGTCGCCGTGGGCACTGACAATCCGGTCGCCGACGAATTCTTCGACCACCGGGCCGGGCACGGTTCTGGTGTCGCCCCAGACATCAACTTTTTTTCTTCCCTTCTTTTCGCGCTTCAGGAACACCCGCTGTTCGATTGCGGCCTGATAGCCGTCCACGTTCAGATTGCGTACGTAGATGCCGCCGGCCGATTTGATTGCCGGCTGGTCCGGGGCGCCGCCCGTGAATTCGCAGTCGACCAACGCCATCATGCCGTTGGCCCCGGGAATCGACACCGCCGGAACGCGGTTTTCGCTGATGATCTTGCGGCAGGCCATGATATTGCCGGCGTTCTCGATGCCGGCCACCTTCTGGTTGGTTAAGGTGACGTGCTCCAGCGTCATGCTGTATTCCTGACTGTTCATCTTCACGCCGTAGTCGAAGCCGTCAATCTTGACGTGCTTGATCAGCGCCGGGCCCGGCCAGGGACGGACGAAACTCAAACCGATATAGCCCTCGCCGTCGCCGCTGCGGATGGTGATGTCTTCGACGCAGCCGATGTTGTTCGAGTGGTGGTCCAGGCCGACGCAGCCGGGGTTGCCTTTGCCGGTATCAATGGTGAAACCGAACAGATACACCCCGATATGATTGCCGGCGCCCCGGCCCCACTTGCCCCACTCGCCCCAGCCGGAAATGTACACCGGCTTCGGCTTCTTCTTGTTCTGGAACCCCTTGGCGTTGTCTTTCAGTTTGATAATCGTCTTGCCCGGACCGGCGCCCTGCACCACAAAGAAACGCTTGTGGTGGATCGTGTCGGAAATCAGATAGGTGCCGGCAGGGACAAAGAGCGTGTACCAGCCGCCGGGAACCTTGTTGGCCAACGCCGCAAACGCTCTGTTGAAGGCTTTCGTGTCGTCGTGCTTGCCGTCGCCGACAGCGCCGAATGCGGCTTTGATGTCGATGCACATGGCCGCCGGCAGCACCTTGTTCTCCGACGCGAAGGAGATCCCTGCCAAAGGCTGGTCGAGCCGGCGCAAAAAGCCGGTGGGCGTCAAGACCCCCCGGGTCAGCCGCACCTCGTCGATCCAGCCCTCGAAGCCCTTGCCGTCCGGCGCGCCCCCGAGGCGGATGGGCGCCGCATCCCAGGTCAACGGGCCGGCGACGCGCTGCGTCGCCACCTGCCAGCGATCGAGATACACGGTGACCGTTTGTTTGCCGTGGTCATAGACCAGCGCCAGATGGCGCCAGACCAGGTTGCCCGGGTACTTCTGCCGCGGATTCGGGTCGCGCAACCGGGAGATGGTGACGTAATGGCCCGTACTCCATTCCCGCCACTCCGGTTGCTTGCCGGCGTCGATTGCGGCGGCGTCCAGACCGGGCGACAGAAAGCCGGCGTAGTACGTCTGCCGCCAGCGCGGCAGATAGCGCGCGCCGCAGGCGATGCTTGCCGCCCCGGCCCCCTGCCGTGTCTTGACCGCCGCCCACATGGTCCGTTTCGGATCGCGCGCCGGCTTGACGAACATCTCCAGCGTGAAACTGGTGGTGCCGGCCGGGAACGGTACTTCGATCGAGTCCGTCTTCTCCGCCGTGCCGGCAAACTTCAAAGACGTCTTGTTCTCGTAGGACACCTTTGCCTGCGGATCGTACACATACCTGGCCGGGACATCGGCCGCCCGCTGCAGCCCGCCGGCTTCCGCGGACAGCTTGCCGGGCATCGTTTCGGTGTTCACCG
This sequence comes from uncultured Lentisphaerales bacterium, assembly GCA_964384625.1. Taxonomy (GTDB): domain Bacteria; phylum Verrucomicrobiota; class Lentisphaeria; order JABSQK01; family JABSQK01; genus CAYLNH01. The sequence goes on from CAYLNH010000224.1 coordinate 11,683, forward strand.
TTGAGGCCGCCGCCGCCGGTCTCTGCCCGGCTTCGCCCTCAAACCGCCAATGTCCGAGGACCTCCTGCGCCTGTCCGGCAGCAGCGAGCACCAGGCCCGCTGCAATCCAGTGTCTAATCGATTTTATCATGGGTCTTGCGATCTCCTTGCTATCTGCGCGTACCGTGGGAATATCAGTGGCGCCGCGCCCGGCCGCCAGTAAATATGAACGTTAATATCAGGGAAAGTTCCATGGCCCGCCGAAGATTGTCCGCGGCGGCACAAGGCGCCGGGCAGTTGCGGCGCCGGCCCGAAAGCACTGCCCCGCTGGATTGTGGGCTTTCCCGGGCCGGGCGGTCCTCGGACCAAGAAGATCGTCGCGAGAAACAAATCGAATTCCGCCGACCTCTGCAATCGACGGGCGGATATTGCGTATACGACAATCAAGATTGCAGAAGAAATGCGTCGGAGCGATTCGTTTTGCCGCAGATGCAGGCTAAGGGCGTGCGCATCAATTAGGCGGGCCTTGAATACCTTATTGTATCGTCAGCCTG
>CAYLNH010000225.1:0-12212 GCA_964384625.1 uncultured Lentisphaerales bacterium
ATCACCCCACCACAAAACAAGAACCAAACCCCAACAGAATTAGAAACTGCACATTGATCACTGCTTGGGACTCTTCGAGCGCGACAAAATACTTAACCATCGTAAGCCGTCCATCGTACATGCTGTTGCGATGCCCTTTCCCCAGATCGGTCTCAATCGCGTCGATGGGCATGCCGATCCGGATATGCGCGAGCTTCTCAAGGACCGGCCCGTCGGGGATCATTGCCTTTTCGCAGGTGATAACCGTCTTCGGTGCCGGCTGGGCCTCGCGCCCTGAATCGCAGCTGGCCATCCCAAAGCAAACAACCAGAGCGAGAATGCAGCAGAGAACCCCATTCATCAGCATTCCGCTGCACCCGAAGCCGAATCCTTTCATCCAAGGCACTCCTGAACCGGGATCACAGCTCATCTTGGGAAGATGCGTCTTCAAGTGCTTCCTGTGCGGCGGCCTCTCGTTTCACCTGCCAGCCGACGATCACCTGCGGCAGGATTGGCTTGAGCCAAGCCGACAACTTATCCCAGTCGGCGGCCGTGCTGACGTAGAATAAAATTGCGTCCCTACGCTGTTCCGTCGGCACTGGGGCGGCCGACGCCAGTTCGTCCGCGTTCTTGTCGCACGCCGCGATCGCCCGCTGATGCATCGACACGTACATCTTCCCCTTGTCATTGGGGTAAAGGTATAGCGTGTAATACACGCGTAGACTGTTCGACCCGGAATCCGTCAACTCCGGCAGCGAATACGAGAACGCATTCGGATTCGGATACTCGTAGGCCGCGGGCAACTCGGATCGGAAGAATGCAGCCATGTCGAAATAGAAATCACCCACGCCCAAGTCCGCAACGCGGCTCTTCAATGCGTGCAGGTTGGCCTTTTTGTTATACGGCCTATTCGTGCCCGTCCTTGCTTCCACCTCGACCTGACGAGCGAGGAACATCCGACCATTCTCTTCGAACGCATGAAAGGTGATCAAGGAGATGTCGATATCGCTGTCAGCCAGGAAGCTGACCATGCGTTGGGCGCGCTCTTCGACGCCGAGCCCGACGAGCACCAATCGCGGCTTGCCCATGGTATCCAGGTCTCTGGAGAACAGCTCCTGATACTTCTCCCGGAAATCCGTGATCTCGTCGATCCCGAGTTTGCCGGACTGCTTCTCGATATGTTCGGCGAGTTCATCGGGATCGAGTTCGGCGAGGTACGAGCCGTAGTCGATGACCTGCGCGACGGCCTCGCGGGTGAGCTGTCCGCGTTTCAGTTCGAACACGACAAGATTGCCGTCGGCATCAAGTCCCAGCAGATCCAGCGGCCCGTTAGCGGTCTCCGTCTGCCGCCCGATGAGTGTCAGTTCAGCCATCAGCAAGTCCGGACACTCAGTCAGGAGGTCCTCCAGCAGTTGTTCGGTCTCGGTCTGATGCGTCGTCTGGATTTCCACTGCCGTCCGGCCATCGGCACTCCGATTCACCTGCCAAAGTTTGATTGCTTTCATTCGGGTTGTCCTTCTGATTTCTTCGAAGGTTCAGTTTCTTGCGACTTCATGAACCGACGCTTCAATTCGGCAATGAGTCGGTCGTAGGTCGGGCCGGTTTTGTTTCCCTCCCGGTAGCCGGAAAGCATGGCCATCTCCGAGATGCTGTAGGCCAATCGATTCGCACTGGCGCAGCTCGCCCCACCTTCGGTGAGAGTCTTGCGGTGGAACAGCCAGACTGCCGGCAGCACTCCTTTCTTTGAGCGATGGCGAATGCATACTCCGACATAGATGCAGTCCCATTCTTCGGGCTGGTCCTTCGACTCAATCTGCAGAAACGGTCCTTCGGCTCGATACATGCCTTTGCGTTCAGCAATCCAAGTCTGGATATGCTGAATCGCCAATGACTCAGCCTCTGTCACATCCCGGTCAGCGATGTCAGAGGCAGATTGCGGCGTATCTTTCGCCACTGCGCGCTCCTCTGGAACAGTCTTCTTCGTGGAGGCAGGTTTTGGTGTTGTCTTTGATATGGGCTTTTGGGGCGATGGCTCTGTTTCCAACTCATTGTCATCGGTTGTCACTGCCAGCACCAGCAGGACTGTCACTATCAGGACCAGAATACACCCGATGCTTTTCAGACTGCTGCATCCGCAGCCGCTCTTCGCGTTGTCCAGGCTCTCCATTGTCTTCGAAGCAGACTCCCCCAGATAGCCCTCATCACGGAGCTTGACCATTTGATCGATAATGTTGCTCGCCTGCCACTTGCCCAACCCCTGCAGTACTTTCTCACTCAGCCCGAACTCGAAGCTTCGTATATAACCCAACTGCTTCTCGGTTGCATCGGGCTCATCCGGCTGGCGATCCGGATAGTTGAGCGAAATACGCTTCCTAGCCATTCCTGTGCTCCTTCAAAGACAGTGGGGCCAAAACTGGTTCGCCCGAGGGAAACATGAAGTAGGAAAATGGAGCATTCTTGGCAAAACGAAAACTTTGGAGCAATTCTACGGGCTGGTTAGTTGCCGTCATCACAATCTCCTATTTCGGGAATGCCTCATATGCGCCCTTGACAAACTCGTGGAACGCCTCCGACTCAAGATCAAAATCCTCCTTGATGCGAAGGAGGACGCGGTCGGTTGTCTCTGTCCGGTTCTTCACGTGCACGGAACTGGGAAGGTTCAGTTTCTCGGCCAAGCTATCCTCGCGATCAAAGGCCTGAACGCCCAAGACTTTGGCCAGTCTCTCCGTCTTGAAGGCGCCCTTCTTGACGAGGAAATCTAGGCGCAGGCTCTGCGAGCTGGTACTGACAGCCAACCAGTTCTTGTTGCTCTGCCGGTAAGCCACATAGTATTTCTGGTTCCACCGAGGGCCATCGACGTCGAAGTTGTCCCGAAGCAAATCATCGAGCTGTAGGAAGACCTTGCGAGTTGCTGCACTGCACCTGCTCTCAAGATGCCATTGCTTGCCGTCGACCACCCAAGGGGAGCCTTCGGTCTTGGCCTTCCCTGTGTCGGCGAACCTGCTAACAGGAACGGGTATGATCACAACTGGCTCGATGAGGATCGTGTCACCTTCTTTGTACGTCCGCACCTCGATGACTTTGATGTCTACGCGGTGTTCGCGGAGCCAGAGGGCGACACTGCCAAGCTTCTCCCTTACGGCAGATCCGAGGACGATCATGCGCTGGTCTGTATTGACTTCAGGGATATCGTCGACACCAGCGTTCTGGCAGAACTCCTCGAAAGCGGCGTTGAAGTTGTAGTCCTCGCCATCGCGACCGAGGTAGCTCTGTGCCTGTCGTGCGAAGTCTTCAAACTGCCACTTCGAGATATAACTGGCGTAACGCAACGCCTGCATGTCAACGGGGTCTTTGAGCTTGCCGCGCTTCAGTTCGACGATCACGGCATTCCCGTTGGTGTCGACCGCCAAGATGTCCAGCCGGTCCTTGATCTCGGGTATCATAACTTGCCGGCCAATGATCATCAGCGGCTCGCCAAGCAGTTCCGGGTTACCCTCGATCCAATCCTCAAGATCGGACTCAAGAAGCTTCTCCTTCTTCGGCGCCGTCTGGGGCACTTGCTCCGGGCCGCCCTTCGTTATCTTCCAGATTGCCATGGTCTGTATTTCCTTTCTGCCCACGCGTGCCATCCACGAGAGGCAGTTTCTCGGGCTGGATCTGCCATGCCCGTATCCTTGTGAATTGTCCCTTCGCCTCCTTTTGGTGCAGGATTCGTTCCGCGAGCACCATGTTGAGCGCAAGCTCGGGCGATCCGTCAGCAAATCGGTTCCTAGTGCTGTGTCAATCTTTAATATTAGGGTAGAGCGATTTCAGTTTCTGTCGCGCATCTTCAATGGTAAATCGCCAGTCGACGCCTCTTTGCTTGTCATTGCTTGATTGCGCCCAGGCAGCGGTTTCGTCTCGAAGTATGTCAATGTCAGGGATGCGCCGGCCTGAGAGGCACTGACGGGTCATCGAACTCAGTTCGTTCTCCGCAATATTGAGCCAACTGCCGTGCTTCGGTGTAAAACAGAACTCCAAACGCTTCACACTCGAACGCGCCTTGTGCGGTGGGAACAATTCGTAAAACGCACCCTTGGTGTGCGTGTTCAAGTTGTCACACACCAAGATGAGTTTCTCGGCGTCTGCGTATCTCGTTTCGAGCAGTTCGTCCATTTCGAAAGCCCAATCGACTTTCGTACGACGTGGACGCACACTCACCTTTCGCCAGCCGACCAGTGGCTCAGCGAACATGAATATACACGCAGTGCCCGCCCGCTCGTATTCATAGTCGACCCTTCGAGGATGGTTCCTGCTTGCAGGAATCGGGACTCTGGTCTCCTTAAACAATTGCACCGGCTGTTCGTCCATACACAAAACCGGAAACGCTCCGTCGTAGGGTTTGGCGTAGGTTTCCAGCACCTCCTCCATGCATGCCACGAATTCGCCGTTGGCATAAGGTGGGATGACCCAATACTGGATCTTTCGGCGGGTCATTCCGTTTTTTTTAGAGTCTTGCGCAACGTCTCATGGCTGACTGAATCAACAATGCCCAGTTCCACCACATGATCAGCAAGAAGACGCAATGACCAGTTCGTAAATCCTTCGGGGGGCGCGCCAAGGCGTACTGCAATAACTTTGGCTTCCTGCTCCCCGTCGAGCACTTTCTGCCGTGGAGGCGTCTTTCTCTTTTTCCGATTCAGTGCAGCGTCAAAACCTTCTGTCACCAAACGCCGGCGAATGTTCTCTACGGTCTTGGTCCGACACGAAAATGCTTCGGCAATCCTCTTGTCGGTCCAGTTGGGACCATCGGCGTCGGCTTTCAGCAGCACTTGTGCGCGCCGTACTTTCTCCGATGTGCCCTTGAGTTTCTTCACGACCTGCCGGAGTACTTCTCTTTCTTCGGCCGAGAGACGAACAATGTACCTTTTCTCCATGATATGAGCCCTCCATGCTCATAGCAACATGGAGCAACACGCACCGTAATTCAATCCTAAGATTTAAGCTTGACACAGCACTAGGGTTTCGATGGTGGGTAAAGGTGGGGGGCAGGAACGAACTCGACTTCCTGGGATGGGCTCTCCCAGCATAGATGGAACGCCCCGGGTTTGGCGGCCCGATAGGTGATGCGGATCGGCGTCTTCTTCGCCGCGGTCAGGGCAATCGGCTTGGAGCGTGCCCGTCTGCCGGAGGCATTGGCAAGGACCTCCTTACCGTCGACGGTGATACTGAATCTTCCGCCGCCACCGCTGTAGACCAGGAACGAGTAGGTCTCGGAGAAACGCGGCTCGATGGTGCCGGACCAAACGACGGAGAATGGGCCGTTGCGCGTCTCGCGGGGCCAGGCAGCGCCTTTGACGACCTTCTCGATTTCGCCCAGACCGATGGAGCTATCGATTCGGGCCACCTTGCGCGTCTTGGGCTTTGCTTTGGCCTTGTTATCCAACTCGCCGAGGTCGATGCCGTCGTCGTCTTCACCCATTAGGTCGTCGTCCTTGATCTTCGGGACTCCGGCCGGGACAGCGCGAACGGTGTACTCGGCGTAAAGGCCCTTGCCTTTCGCAGCGGCCGCTCCAGCAGCGCCTTTGACGGCGATCGGTCCCTGGTCGCGTTGCAGTTGATCGAGGCCATCAAGGCGATAGACCGGCACACTGTTCCAGCCCGCGCCAAAGTAGAGAACGCGTCCGTCTTTCAGTTCGAGGAGTTTGCCGCCGGCCTCCAAGTCGTACTGGAACAAGGCCTGGTTCCCGTTCGGCCCCCAGGTATCCTTGCCCTTGTGTTTGATACGCCACCAATGATAGGCCAGTCGCGGGACACCATCGTTTGGACGACGGTCGAAGAGGTGGCCGACATAGAGGCCGTCGGTAGTCCAGAACTTGCATGGGGCGCCGACGCGCTCGCATAGGCCGACGACGCCCTTGACGACTCCCGCCAGCCGCGACGGATGGTGGAGTTGCGCCGGCGGATGAGTCTCCGGCGCGGAGGCGGCGCGGTTGCCGACCGAGAAGAGGAGCTTGCGGTCCTTCGAGTACTTCTCGAATCTGACGTGAGCGGCCTGCGTCGCCGGCCAGCCGAAGCCGTGTGGGTTCTGCCCGTTCCTCATCAGGTAGCGGTAGCGATTCCCTTCGCGATCAGCCCATTGGCCGATCGGTGCGGGCCCGGCGGTCTCAGTGACCGGATAGACCGGAACGCCGTTCCGCCATTCCGGCTCCATTCTTCGGCCGCCGGCATAGTAGACCATGTTCTCATCAACCCAGGCGTCGTTACCGCTGGTGTGCTTGCGGGAGTACGTCAGTTCGTTCGGCTGGATCTTCAGATCGCCATTCAGGTCGGCCCAGTGGACACTGCGAAACCCGTCCTTGACCGCCTTGGGACCGCCGAAGACCGCAGGGTTCTTGTCGGCGTCCTGTCGGTTCCAGGCGAGATGCCGGTAGCCGCACAACGGAACCAGGCGGCCCTGTTCCTCGTCCACCCGGACGACGACGGGCTGGCTGATCTTGCAGAGGTACTTCTTCCCGTCGCGATAGCGGATGTGGAAGCCCTTGTAGCCGGTATGACCGATCTGCAGCGGCAGGTCCTTCGGCCCAAGCCGCCCCGCTTTGTACGTGGCGTACGGCTTCCACGTTCCCTTGTCGTAGTCGCAAACCGTTTCCAGGAGCCAACCGCCGGCGCTGTCAATCCAGACGTGCGTCGGATCTCTAGGATCGATAAAGGTGTTGGTGAAGAATTGCTGCGCGCCGTACCACTCGCGGACGAGTTTGCCGTTGCCGTCGAAGTGGGCCACACGCCGCGGTGCGCTGCTGTCTTCGGTGACAACAAAACCGCCCTTGCCGTCGGCGGCGATGTCCGTGACGCCCATGAAATCCTGCGCAACGTAGCGCCCCTGCCGTCGCCCGCCGAGACGGCCGAAGGTCTCGAGTAACTTGCCGTTGGCAGAGAACTTCTTGATCTGCTGACTCCTGCCGGCTTCGACAATGAAGAAGCCCTTCGTACTCGGTTCGTACTCGACCAGGCGCGCCGACGTGAGCCCTTCGACCAGGGCCTCAACCGACCCGTCATCCCCGACTTTGGCGAGTTGCGTTCCAGTCAGGACCATCACGGCGCCATCGGGCAGGACGGCGAAGTCGTTGGCCGGTTGTGCGAGTTTCATGACCAAGCGTTTCTTGACGACCGGCCGGAAGTAGGCGATCAGGGTCTGCTTGGTCTGTACGCGTTTCCCGCTCCACGGGTCGATCCAGGCGATGACATTGCCGGGGAGCAGGGCGAGGAGGTCCTTGCCGTGGACCGCGATGCGTTTGGGCCAGCTCCTCAGCGAGATGCCGGTGATGGCCCAGGCAGCGTCCTCATCGGCCTTCACGTTGATCCGCAAGAAACTCTCGACCTTGCCGGTCGCGTGAGCCGTCTTGCCGGGATTGATCACGAGGGTCTTCTTGCCAAACCCACGCGCGTTGAGCCGCACGTCCAGGGACATGATCTTTTTGCCATGATTCGCGAAAACGACGGTGGCCTGGTGGGCGTGCCGCCCTTCGAGGTCGAGACGGAATGCGGCGGTCGAGTTCAGACTGGACCCGATCCCGGTGTGTGTCCCGATCTTGACCGCTTCGAGATCTTTCGGGTTGATCCAGCCGAAGCCGCGGGCTTCGTCGTAGGCGTCAACGCCGACGCTCTGCCGGCCGTCCTGCGGCGTCGCGCCGAAGCTGTAGTTGCGGACGAGAAGCCAGGGCATGACGGCCCGTTTCCAATTGGCCCAGCCGATGATGTAGCGGCCGCTCCCCGGCTGCATGAACTGAATCTCCGCATTCCCGCCGCCGAGACTGAAGCCGTTGGTGAAGAGGGCCTTCTCTCCTTTGGCAATCTGACTCACCCAACCCCAGCCGGAGGTGGACCCCTGGTACCACTTCAGCTTGCCGGTGGCGAGGTCCATGGCGACGAACTGCGGGCTGCCCTCGACCATGCCGGCGGCCATCACCACGGTGCCGTCGAAGACCTCGACGGCCTGCGGCCCGTGGTGCGCGCCCGGCCAGTGCCAGTAGCCCTTGCTGATGCCGAGATTCATGAGGAAGTGCGGCTCGATGCCGGGCGAGTTGATCAGCTTCCAGGTGTAGTCGCCGGGCGCAACTGCCCTGCCGTTACGGTCGAGCCCATCCCACACGGTCGTGTGCCTGCCCGCCTTCATTGGAGCCGCGTTGGTGATCGTACGCAGCAACACGCCGTCCTTCGAAAAGATGCCGATCGAGACGTTGCCGTCGCGTTTGAGTTCGTAGGAGAATGGAATGCCGTCCTGCCCCCTGACGGCTTGGAAAAGGAAACCACAGATGAACACGAATGAACACCAATGCTTGAGCAGCCAGAGCATTCGGAGACGGGCACACGATCTACGCATCCTCGAGTTCCTCTTGAAAGACCGGTTTGAGTTTGACGACTTCCGGAGCGGCATTTTCAGTTCGCTGGGCGTCGATCAGGCGCTTGGCCTCGCGCATCAGTTGCGTGATGTCAAAGCCCAGCCAGGTCACGGGCAACGCCGTTTTCGGCAGGTTCGGGAAGTTGGCGTGACTGATGATCAGGAGGTCGCCGGCTGTTTTCACGCCGGCCGCCTCAACCCCGTCCGTCACCGCCTGAATCAGGTTGTCGTCCAGGACCAGCAGCGCGTCGGGGCGTTCATCCCGGCCGTCGTGAAAGAGCAGCCTCGCGACGTTGCGCGTCCAGTCCGGCGTATGCAGATCAACGCCCTGCAGCCAGTGTTCGTGCAGCGTCAGTTCATTGCGTCCGGCCAGCTTGCGGAAATGCTGCCAGCGCTCTTTGAACTTCAGCGACGGCGTCGCCGGGATGATGACGGCCAGACGTCTGCAGCCGGCATCGCGGAAGTGCCGCAGGGCCCGGCGCTCAAGGGCGCGGGCATCGGGCGACACCGAACTGCATCCCTGCCAGACCTCCGGCAGCCCGACGACGACCCGGGGCATCCCTGTCGTTGTAAGGACCGGACTGTCCGCCAGCATGAACGGCGGCACCGCGAAGATCAAGCCGGCACAGCGTTGGCATTCGACATCACGGAGCAATTCGGCATAGGCGCGATTGACCAGCGGGCCGTTAATGCCGTCGTGCAGAACGACGGAGGCCCCGGTCGGTTTGCCCAGCACGTCTTCGGCGCTCTGGTGCAGGGTTTCGTAGTAGTTCGTCCAGTCCGTGCCCCGGCGATGCCCGGGCATGACGATGCCGTAGCGGCACAGGTGCGGCGGGTGGGCGACAACGCGGGTTCCTGAGCCGACCCGGGTCTGGATGAAGCCGTCTTCTTTGACGCTGTCCAGCACCCGCTGGATGGTGGCGCGGCTGGCCTTGTACTGCTTTTCCAGGGCGCGGACCGACGGCAACCGTTCGCCCGGGGCGTAGGTGCCGTTGACGATCTTCCCGCGGAGGTCATCGATCAGCCCTTCCTGTTTCACGGGCGGCCGTCCGGCGGTATTCGCATTCATCTGCAGACTGACTTCGTTCATGGTTCACCTTTGTCCTGTTAATGAATAGGACACCCGCGAACGTGCGGGGTTCCGGAAGATCTCAAGGATCTGCAATAATTGTCCTACTATATTAGGACACAGCAGCCTTATCAACCGGGCGCAGCCCCATCGCAACAGACACCGCAAATGCATCAATGCCTTCAGTTTCTTTTCGCGGTCATTCATGCCGTGTCGGTATGGACGCATTTGCTTTACTTCAGTTAACTCCAGACATACAGTACAACACCATTAAATGGACATCCCGTATGGCCAGAAAGAAGAAGAAGCGACAGAGCCGTCACGGCATTGTTGCCGAATTGCGGCAGGAGATCATCGACGGCGTTTACGCCCCCGGCGCGCAGTTCCCCACGCGCGCTGAACTGGAAGCCCGCTACGGCGCCAGCTCCGTCACCATCCAACGGGCCGTTGACTGCCTCCGCCGCGAAGGCTTCCTGCACGTCGAGGGCCGGCAGGCAACCTACGTCGCCGAATATCTGCCGAACGTGTATCATTTCGGCATGCTCTTCAACCAGCCGCCGGGCCGCGGCCTGAACAGCCGCTTTTACAGCCGCCTGGCCGCCGCCGCCAGCCAGTACTGCGGCACCGACGAGGACCCGCGCCGCATCTCCATCTACTACAGCGTCGACCACGATCACGAGAACCGCGAATACCGTGAACTGCTGGATGCGGCACAGGCGCACCGGCTCGCGGGCATCATCGCGCCCGAGCAGCCGGTCAGCACCGGCCTGGCCGATTCCGAACTGGGTACCTGCCCTGGCCTTGCCCGCGTTGCGTTCGCGCGTCATACGGACATGCGTAACGACTGGGGCGGCGTCGCCTTCAAACCGTTCACCGAGCGCGCCCTCGACCGGCTGGCTGAGAGCGCCTGCAGACGCATCGCTGTAATCGGGCCGTCCGATCTCTCGCACCTGCCTGAAGCCATCGCCGCTCGCGGCATGGAAACCGAATCCTACTGGCTTCACCAACTGGCGCTGAACAGCGCCGCCACTGCGGCGTCGATGGCGCAGTTGATCTTCCAGCGCCACCAGAAACGCCGGCCCGACGGGCTCTTCATCATGGACGATAACCTGACCGACCACGTCCTCCGCGGCGTCGTCGCCGCCGGCGTCCGCGTCCCGCGCGACCTGAAGATCGTCAGCCACTGCAACTTCCCCGCCGACCCCGGCGCGGTCCCGATCCAGCGTCTCGGCTACTCTGCCGGCGAAGCGATTGCCGCCTGTCTCACCGAACTTGAAGGCCAACGCGACGGCAAACGCCCAGCCACCCAATGGATCCCGGCCCGCTTCGAAGAGGAACTGGACGAGGCAACCTGACCCGACAGCTCCCGGAATTGTCCGTCGTTCATGCCTGAGTCCCGACGAGGCTTTCAGCTCCCCGCTCCCTTCAGCCGCCGAATTCCAGCGATTTCTTCGAATCGTACTTTACTATATGGTTTTTGTAGTGTACAGTACAATGGTAACGACGGAGATGCTGCGGCGCCATGAATACGACTGCCACCCAGACCAGACGACAGAGCCGGCACGCGATTGTCGAAGAACTGCGCCGGGAGATCATCGGCGGCCGCTACCAGCCCGGCGCGCAGTTCCCGACCCGGGCCGAGCTTGAAACGCGCTACGGCGCCAGTTCCGTGACCATCCAACGGGCCATCGACTGCCTGAAGCGCGAGGACTTCCTCGAGGTCAACGGTCGTCAGGGCACCTTCGTTGCTGAACACCTGCCGCACGTCTTCCAGTTCGCGATGGTGTTCATGCAGCCGCCGGCCGGCAGCCTGAACAGCCGGTTCTACACGCAACTGGTCGGCGCCGCGTCGCGGTATTGCGGGACGGAAGCGGAACCGCGGCGCATCAGCATCTACTACAGCGTCGATCACGAGCACGAGAACCGTGAGTACCGGGAGCTCCTGGAAGCAGCACAGGCCCATCGCTTTGCCGGGATGATTGCGCCGGAGATCCCGACAACGACGAAACTGGTCTTCTCGGATCTCGGCGCCTGTGTGGATCTGCCAAGAGTCGCGTTCGCCAATCACGAAGACTTGGGCCACGGCTGGGGCGGCGTCGGCCTCCGTGGTTTCGCGGACCTGGCGTTGGACCGGCTGCGGGACATCGGCTGCAAACGCGTGGCGGTAATCGGCCCGTCCAGTCTGCAGAAGCTGCCGGAGCAACTGGCGCACCGCGGGATCGAGACGCGGCCGTACTGGCTTCACCAGCTCGCGCTCGACAGTGCGGTGACCGCCGTCGAGCTGGCGCACCTGGTTTTTCACGAGCAGCAGGACGAACGGCCGGACGGTCTGTTCATCATGGATGACAACCTGACTGACCACGTTCTGCGCGGCGTGCTTGCCGCCGGCGTCTGTGTGCCGGAGGACCTCCGGATCGTCAGCCACTGCAACTTCCCGGCGGATCCGTGCATCGTCCCGATCCAACGCGTCGGCTGTTCCGCCGACGAAGCGATTGCGGCGGCCCTGGACGAACTCGAGCGCCAACGCGACGGCAACGCACCGAACACCCAATGGATCCCCGCCCGCTTCGAGGACGAACTTGTCAACGGAGATGAAGAATGAAGCAGTTCACGCTGCCGGAACTTCTGGCGTGTCAAGGCGAAGTCCCGACCTCGCAGGGAGTCGGGACAAAGCGTTCGATGAGATTTACTCTCGTTGAGCTTCTGGTCGTCATTGCGGTGATCGCGACCCTGGCGGCGCTGCTGCTGCCGGTCCTGGGGCAAGCAAAAGAGAAGGCGCGGATC
>CAYLNH010000226.1:0-2774 GCA_964384625.1 uncultured Lentisphaerales bacterium
TTGGTATGTCTGCCCCGAATAATGCGACGTTATTTCCGCGCCGACCCTTAGTATCGTCAACCGTTTTGCAGCGAGGCAGCCAATGAGAACTACCCTGAACATCGACGAAGACGTCCTGAGCCTGGCAAAGAACCTGGCAGAAAGCCGATCAATCTCAATCGGCCAGGCCATCTCCGAACTGGCACGCCAAGGCTACAAAGCCCAGTTCCAACGTGAACATGCAGACGGCTTCATCGTCTTCGACGTGCCGGCCGACGCGCCCACAATCAACCCGGAAGATGCCCGATTGGCTGAGGTAGCTGAGGAGGTCGAGAAGTACGGAAAGGAACTGAAGTGAGTGTCTACCTTCTTGACGTGAACGTTCTCTTGGCACTGGCGTGGCCCAATCATCTGTACCACGACCGGGCACATGTCTGGCTCACCGAGCAACGCCAACGGCGTTGGGCCACCTGCCCCACGACCCAGTCCGCATTTGTACGGCTTTCGACAAATCCGAAAGTCGTCGGGCAGACCGTGTACCCGGCGCAAGCGCTTTCCCTGCTGGAGGCGAACATGGATGCACCCGCCCATGAATTCTGGCGTGAAACACTCCCAGTAACGAAAGTGCTCGCACGCCTCGCCGAGGATCTTGTTGGGTACCGCCAGATCACGGATGCGTACCTGCTCGGTCTGGCCATCCACAAGAAAGGAGTCCTCGCCACCTTCGACCGCAGCATCACACACATTCTCCCCGCCCGGTCTGCCTTCAGAAAGAACCTGGAGATTATCACCCCTTTGAAGCCCGCTTGATGATCGCCTTCAGTTCTCCCTGCTGATCCGGCGTCAGGAGGTCCTCCGCGGGCGCCTCTGCCAACAGTTCCTGACTGCGTTTGGCGGCGCGATCGATATCGATCTGACCGCCCTGGTCAAGCCAATAGGCCAACCCCTGGCGCTCCCAGAATTCCGGCACGTAGAGTTCGTCGCGGAAGTTCATCGCTGTGTGCATAGTCGCCATGAACGACCCGCCCGGACCGACGTCCTTGATCGTGTCAAAACCGATGCTCTCGTCGGTCACCTCGTACTCGTGCAGGAACCGACGCAGCACGCGAACGTATTCGCAGTCGAGTACGGCCTGCACCGGCGAACAGACTTCGTCGGTTGCGAGCAGGCCGATACAGACACTCGCGTCCGCGCCGCTGAGCAGTGTGCCCAAGGCGCTCATACACTTCTGCGCGCCGGCTTCGGGACTGGGCAGTTTGGCATCGCTCAGCCCGGAATGGCCGCCAATGCCGACGCCGTAGAAACGGGCCATCGACGTCATCATCGCATTGCCGATCGGTTGCTCCGGCCGCCCGAACGGACGGATCATCGTCTGCATATCATTCGCTGCCGCCGATGACGTCAGCCGCAGGCTGTTGTCGTCGAAGAGCACCTGATTGAGGATGGCGAGCGCGAAGGTTTCGGCCAGCCGCATGACGGTATGGCCGGCCAACGTCACCGGTGTTGACGTGCCGGCAGTCGGCATGGTGCCGACGGCGACCTGCAGGCCTTTTTCATACCAGTACCAGACCTGTTCGCACTCGGCGGCCGCCAGCCGCAACGGCGAGATCATGTAGCAGATCCCGGAGAACACGTCCTCCAGCGTTTGCCCGGTCATCTCGGCGTAGGCCTGCAGCAGGTCATGGATGGCGCCGGAAGCGGATGCGGGGTGCAGGCTGCCGGCGGGCGTGACGCCGCACTTCCAGGCGAAGAACCGTTCCCACAAAGATTCGGTTGCGGCCGGCACACGCAGCGGACAGCCCATCAGTTCCACAGCGTCGACCTCGGGCAATGCCTTCGCGAACCGCAGGTACAGCTCGAAGGTCTCGCGGCGCCAGTCCTCGAGATGCATCGTTCCCGGAACATGGTAGCGCCCGGCATAGACGCCGACATTCGTGGCAACGGTCGGGACACGGGTCGACCAGTCTGACTTCGGGCACGCCGCCAGCAATGCGTCCACCCGCTCTGCCGGGAACCGCACGCGCTGCTCGCCCGTGTCCACCGGCAGCCCGCTGTCCGCCAGGCGGGAAAGGATTCCGTCGTGCTCGATCTGCATGCCGATCTCACCGAGCACCCGCAGGACATTGCGATGAATTGTTTCTTTTTCGGCGGCGCTCAGCACATCTTGGATATTGGCAGCTGGTGTCATGATGAAGCAGGTAATCCGTAATGAGTGATCGGTAATCGGTCGGCAGAGGAAGAGAATTGGTTCGCTCTGCCTGAATGCTCAAACTGCGCCGGCGGCATTTTTCAGTCCGCCGGACCGCCGCAAAGAACCGTTTTATTTCGTGGCGACCAGTCGGGGCCGGGGAAGTGCAGATCGCCGGCGGGGGACGGCGTGTCGGACAACTCCCGGTCTATAGTTGTCTGCATTCAGGATTTATTCAACGAGGCCGGCCGGGATATATACACGTTGCGCGGCATGGTCCACGACCGCACCGGCAGCAGCGGACCGCCAAGCACATCCTTATGCGGGACGTGGATTCCGGTGCGTTCCAGAATGATCAGGGACGCCGGATGGAGGCGCCGGATGGCGCTATCGTTCAGTACGGTGCATTGCATGGTCGATCTCCAGATTGATCCTTCAGTTCGCCCGGCGCCGCCTTCCGTCCAACGCGGGAAATTACGGCCTGCTGAAAGCGGAGAGTCATCATCACTTCCGCATCGGCGGAGATCTTTTCGCCCCCTTCGGGGACGGTCCCTGGTTGGATCACGTTCCCCGGGTTCCCTGCGGTCACCCGGGGCTATTCATGTTG
>CAYLNH010000226.1:2874-12148 GCA_964384625.1 uncultured Lentisphaerales bacterium
CGCCCCGTTGGGGCGAGGTCCAGGATCAAGGACCGTCTCTGGCGGGATCACGTTCCCCGGGTTCCCTGCGGTCACCCGGGGCTATTCATGTTGTCGCCCCGTTGGGGCGAGGTCCAGGATCAAGGACCGTCTCTGGCGGGATCACGTTCCCCGGGTGCCCTGCGGTCACCCGGGGCTATTCATGTTGCCGCCCCGTTGGGGCGAGGTCCAGGATCAAGGACCGTCTCTGGCTGGATCACGTTCCCCAGGGCCTCGTCTCGGAGACCCGGAACGAAATCCTGCACCCTCTGCGCCCCGGAATGCCCGCGAAATTGCAGTGTGCGGTTCCGAGAATGCCCCCGTCAGTAATGGCATTGCGCAACGCCGAGAAATCAACTTGCAATCAACTCCGCCGTCGACTATGGTATACGGCCGGATCGGCATACGCCGGCTGAGAGCGCCGACAAACGTTGTGCCCAATTAAGAAAGGTCGATGTTGTTGCATAAGGTTCCGACCCAACCGGCGAAGTCTAACTGGAAGCCGTACGGGCGGTCTGGTCACACGGCGAACAACCGCTAACTTCGGAAACACAGACTATGTCGCAAGATGTTGGCTTGAACACAAATGTCGGCGGGTACCTCCTCCAGGAGGTCCTTGGTCAGGGGATGATCGGAACGGTCTACCGCGCCGGCCGCGACGAGCGGGAGTTCGCCGTGAAAGTCCTCAAACCCGAGTTGTTCAGCGGCCCCCACGGCGCCGAGTACATCGAACGCTTCCGCCGGGAAGCCGAAGCGGCATCCTGGGTCGACCACCCCAATGTCGTGAAGGTCATCGAACACGGCTATGCCGGCGGCAGCAGGACGCCCTATCTGGTCATGGAATACGTCGACGGGGTTTCGCTGACGGACCTGATCGTCGAATACGACGCGCTGGATTTCCGCGACCGCACGATCCTGATTCGCCAGGTCGCCGGCGCTCTGGCGGCAATCCACGACGTCGGACTGGTGCATCGCGACGTGAAGCCGTGCAATGTGCTGATTTCTCCACGTCTGCAAGCGAAACTCACGGACTTCGGCATTGTTCGCGTGCCGGACTCCGAGTTGACGATGCTGAACCAGACGGTCGGGACCCCGGCCTACATGGCGCCCGAGAGTTTCGAGACATCGAGAACCGACGGCCGCGCCGACATCTTCTCACTGGGCGTGATGACCTATGCCCTGATGACCGGACAACGACCGTTCGAGGCGGACAATATCAACGACATGATGGCGGCGGTTTGCACCAGACGTCCCCGGCGGCCGCGCAAGATCAACCCGAAGTTTCCGGCACAGCTCCAGCGGATCATGTCGTTCATGCTCAAAAAGGATCCGGAAAAACGCTACCAGACGATGGACGCGGTGAAACGCGATCTCGATGACTTCCTGCGCGGCAGAAGCCGCTGGAAAGGCCTGGTGGAGACGGTGGCCGGGCGGGTGGGCATGTCCAGCAACTGGTCCTGACGCGATCCGCATTCCTTCCCCCGCCTCCGCAGCGCCGGCAACGCCGGGGCACCGCGTTGCCGGCGACCACCCGGCCTGTTGATCTGAAGCTCCGCGGTAGACCTCGGCGGTACAGCTGCCCATCTCGCCCGCAACCGCAACTTCGCCGGACCTCCCCGCCGCCGCCGCACCGGATCACAGACAGCGACGGCAGGAATGAATCAGGCTACAGCATCTGACGGATTTCCGACGGTTTCATTCCGGTGCGCCGTCGGATAAGCCGCGAGAAGTAGCACGGATCCGGATAGCCGCAGGCGGCGGCGACGTCGGCAATCGGCCGGCTGCCGTGCTGCAGCATTGCGGCAGCCTGCTGCACCCGAATCGAGATCAGGTAGTCCTTCGGCGTCGTCCCGACTTCCGCCCGGAACCGCTGGGTCAGCGATGTGCGATGGACGCCGAGACGATCCGCCACCGCCGTGACGTTCAGCGCCGGGTCGGCCCATTCCCGACGCAGGATTTCGACGGCTTCCTCCGTCAAACGACTGGTGGGCGCCTGCCCCCGCTGCCGACGTTCCGATAGAATGCACAGCAGTTCATAGAGCGATGCACCGGTCTCCAGATCCCCGCTGGGCGTGTGCCGCGACATCTGCTCGTAGATCCGCTCGAACACAACGGCAGGCGGACTGCCGACGCGGTAGATCCGCTCTGTGGCCAGACCGAAAGCAGCGAGGGCGGCCGTTGCCAGTTGGCCGTCAAACTTGATGAAGTAGACGACCGAATCCGACTCGAAACTCTCCACGCCATAGCCTTTGCCCGGCGGCAGCAGCAGTGCCGCGCGCGCCGGCACCACGACCGGTTTACGGCCGACGCGCACGCGGCACTCGCCGGCGGCAAGCCAGTACAGGGTGTAGTAACTGCGCTGCTTCCACTTCTCCCGGCGCCCGGCAGCAATCACCCGGCAGGAGCACGAGAACACCCGCAACGGCAATTCGCTGCCGCCCGACGGCCCCCGGTAAATCACCCAGGTCCGCAATGGATCACTCATAACAAAAGTCCAATTCTTACGACATCCGTTCTCTTGTTCTGCAATGACAGATACCATAACTTTACTACCAACAAGACCAAGTTGTCTGCCAAAAATCCAATCATCGGAGAACAGAGAATGACATCCTGCCCCACCGGAACCCTGACGTCGCCGGCCACCGCAGTCCGGCTGAATTCGTTCAACTGGGCCGCGTTCGGCGGTTCCGTGAACCATATTGCCGATATCAACGACGACGGGGAGCTGGAGATCCTGACCCTGCAGACCGTCGGCCAAATGGGCGCCGAGCTCGAGAATCGCGCGGCCCTGGGCGTGGATGAAGACGACCGCGATCTGTACTGCCTGACGGCCGTCACCTTGACCGGCGACGTTCTCTGGCAGCGCGGCGTCCCCTGCAATCGTCCCGGCCTGCCGTTCGCCAGTCACGGCGGCTCGCGCATGCTCTTGATCGAGGACCTTGATGCCGACGGCAAGACCGAGGTCGCCGTGATCCGGCACCAGGAGATCGCCGTTCTGGACGGCGCTTCCGGGGCGGTGAAAGCAAGTGTCAAACTGCCTGCGGACAACTTTGTCAGTCTGTTCTCGGCGCAGTTCGGCCCGCCGGAGAACGGCCGTCAGATCATCTGCAAGGTGAACAATCGCGCCTATGAACCATGGGAATACTCCAATCCGACGATTGTCTACAACGCCGACCTCTCCGTTTACCATGAGCCCTTCGCGGTCCGCGGCGCCGGCCACAATATGGTGGCGCTGGACGTCAACGGCGACGGTCGCGACGAGTTGTTGATCGGCTACAGCCTGCTCGATCACGAGTTGAACACCATCTGGCGTCTGGACTTCGGTCCGGACTTCAACTACGCGCACGATCACGCCGACCAGATTGCGGTGTCCGATCTGAAAGGCGACGGCGACCTCGTCGTCCGCTTCGCCGGTTCGGAAGACTTCTACACGACGGATCTGGACGGCAACATTCTGAGCACCTCGCAGGCGGGCCACAGCCAGACCTCGATTGCCGGCAACTGGGGACCGAACGGCGAGCCGCGCATGATCATGTGCGAAAAGAACAACGGCCTCTGGGGCATGCTCCCCGACGGCGAGATCCTCTGGTACCGACCGGAACTCAACGGTTATGCCAGAGCGAACGTGCGCTGGTCGAAGACGTCGACCCCAGGTGAATGGCCGATCTTCAAACCGGCGCTGAAGCCGTTCCCTGAGACCCCGTACAAGAGCGAGGCCGCCTGGAGTGAAGGGCTGTGGCCGTGTCTTCTCGATGGCGACGGCAACTGCCATCGCGTCTTTCCATGGCACGCTGAATATGCCCAGGAGGACGGCCGGACCATCCGTTCCAAACGCTCTTACGACTCGGATGTCGGCTACCAGGTCCGCGCCGTCGATCTCGACAATGACGGCCTGGATGAGGTGCTCATCTTCGACCGCAGTCGCGTCTGGATTTTCGGCAGCCCCGAGACGCATTGAGGTTGTCGCTGTCTCCCCCTGCTTCCTCCCGGCTCCCAAAGGCACTGAAATAGCGTCGACGAAGCTGTGAATGTATGAACGGATTCCCGACGCAAACAGATATGCCGGGAGCAAAAAGCAGTGGAAGCAATCACGTCAATCTATCGACGGCTCGACGACCGTATCACCCGGGCCTTGCAGCATTGGTCGATCCCGGCTCTGCGTGTCTGTCTCGGCATCAACTTTTTCTGGTTCGGCTTTCTCAAGTTCTTTCCGGGCATGAGTCCGGCGGAGGAACTGGCGGGACGAACCATGGAAACGATGAGCCTCGGCCTGGTCTCGGCGGGCGTCTTTCTGCCGATTCTGGCCACCTGGGAGACCCTGATCGGCGTCGGCCTGATTGTCGGCAAATGGATGCGTGCAGTCCTCTTTCTGCTGTGGCTGCAAATGCTGGGCGCAATGAGTCCCCTGTTCCTCTTCCCCGATGAGACCTTCGCGCACTTCCCATATGCGCCGAACCTCGAAGGCCAGTACATTATTAAGAACCTGGTCCTGATCACCGCCAGCCTCGTCGTCGGCGCTACCGTCCGCGGCGCACGGATCCGGGAAAACGAAGAACAGGAGACCAACACCCGGGTTCAGTTGGGTGACGAGCCGCCGTCGTAGCCGCCCGTTGCGAAAAGCCTTCGCCCGCCACACCGCCGCGGGCCGCAGGCCAGCGGGATGCCGGATCACGCCATCCGACAAGATCTACCCCGCCGCCGCCTTCGCCGTGACGGCGTGACAGGGGGATTCCGCGGCGCGGCGCTTTGCCGGTCGCGGACATGCCGAGAGGGAACATCCCGGCCGGCCCGTTTCGCGGCCGGTGACGACGCCGTTGGAATCGCCGCCTGACGGTACGGGATACTATAAAACCATCGCATACCACGGTGCCGGTCTGGCGGCCCGTAAGAAGGACATGCCGAAAACAGTCTTTTTGGATATCCCATTAATTTTTTTATTCCCTCAACTGCAAGCAGTTAACGAATAACACCGGCTCTGTCGGCGGTTTTTTCTGAATCATTTCGTTGTTTCCATCATCTTAAGAAATAGGAAATCAACACAGCGCGGCAGAATGGTCGAGGAACCAGTCATGGGGTGACTTCCTGGGACGGAGCATGAGGAGGTCCTCGCCAGACGAAACCGCATTTAGCGGAACCAGCAGAATAGGGAGAGATCGCCATGGGCCAGGCATTCCAGCTAACCGTGAACCAGTCGGGAATCGCCACGTTGGGGTTCGACCTCCCGCGTGACCCGGTGGAACAGTTCAACGCCCGGATCATGCGGGAACTGAGCTACTACTTGAATTCATTGAAAGGGACGACGAGCGTTCGGGCCATGGTTGTGAGGCGGGTGGAGATCAATGCCAACGAAGCCACGGTAGTTCCGTCAAAGCTGCAGGATCGCCCCTGGTCCGTGGAGGAACTGTCTGCCCGCGGCCAGGAATTGCTGAGCCGATTGGCCGCTCTGCCGTTCCCGACGGTTGCCGTTCTGGACGGTCACTGTCTCGGGCCGGAGCTCGAGTTCGCGCTGGCCTGCACGTATCGAGTGGCCACATCGGACCCCGACACCCGGCTCGGGCTGCCGAACATCGAATACGGACTCATTCCATGCCTGGGCGGCACCCAGCGCCTGCCGCGACTCGTCGGCTTTGAGCACGCGCTGAGGATGATCGTCGACGGCGCCCGCGTCAACGGCCGGACCGCGCTGAAATGGGGTCTGGCTGACACCTGCTGCCCGCGAGCCCATCTGGTCGATGCGTTGCCGGCGTTTCTCGTCAAGATTCAAACGACCCGCGGCCGGGCGGACATTCTGGATCACCGGCGGCCGCGGCTGCTCACCCGGCTCGCTCATGACAACTGGCTCTCGCGCCGCATCCTTGTTGAACGCTACCGTCAGCGACTGGTGGCGCGCTCACCCGGCCTGCGGACGGCGCCTTTGCGCGCCCTGGAACTGTTGCGGGCCACGCTCAAGGACCGCCTGGATCACGGTTTGATGTTGGAAGCCAAGGAGTACTCCCGACTGGCCGAGACCCGCACCGCCAAGGAACTCCTGCGCCTGCATCATACCGAACATCAGCTCCGCCAGCTGCCGGTCCATCAAGGCTACCACCCGACGGTGAAGATCAACAGCATCGGCATCATCGGCGACGGCGCCGTCGGGAAACTGGTCGAACAGTTGACGACGAACTGCGGCATCCCGACGCGTACGGTCGAAGTCGCAGACCTGCCGACCGAAGGCGACTGCCATCAGTTTGCCGGCGTCGACATCGTGGTTGAGACGGCCGTCGAGGATCCCCAAGTCAAGAAGGAGTATCTGCAACGGCTCGAGCAGGCCGTGCGCGACGACTGCATGCTGGTAACAACCACCGGCTTCCTGCCGTTGGCGGCCTTGGGCCAGGGGCTGAAACACGCCGGCCGCCTCATCGGAATGAACTTTCTGCCGGACACCGCCCGGGGCCCGCTGGTCGAAATTGTCCGCGGCCCGCAGACGCGAAGTGAATACATCGTCGCCGCCACGGAACTGGCACGCCGTCTCGGGTACACGCCGTTGATCGCCCAGGGCACTGCCGGCTTCGTTGTCAATCGTCTGCGCCTGGCGTTGTTCAACGAAACCATCCATCTGTTGGCCGACGGCGCCGACCCGTTGTTCATCGACAAGGTCATGCGGGACTTCGGCATGCGGCGCGGCCCGTGCGTGCAACTGGACTGCATGGGACTGGGAGAAGTCTGGTATGCCGGCAAAGTCCTGGAAGGGAATCTCGGCAAGCGTTTCCGCTGGAACGAAATGCTGGGCTTCCTCTGTAACGAACACGGCCTCGGCTCCGACACGAAACCCGGCATCTTCATCCGGCGCCACGGCCGGCTGCAGGTAAACCCGAGATTCAGCAAACTGACGGAGGAATACCGGGCCTACGTCGGCCGCTCACCGCGGTACTTCAGCAAGGCCGCCGTCCGTGACCGGCTGTCACTGGTCGTCGTGAACGAAGCCTTCCATTGCCTGGCCGAAGGCATTGTGCGCAATCACAAGTACCTGGACTACGCCGCCGTCAGCGGCGGCGCCTTTGCCGCCTTGCACGGCGGCCCCTTGACCTGGGCCGAGTCCGTCGGTCTGGATTTTGCTTGTCGCCAGTTGACCGAACTGGAACTCCAGCACGGCAGTCGGTTTGAACCGAACTCCGTGCTGGTGCACATGGTCAACAATGCGGCAATTTACATACGACGCGAGGAAGACGAATCGCTGCTCTCCACCCCAACGCCCATCATGCACCCGGAGCCCCTACCAAGCACACGTGTGCCCGCAAAGCAGAATCAACTGCGACTGGCGATTTAGCGGAGCGCAGCGGTCGTTCCTCAAATCTTTCCTCCTACCCACCCGCTCCCGCCCTTGTCGACGCGGCAAGGGCGGGAAACCTTTTCCCGCCGCACCGCGGCTTCTGCTGAAACCGCTTGATATAGCCTGCAATGATAGCTCGCAGTAGAAGGTTTCTGAGTTGATCAGGCTGGATGGGCTCGGCGGAAGTTATCCAGCCGGGGACGGAGGCCAGGCGCCGGTCCGGCCAGACCATGCCGAATAAGCGATGCGAGCATCGTGTTTTGACGTCAACGCCGCCGGCCGGATGCCTGGACCCGCTCTCCGAGTTGCCCCGTTTTCGGGCTCGGGGGGCGTTGGCGAAATGCTCATGTGCTGCAGCACACAACCCTTCCACCGCCTGCCGCGAGCCGCGAACCCCGGGCAATCCGTGGCGGAAAGACTTCCGCCGAGACCATCTAGACGAAGTCCCTCTCGTACGCACCCCCGGGCTGGTCCAGGTGGCCCTCGCGGATGAGCTCATACTCGCCGGTCCCGGGGTCGAGGTCGTAAACATTGAAGTTTGTCGCAACGTTGAATCCATCGTGGTGCACCGCGAAATTCAATGATGCAGACCCCTCCTCCGGGCAACTGCGGATCCGGTGAAACACATGATGCGGCCAGACAAGAATGCACGGCCCGTCATGCAGCACGTCGCCGCCATGCTCCACGCCGTTCGGCTTCACAACAAAACTCTCCACGCGGCCATGCACCGGCGTGTAAATGTCAACATACCGCGTGCCGTGGAGGACGATCAGATTGTCGTCCTGGAACGGATGCATGTACCACGGACGTTTAACGTCGCCCACAGGCCCCGGCGAGACCGCCCCACCCTCGTGAATCACACGGTCCACCGCGTTGACGTGACGCAGCAACTTGCCGGGTATCACGTCGAACCAGACTCCCGGCGTATGCCGCAATGGATGCAATGGAATCACGCGGTACAAATTGTCGATTTCAACTACGGGGTCACACTGCAAGGCCAAAGCGTCCGGCTCCTTTTTCCAGGTTTCTTGTCAGAAGCGGTTCTGGATGACAACGTCTTCCAACGGCAACTGGCCGCCCCGCGGCCAGGCCTCCTTCGTCGCCTTCCCGATCGCCACGAACATAGCAACCACGTGGTCTTCCGGCAAGTTGATCAGGTTGCCGACGGCGTCGTAATCAAAGCCGTCCATGGGACAGGAATCATAGCCCATGGCTTTCGCCGCAAGCATCAACGTCTGCGCCATCATCCCGCAGGACCGCATGCCTTCGTCGCGCTGCACCCAATCCCGGCCTTCGTAGTAGCTGTTGATGGCCGGCAGCAGAAAGTCCTGCACCGCCTGCGGCGCGTTCACCCAGTACCGTCCGGGGTCTCTGGCCCACGACTTCGTGTCCGCCGTCAGAACAATCAACAACGAGGCATCCGTCACCTGCGCCTGGTCCCATGCGACGTCGCGAATCTTCTGCCGTAACTCCGGATCCGTGACCACAACCGGCCGCCAGTTCTGAATGTTGAACGCGGTCGGCGCCAGAATCGCATGCGACAGCAATCTCGTAATCTCTTCATCCGTCATCTCGTGATCCGGGTCGAAGTGCTTCACCGCCCGGCGTGCTTTGATCGCGTCAAAGACTTCCATCATGATCTCCTCCAGGTTTATCAGCGTGTATGAACATCTATTCTCTGCAGCTATCGCGGCAATGTCACGACCTCTGCCGCGGGCGCATGTCACTTCCGTAGGCGTTTCCTGCCAGCAATTGGCTCGATCATACGACCCCAGGCGGTTTATCCGCCTGGTGAAGAAGTTCATTAGTGGCTGCAAGCCCTCACCCCTCACCCTGCTTTTCGGGCGCTGGGAAGCCGGCTTCCCAGCGCCCGAAAAGCAGGATCGTGGAGCCGTCTCCTTCCCTGATGAACTCATTCACCGGGCCGACGAGCGACCCGGGGTC
>CAYLNH010000227.1:0-12128 GCA_964384625.1 uncultured Lentisphaerales bacterium
AAAGAGAGTGAGTTTGTCCAGCAGGATTTGTGCGTAAAGGCCAGGCCTTGTGTCGTGGGTGAATGAGTTGTTTAATGCAACGTCTGTTCCCGCCTCAAACTCCCCTTGCTTCAGCGGCTTTGCGAGCATGCTCGCAAAGCCGCTGAAGCAAGGGGAGACGGGGGGCGATACCGACTTAAACAACTCATTCACCCGTCAGACGAGCTAACGGGGGGTCTTTCTCGGAGCGGGACACCACAATCCCTTGGGGATTTGAGGTCGAGCAGCGTTACTCACCGTTTTCGCGGAGGGTGTAGCTACACCTGCCGCGAAAACGGTGCGGGATCGTGTTTCTACTTTCAGAGAAGAAGCCCCAAGCTCAGCTTGGGTAGTATCTACACCGCCTTCAGCGCAGCCGGCACACCAGAAATCCCGCCCGGGGGGTCGTGGCGAAGGCAAAACGGAAGGGAGGCTGACACTCCCCCGGCACAGCCGGGGGATCTTTTCGCGCTGGGTGTAGCTACTGCCCACCCTTGCAGATTCGCCGTTGGCGTGCCATAGTAACAGTTCCGTTGCTTGCCTCAACGAACCCACCTCCTTCCGGGGAAGATCTATGTCTGAATTATGTCTGAATCAGGAGGTGACCCATGTCGTTCCGCAGTCTCTGGCGCCGCCGCCGGCGGCAACTCAAACTCGCTGCCGTCGGAGCGCTGCTCCCCCCAGTCCTGGTGGTCTGCAGCAATCTCTTTATCCTCGTTCAATCCCGCACTCGACTCTATGACTCGATCGCGGCCATCCCCAGGCGGGATGTCGGCCTGGTCCTCGGCTCCCGCGAAGGCACCTGCTACTTCCGCTATCGCGTCGAGGCCGCCGCTGCGTTGTACCACGCCGGCAAAGTCAAGCACCTCCTTGTCAGCGGCGACAACCACACCAGAAGCTACGACGAGGCAACCAACATGCGCGACGCCCTGATTCGCCGCGGCGTGCCGGCCGAGGACATCACCCGCGACTTCGCGGGTTTCCGCACGCTGGACTCCGTGGTCCGCGCCAGGGCAGTCTTCGGAACCCTCAGCGTCATCATCGTCTCCCAGGAATTCCACAACTCGCGCGCCGTCTTCCTGGCCCGGCAGACCGGGATCGACGCGGTCGCCTTCAACGCGCAGAACGCCCCGGCGCGGTACCATCGCATCACCGCCGTCCGGGAATGGGCCGCGCGGGCCGTCGCCTTTCTGGACGCCTGCGTCTGGGCCCGGCAGCCGCGGTTCCTCGGCGCCGCCGAACCGATCGGCCTGCCGGCGCCGCCGCACCCCGCGAAGCCGGCCGAAGCCCCCGGGCATTCATCATAATTTCACCGGAATTGCCGACATTCGCCTTGTAAGTCACTCCATTGTGGTTAGTTTGGCAGCTTTTCGCTGCTGCCGAAGTCGCGGCCGATGGGTGTCTGGAGAGAATCCCATCGCGCTCCGGCCGGATGGAAGCAGTTGGTAACGAATACGTTGTGATTGAGGGTTGAGGAAAATGAAATTGCTCTGCAAACTGTTCGGACACAAGTACGAACCACGATTCAGCATCTACCTGGGACCACCCACGCCGCCTGACAACCGTCCCCCGACGGTCAACGGCGTGCGTTCCTATACGCAGGCTCTGGAATTCTCGCGCGAACGCCGGGATACCTATATCTGCGACATCTGCGCCCGCTGCGGCGAAGTCATCAACATGCGTCAAGACGCTGAGCTTGACCTGGATGAGATGATGCCCGGGCCCCGGCCCGAGTCGAGCAAGTTCGAGACGGTCCACTCGGAAAGCTGAACCGGCTTTGCCGGATCCCGCCGGCCTACCACGACAGCCGATGCTCCGTCCGCGCCAGAATATCCTCCTGGACCGCGTAGTCCAGACTCGTGAAATGCGCCGAGAACCCGGAAACCCGGACTACCAGGTCCGCAAACCGCTCCGGATCGGCGATCGCCGCTTTCAACGTCTCGCGATCCGTCGTGTTGAACTGCAATTGAATGCCGCCGAGATCAAAGCACGTCCGGACCAGCCGGGCAAACGCCTCCAGACCGGCGTCGCCTTCCAGGACCGACGGATGCAGTTTCATGTTGATCACGTTGCCGCCGGGGCAGACCTCGTAGGGCAGCCTGGCAACGGACTTCACGGCTGCCGTCGGGCCCTCGGCATCGCGACCAAACGTCGGACTGGCCGCGTCCGACAGCGGTTGGCCGGCTTTGCGGCCGTCCGGACTGGCGCCGACCTCGCGACCGGCAGAGATGTTCTGGATGTTCGCCGCCATCAGCCCCCAGTGATAGCCGCCCTGCGGGTTACGGTGCCGCAGCAGCTCCTCGCCGGCTAACCGGGTGACCGCGACCGCAATGCGGTCGACGGCCTCGATGTCGTTGCCGTACTTCGGGGCGCCGTGCAGCAGCAGTTGGCGCTCCTCCTCGTACCCTTCGAAGTCGGCGTCCAGGATCGACCGCAACGCCGTCAGCGTAAACCGCGGTTCGTCATACACGAACCGTTTCACGGCCATCAGCGCGTCGGCCGCAACACCGATGCCCATGATGCCGGTGCCGACGTTGGCGGGATACCTGGCGCCGCCGTTGTTCATGTCTTTGCCGCGGGCAATACAGTCATCGAGAAGGGCGCTCAGCAAGGGGCTGGTCAGTTCTTCCGCATGCTTCACCGCGTCCTGCCGCACGGCGTTCTGATTCGCCACGTGTTGCCGCAGTGCCTCCCGAAGCCGCTCGCTGAACGCCGCGAAGAATGACGCCCACGTCTCGGCGGCGCAGTGGTAAACCGTGTCGTTCACCACAGCCAACGTGTTGAACCGCGTATCGCTCCAGGGCGGCATCTTGCCCGGCGTAAACACTTCGATGCAGCCGACGAAACAGTAGTCGCGCGCGTCTTCGAGGGAGTAACCCAGATCAACAAGTACCGGGATCTGCACGTCATCGTTGAACACCGCCGGATAACCGATGCCCGTACGAATGACTTCGCCGCACTTCCTCAGGAACGCCGGCGGCGTCCGGCGATGCACCCGCGCCGTACAATTGCCGCCCGGCCGCCCCACGCGTCGGCACGCCTCCAGAATCAGGAAACTCAACTCGTTGGTCGCGTCCGTACCGTCGTCCGGCTTCACCCCGCCCAGGGCGATGTTCTGAATGTCGCCGTCTACCGTGATCTTCGCGAAAAAATGGTCCAGGACCGCCTGGGCCCGGTCCGCGGTCAACCGACCCGCAGCAATATCGGCCCGATAAAACGGCAAGAGGAACTGGTCGAGCCGGCCGAACGCCATCGCGCCGCGTTCGTCGAGCTGTGTCATGCAGTGAAAGCTGAAGACAAGCTGCAGCGCGTCAACAAAGCACTCCGGCGGTTCGGCGGCAAGCCGTTTCAGGCGCGCCGACTGCGCCACTAGGAGGTCCCTGAACGCCGGAGACTCCGACGCCGCCAGGCGCAGGCGTTCCGACCAGCGCCGCAGGAACGCCGCCGCCCCGGTCAACGCAACGCGAACACTCGCCAGAAACGGGTTCGACGGCTGTGCGTCGACGGCTGCCGCCAGCCCGCCGAACCCGGCGGCCACCAGCGCCGGGTAGTCGGGGGCGTGATGATCCGCATGCGTCGTGAAATCTCGTCCGCCGATCCCGCGGCAAAGCGCGCGCGCCGCCTGCAGTTCGTTTCGATCGACGTCTGCGGCCCGGGCCAAACGCGTGGGATTGCCCAGGCCGACAAGAAGTTCCCCCGGCCAAACCGGCAAATCGCAGTTCTCGAGAATGGCGTTCAGCGCTTTCGCCCGCCGAACCGTCATCGGCTCGCCAACCGTTTGTCGATACGACTGCGCCCGCCATAGCGGGGCCAGGTTCGTATCGCGCCCCTCGGCGTAGGCGCAGACTGCGGCGGCAAGCTCGCGGCAGTTGATCATCGTTCCTCCAGACATCGTAGCGCGGCCGTTGGCCGCAGCCGAAACAAATCCACATCCAACAATAGGGCGAGCAAGACCAAGGCAATAGGAACCGCCCGGAAAAAACATGCGTGATCTCAAATTTGATGTTTCCGACAGAAGTCGGGGATGCGCGGTCGAGACGACCGCGGCCACGCTCGGCAGCAGACCGGCCCAGACGACCCGCAGGACTTCTGTCGGTTGCACCAGGGTTAACTTGCTGCAATTCGTGGTATTTCGGCTGTTTCCAGCCCTGGGACGCGATTTCTGCTGCCGTTTTCGAAACCGTTTAGCTTATATGGTCACGTGAGGCGAACTCGGCCCTTCAGGCCTTCGGGTGGTGGGACGGCGTGACCCCAGGCCTGCAGCCTCCGCACTTGGTGCTCATCAGACCTGGCAGGCCAAGTCGTTCGGGGGCTCACTCCGTGTACTATATCAACACCGGCGCGTTGGGCCTCAGGAACTCCCGTTTGAGTGATCCAGGGCCTGCAGCCCGGGCTATATCAACACCGGCCCGTTGGGCCTCTGAAGGAGGTCTTGAGGCTAATCTTAACGGTTTCGCAGCACACGCCCATTCCGCCGCCTGCCGCGAGCCTCGAAGCCCGGGCAATCCCTGGCGCAAAGGCTGACGCCGCGACCATCTGGAAATGCAACCTGCAGAGAATCCTGCAGCAGGATTCCCTCTGGTCAGCCTTTGTCGCGGAGCCAGCGGCTGAAGGCGGCCGGACAGGAAAAGCCGAGGTCGACGGCGATCTGTTTCTTGGACAGGCCCTGAGTCAGCAGAGCGGCAACCCGCCGGCGGCGGCAGATGTCGATGTATTCCTGGATGGTCTCGCCGTAGTATTCGCGAAAGAGCCGATGCAGATGAAAGCGGCTGTAGCCGGCGATCCGCGCCAGGCCGGCCAGCGTCACGCCGTTGCCGGCGGTTGACTCGATGTGCTCGCGTATCGTCTTGAGGATACGCGCCCGGTAAGCGTGCAGGTCCTCCGGCGCCCGCCGGTGCCGCCAGCTCTCGCGAAGGGCCACGACCATGCCGCTGACGGTTGCCAGCAATCGCGCCCGCCGGACGGGTGCAAGGACTCCTTGCACGCCGGCATGGCCGAAGGCCCAGCGATCGAGGCACACACCGGCATCGACCTGGTCGCAGACGATGGTCCAGGCGGTGGCGCGGATTCCCCTGCCGCCGCCGATCTGCAGCAGACGTGCGGTGAAATGCGTCGGCACGACGGAGATCCAGAGGTGTTCCTGTTCGGCGGCGAAATCCGGGTAGCCGCACTGGTGGGGTTCGTGGACGTCGAACAGCATGAGCGTGCCGGGCCGGGTGCGATAGAGTTGGTCGTGCAGGCCGTACCAGCCGCTGCCGGACAGGGCCAGCATCACTTCGATGTGCGCATGCCGGTCCCTGTGGGCGTCGACCCAGCGCTGCATGCGGGCGTGGGGTTTGGGCGGTATGTCACCGGCAAACAGCGACGTGACGAGCTGCCAGCGTTGCGGGTCGAGGGCATCGCAATGGTGTTGCTGGAAGCTGGTGGACGGCATGGGTGATGACTCCCGGGTCAGGGAGCGCCATCTTCTGGACGGCGCCGGCGCTCCCGGCAGCAGGCGGCCGATCCTGATTCTCCACTGCACCTGGCTGATTACGCTTCATTGGCTCCGGGACCGGCGGAGCAGGGTGGTTTCGGCAGGACTCTACTTTCGCAAGATATGTTAAGCAAGCAGGATTGCGTTGTCCCTGTCTTACGGGATCAGGACGCGGCCGTAATGGAAGGTCGGAGGTTTCGGGGATCGGGTTGCCGGACGCGGACAGTCCCGGCTATTCAGTCTTGTCTGCGGGCGGGACGGGCGGTGTTGCGGCGGCCTTCGGCCGGCGCCGGAACAGGACTGAAACCGCCGCGCCGAAGCCGATCACCGTGAAGAGCCCCTGCAGGATCCAGCCGACAACCGGGAGGAGGATCAACAGCGACAACAGGATTCCGCTGCCGAGCACAGCGGCAAAGGAGGACCCGCCGAAGCGGGAGTTGATGTTGCTCAAGAGTTTGTCGCCGAGGCAGTGGCAGAAGCCGGCCAGGCCGGCCACGCTCAGATAGAGCACGGCGAGCGTGACGGCAAGAGAGATGAGCCCGATGACCGGGACGGCCTCGGTCAGGGCCCAGAAGAGCACCATGATGGCGATGCCGATCGCGCCGGCGAACAGACTGCGGACCGGATGTTCGCGCAGCATGAGGTCGTTGTGCCGAACGGCCGGCGGCCGGAGCAGGCAGTAGACCAGCGCCAGCGCCACAACCCCGAAGCAGAAGGCGATGCCGAGTACTGCCACCAGCAGGATGGCCGTCAGGCGCTGATCCACGGGGAGTTCGGCCAGTTCGTCATTGGCAAGCAGGGCCGGCGACAGCAGGAACAGCGCAATTGTGGGTATCTGTCGTTTATGCATGGTCATGTCCCGTCCGGTGCATGGTGAACCCGGTGAGGGCGAGCAGGATCAGCGCGGCGGCGGCCCAGAACGTCCAGTCCAACTGAAACGGAAACCGGCTGGGATCGATACCGGCGGTGACGCCGGCCAGCCCTCTGCGAAGGCCGGCGAACCAGTCTGCCGCGGCCGGAGCGGCGCTTGCCAGGAAGGCGGCGACGGCGCTGAACAGGCGCAGCACACCGTGGCGCAAGACTACGGCGGCGCCCGCGGTCAGCGCCAGCGCGGCAAGCAGCCAGGGCAACGCCGCCGACGGGCGTGCAGCTTCCTGCTTTTCTTCCTGCAGCGTGGTCATCAGGTTGTCGGCGAAATCCGCCGGGATTGGCGTCATGGTTTCCGCACAGACGTCTTTCACTTCCCGCGCCAGTTCGAACTCCTGCCGGCAACAGGCGCAGATCCGGCGATGTTCATCGAGGGACTGCCGGGTCTCGTTGTCGAGGATGGGGTAGTCGTACATCATATCCTCAAACTCCTTACAGGTGAGTTTCATGGCGTCGTCCTCCAGGCGGCGAGTTGGGTATGCAGCTTCTTGCGGGCGCGGTGGAGGGCGACTTTGACGGCGGACTCGGTCATTTCCAGGGCGGCGGCGACTTCGCGGCAGGAGCATTCCCCCAGGTAAAACAGCGAGGTCACTTCGCGCAGGGTCTTCGGCAGACCGGCGACCAGCTCGCGGATCACTTCCCGGCGCTCGCCTTTGAGGATGCGGGCGGCGGGATTCACTGAAGAACCGGCAGCCAGATGGTTCTGGTCGATTTCCTCCGTATAGCGCGATCGTCTGGTCAACAGCGTGCGGCTGCAATTGGCGGCGATGCGCATGAGGTAGGGCTTCAACGGGCGGCTGGTATCGAACTGCGCCAGGTTGCGGTGCAGCCGGATGAAGGCTTCCTGTGCGGCATCCGCGGCGTCTGCAGGGTTTCGGGTCAAGGCCTGGGTACAGGCGAAGACGGGCCCCTGGTAGATTTGCACCAGCTCGCGAAACGCCTGCTCATCGCCGGCCATGGCGGCGGCGATGAGCTTGGCATCGGTTTCGATCCGGGCGTTGAAGTCCATTGTCTACTGCATCCAGGCCAGGCCCTGGACGTCCGTGCCTTTGAGTTTGGCGGTAATGGTCACCACGTCGGCATTTCGAGATAGTGTAACCGTTTTCAGGCCGCGTACCAGGAGCGGATTGGCGCGGATCTCTTTGCTGTCGCCCTTGAGGATAATCAGGCCTTCGATAACCTTGACGATCCCGTCGGCGCTGCGTTCGGAGTCGCACTTGACGGTCAGTTTCGCGCTGAGATCGGCGTCGACATCGACACTGAACCAGATGCCTTTGAGGACCTTGGCGATATCGGGGTCGAAGGTTTTGTCCCAGGCGGTCATGTCCCCCAGGAGGGTTGCCGCCAGGTGACTCCTGCTGTTGGCAATCTGCTTTACATTGGCGTCGTCGGCGTCCATGGTTTCCACCTTTCCCTGACAGGCCTTGAGGAAATGCTCCATACTCGGCACGTCGCCAATGGCCAGCACGTCCCTGCCGAGGACCGCGCCCAGCTGCCACTTGTCCTTCTTGTCGTCCTTGAACTTCACGACATACTTGATGCCGTCGTACTTCATCTCGGTCACGTTCGGCAGTTGGCCGAACTTACCTTTGATCTCGACGGCATCGATGTTGCCTTTCAACAGGACGACGCCGGTGTCCGGCTTGCCGGACAGCAGCCAGGCTTCTTCCGTCAGCATGAAGTCGAAGCCGATATTCTCTTTGAAGAAGGTCTTCAGGTTGGTGATCTTCGCGTGGTGAATGTCCTGCAGATCCTTCGCCAGCGGGCTTTGAATGGTCCGGCCGACATCGATGCGGACGATCAGCCGCGTATCGGCGGGGATGATTCCGGTGATGTCGGTGGCGGACGCTGCGGTCGCCAGGATTGCCAGAAGACCGGCCAGAATGAATTTCATCGATATGTTCTCCTTAGAACGTCGTGTTCGTTGTCCCAATCGCACATGAGTTTCCGGAATCATGCTTCATCAATAGCTACCGGGCGCCGAGTCCAAAGGTTACCTGAGCCCGGCAAAAAGTTCCCCCCAGCGGTCTTCCAGAAGGTGTTTTACCCGCGTTCGGCCAGAAACTTATCGCGATTCCGCGAGCGTGACAGCTTGCGGTTGGCGGTTGTTTCAACCCAGCCCCGGGGCACAAACCGGACGGCGCCAAGCGTGATCTCCATCTGGGTGGTCACCAGCCGCCGCAACTCCTTTTCCAGGGCCATGGTGTCCACCTCACTGCCGTATCGATCGAGTTCCGCAACGACAACCACAGCCTCGGTGCCAAGTCGATCGTCGGGGACACCGAAAGCGACCACCTTGTCCCCGCGGACGCCCGGCAGTCCCATGGCGACGGCTTCGACGTCTTCCGGATGGATGTTGTTGCCGCCGACAATGATCAGATCTTTCTTGCGGCCGCAGACGTAGAGCTCGCCGTCGGCCATGTAGCCGAGATCCCCGGTGTGAAACCAGCCGTCGGACAGGACTGCGGCGGTCAGGTCCGGCCGGCGGTAGTAACCGGAGAACAGACAAGGCGTACGAATCAGGACTTCCCCGACGCGGCGATCCGGGAGGTCCTGACCGGCTTCGTCAACAATCCGGATTTCGGCATCGACAACGGGTTGTCCGCAGCTCACGATCGAGATGCGTTTCTGCTCCGGCCCGGTGGGGACGGCTTCCCGTTGCTGCTGCAGGCGAACGGGATCGATCCAGTCCACCAGGGCCCGTCGGCCGGGGGGCGACACGGTTGCCGCCAGCGTGTTCTCGGCCATGCCGTAACCGGTTGTCATAACGTCTTCGCACAAACCGCAACCGGCGAATCGTTCAAGGAATGCCTGCTGGCAGTCAAAGCGGACGGGTTCAGCTGCACTCGGCAGGTAGCGCAGGCAGCTCAGGTCCAACCCCTCCATTTCGCTTGGGCGCACAGCGCGGACGGAATGGTTCAGACCGAAGCTGGGCATCCAGCAGATCGTGCCGCGATGGCGGCTGATCGCCTGCAGGAACCGGCCGGGGCTGCGCACCCACTTCTGCGGGGACATCAGAATCGTCGGTATCCCGAGGCAGACGGGGAACACCAGCCCGCCGAACAGCCCGAAATCATGATACAGCGGCGGCCAGTTGGCGATGCGGTCGGCCGGCGTGATGTCGAGGGCATCGGCATAGACCCGGACGAAATTCAGCACGGCCCGATGCGACAGGGCGACGCCCTTCTTCATGCCGGTTGTACCGCTGGTGAACTGGACGTAAGCCAGGTCCTCCTGCCCGCGGTCCGACACGGTATCCTCGTGGCCGGCGGCTGCCGCCGGCGTCAACCCGATGCCGCCGAAATCAAGGTCTGCAGTTTGCGGCACAACCGCCGCCGCGGCGTCGGCATTAGTCAACAACAGTTCCAACTGATTCAGCGCGACCTCCCGGTCACGGGCCGCATCCAGGTAGGAGAATACGGAAGGCACGAGGCCGGCGCACAAAGCGCCCCAGAACGCCCCGATCAGGTCGACCGAATGCCCGAGTGCAAGGACTGCCAGACCACCCGCCGGCACCTGCCGGAAGCAGCTGTTCCAGCGACAGGCATGGTCCCAAAGCTGACTGACCGTCAAGCTGGTCTCGGCATCGTCGTCGCCGATCAGTACCAACGCCAACTCGTTCGGTTCACGTTTGTAACGGTCCTGCAACACAGCGGGGACGGACGCGAACCTGTCTGTGATCGTCGCCGGGTCGATCACGTTCGGTACCGCTCAACGTTCGCCGCCATCAGCTCCAGTGTGTCCATCTTTTCAACCGTCAACTCCGGATCCGGGATTGTCACCCCGAGTTCTTGTTCGATGAATACCGCGATCTGCGGCATGGTGAACGAGTCGATGACGCCGCCGCTCATCAGCGGTTCATCGTCCTCGATGACAAATTCCGGGTCCTGGATGATCTCCGTCAGCAGGAACCTGCGGAGTTTCTTGATGGTTTCCTCATTGGTCAAATGAATGTTCCTTTCGCTCAGAAGGCCTGATAGACAAATGGTTGCGGTGGTCGGCCGGCGAACAACAGGATCAGGAGAACAGCCGTGGCCAGAATGGCCGCGCGCGGCAGCAATGACAGTCGCAGATACGGCAGTTCCTCCTTCAGCCGGAGCTGCACAAGATCGAGACCAATCGACAGCAGCAGCAAATAGTGTACGCGAATTTCCGGCATGTCCCAGTCGGTCATCAGAATTGCGCGCCAGAGATGGGGCAAATCGGCGGCATTCGAGACAAAAAACGTCAGTCCGATAATCGCGGTCACCTGGACGAGGACGACGGCCGCGGCCCATTTCCAGACCGGTCGTTTCTGTCTCGGCTGCGGCGGTTGCCACAACTTCCACAGCCGTTCGCCGATCAGCAACACCCCGCAATATGTTCCCCAGATGACGAAGTTGAGCCCGAACCCGTGCCAGATGCCGCTGGCCAGCATGGTTGCCAGGGGCGGCAGCAGGAGGTTTGCCACATTCGTGCGGGTCGGATTACGCCGCAGCAGAGCGCGGCTCATGGGCGAGTAGATGTAGTCCCGGAGATAATGCGACAGGCTGATGTGCCACCGATTCCAGAAATCGGAGAAGCTGGCGGCAAAGAAGGGCGTATTGAAATTTCGGGACAAACGGATGCCGAACAAACCGCTGATGCCGCGAACCATGCAGGTGTAGCCGCAGAAGTCGTTGTAGATCGCAGCCCCGAAGAGGATCAGCCACACCACCGCCACACCGCCGTTCGCCGGCCCGGAAAAAGCATTTGGCGGAATGACCCCCAGGATTGTGTCGGCAATGACGATCTTGCGGAACAGACCGAGGACGATCAAGCCGAAGCTCTCGGCCGCCAGCTTGTTGTCGACCACGGCGGGGTGTGCCAGCTGCTCCAGAAACGGTTTTGGACGTTCGATGGGGCCGGCCGTCAGCTTCGGAAAGAAAACCAGGTACAAAGCGAAATCGATGAACGGCCGTGCGGGCGGCAGTTGCCGACGGTAAATTTCGATCAGATAGGCGATTGCCTGCAGCATATAGAACGACAAACCGATCGGCAGCAACCAAGGAGCAACACCCCGCAGAGTCTCAACCCCGAACTGCCGCAGCAGCAGCGCGAGCTGCGGGCCCAACTCCTTGCCGCCTTTCAGGCTGAGCCAGACCAGCAGGTTGACGCTGATGCCGACCGTCAGCCGCAGCTTCCGGTAACGTCCCTGCTGCAGCGATCGCCCGAGTCGATACGTCACTCCGGTCAGACACAGCAGGATCAGGGCGAAACGCCAGCTCATCGCCGCGTACAACGCATACGACATGGTCAGCAGGGCGGCATTCCGATAGCGCTGCGGCAGAAGATGATAGAGGAGAAAAGCGGCCAGCATGATTGCCGGAAGCGTCAGTTCTCCAAGGATATCCGTGAAAGGCATGGCTCAGGATCCACCCGGTCGACAGTCGAGTTTCCGGCTCTTCTCGGAGACGCTCGTCAGTCGCCGCACCTCGGCTACGGCCCGAGCCAGACAGCGGCTGAACCGGTCGGCACCGCGTTGGTTCATGTGGTTGGAGTTGCGCCAGCAGTCATCCCCGATGATCTCCTCACAGGCCGGATTGAGCAAGGGCAGCTGAGCCGCTTGCGCCGCGGCAGTCAGCTCCGCCAATACCGCATCATGATCGGCTTTTCCCCGGCCGTAGCAGTCGATATAAGGGTCGGCGCGGAAATAACGTCGCATTATTCGGGGCAGACATACCAACCT
>CAYLNH010000228.1:0-12006 GCA_964384625.1 uncultured Lentisphaerales bacterium
CATACCGGTGACA
The DNA here is from genome assembly GCA_964384625.1 of uncultured Lentisphaerales bacterium. Classification (GTDB taxonomy): domain Bacteria; phylum Verrucomicrobiota; class Lentisphaeria; order JABSQK01; family JABSQK01; genus CAYLNH01. The sequence goes on from CAYLNH010000228.1 coordinate 14, forward strand.
GATCCGCAAGCACCGCAGGTTCCCAACCTCTTGAGAGGTCGGCACTCGAGGCAAAGAAGGGCAGTAATCGACGGCCTACTTGGGCCTCAGGACAGCCTTCCGAAGGCTGAGCTTAACAGCAGTTTCGAGAAGCGAAGGCAGTCGATGGCATTGAGAAGGCAGGGAGGTCCTTAGGCCTTGCTTATCCAGACCCGTCCCGGTGACGACGGATCCGGATTTGAATAAGCAAGGGGGGTTATCCCTCCGGGGTGAACTCCAGTTTCGGGGGCGTTGCCTGCTGTACCGGCGGCACGATGTGCGGTGGACGGGGTTCCGGGAAGAAATGCCCGATCCGCCATTCTGTGTCGACGGTCGACAGGTAGCCGGCCTCAATATGTTCGCGGCGCTCCACCGAACCGTCGTAGCGGCTCAAGTGGTGGCCGGTAACCATTTCCGGACTCAACGGGGCAAAGAAGCACAGCGAGGGCTGACCCAGATTCCGGCCGTCGCAGTAATGGGTCGACTCTCGACTATGCGTGACTCGCTCGCGTACCCCTTCCCGGTCGCGGAACAGGCCGTCCTGGAACATCACGGCCCCCGGGCCGGATTGGTTCAGACGGGACGGCGGCGCCAGCGGCCCCAGACGATCCCAGCCAGGGAAATAAAACCAGGACGACCAGAGCGAGTCATCAAACTCCCTCGACGGCTGGCGGTCCGGATGATCCCAGGTTGCGGATCCGGTGGCCGGATGGCCGGTGTAGGCGAGAAATTCGTACTCGGCGCCGACGCTGAGCAGATCGTGACGGTTGCTGAAATAGCAGTTCGGCAGCATCCGGCGATCGGCGCCCGCCGGGAGAACTTCATCGTGATCGTGGGCGTAGAGCGAAGCGCCGACGGTCAGGTGCGACAGATGATTTGTGCAGACGGTATCCATCGCCCGGGTGCGGGCGCCGGCAAGGACCGGCAGCAGCAGCGTACAGAAAACCATGACGACAGCAAACACCGCCAGCAGTTCCACCATCGTGAACCGCCATGTCCCGCCGGATCTATTTGTCGTTCCGCACATCATCGTGCCCCAGTTAAAAAGCGCACCGTCCAGGTTTGCCGACAGACACTATCTTAACGTTCATAGAAGAAAAAGTCAAATCAAATCCTCAAAAGATTAAATGTTTTGACGCAAGTCCTTATGGATTGAGGAAGTTCTGCAGGCGTTCCGGCGGCCAGCAGTTGATGATATCGTCGGCCGTGAGCCAGCCTTTGCGGGCGAATCCGATGCCGTATTCGACGTGGCGGAAGTCGTCCAGGGAGTGGGCATCGGGGTTCAGACTGCACCGGAGTCCCTTGTCGCGGGCGCGGCGCCAGACGTTCCAGGGCAGATCCAGGCGGGACGGCTGGCAGTTCAGCTCCAGGGCCACGTGATTGGCGATTGCCGCGTCAATCACTTTATCGAGATTGATGTTGTATGGCTCGCGCCGGGGCAGCAAGCGGCCGGTGGGGTGGGCAAGGATATTGGTCTGGGGGTGTTCGATGGCGCGGATGACCCGGGCGGTCTGTTCTTCTTCGGACCGGGTAAAGGCGCTGTGTACGGAGACGATGACCAGGTCCACCGCCTGCAGAATCGCGTCGTCGAGATCCAGCTCGCCGTCGGTCTTGATGTCACATTCGATACCGCTGAACAAGGTAAAATCGGCGAGGTCCGCCTGCAGCGCATTGATCCGGTCGACCTGTGCCTGCAGTCGGTCTTCGTCGAGACCGTTTGCTTGGAAGGAGGCGCGGCTGTGGTCGGTAACGGCCAGCATCCGGTGGCCGAGTTCCCGGGCGTGGGCGATCAGGTTTTCGATGCTTTCGGCGCCGTCGGATGCGGTCGAGTGGTTGTGCAGTGAGCCGCGGTAGTCGCTCAGTTCCACCAGATCGGGGCAGGGCGCCTGTTCGGCGTGCTCGATTTCGCCGGCGCCCTCGCGGAGTTCCGGCGGGATGTAGTGCAGTTCCAGGGCCGCGAAGATGTCGGCCTCGCGGCGGCATGGAACGCGGCTGTCGTCGGCCTCGAACAGCCCCCATTCACTAAGTTTACGCCCCTTGTCGCCGGCGCGCCGGCGCATGGCGATGTTGTGGTCTTTGCTGCCGGTAAAATGATGCAGAGCATAGGGGAAGACATTCTCGGGCACGAGCCGGAGGTCCACCTGCAGGCCGTTGTTCAGGACGACGCTGGATTTGGTTTCGCCGTGGCCGAGCACGGTCTGGACAAACGGCAGATCGACGAATGCCTGCATGACGGGGCCGGGCTGGGCGGCGGCGCCGAGGAGGTCGGCGTCCTTGGTCATTTCCTTGAAGCGCCGCAGGCTGCCGGCGACTTCCAGGCGCTTGAGTTCGGGGCAGCGCCGCAGTTCCGCGGCGACCTGGTCTGCCGCGGCGCGCGCCTGGGCGAAGAGAAAGAGACCGGCGTGGGCGCGGACCCGTTCGATGGCGTCGAGCAGTTTGGCGGCGGTCTTGTCGCCGCAGCCGGGCAGGGCGGCGACGCTGCCGTCGGCGCAGGCGTCTGCCAGCGCGTCGATGGAGTCGACACCGAGCTCCATGTAGAACAGTTTGATCTTCTTCGGCCCCAGGCCGGGGATGGTCAGGAGGTCCTGCAGCGACGGGGGAAATTCAGCGCGCAGATCGTTGAGGTACTCGAGTTGGTCAGTGGTCACCAGCTCGGAGATCTTGCCGACCAGGGCGTCGCCGAAACCCTTCAGGTTGCCGAGTTCGCCGGCTTGCACCAGTTCGTCGAGATCCTGATCGAGGTTGCGCAAGGTCCGTGCGGCATTGGTGTAGGCGCGGATCTTGAAGGGGTTCTCGCCCTTGAGCTCGAGGAGCAGGGCGATTTCTTCGAGGGCGGCGATCACGGCTTTCTTGTTCATCGTCTCCTGTCGCTTTCCGTCGTTGTCGAGCGGTCTTTCGGCGTCTTCACTATACCGTGTCGGCGGCCTTTTTATAACAACTTGTGCATGGCCTTTGGATAACCTGTTGACAGCGGGATTTCAAGGCGGAAAACGGGGCTGTGACGGAATGTCCCGGGCGTGCGTTTGGCCGGCTCCAGGAGCGGCTTTCCTCGCGCTCCGGCAGGCCGGGCCGGCCGGCTTCGGAGACAATCTCCGGGTTTCTCGATCAAAAGCGCTTGATAAGGCGTGGCGAGTCACTAGATTGATTCTTGCGTGGCACGCGGGGTCCGGGGATTCTGGACGTGCTGATTGCAGCATTTATGAGAGAACTTTCTGATACATATGAGTGGTGTCGATGGCTGATTGTCGGGAACTGTGGAGATCGGTTCGCGAGCAGCTGCGAGACAAAGTCGATACGGATTCCTGGGAGAGGTATTTAGCGGGTATCGTTCCAGTTCGTCTGGACGAGGAGCGCCAGGTGATAACACTTGGTGTGATGAATGACTTTGTTGCGCTGTGGCTCGATTCGAATTACAAAGATCTGGTTGAGGAGCTGGTGTCCGGCGATTCCGGCACCTGCCTCGCAGCCGAATTCGTCGGCGGCTATGAAGCGCCGCCGGTTGCCAAACCAACGCGTCGCGAGTTGTCCGCGGTGCCGGCCTTTCCGGCGAAACCGCAATCCCAGACTCAGACCATCACGGCCCGCCTGCGCCTGCGGCCGGACTTTACCTTCGAGAGTTTCGTGGTCGGCGACAACAGCAAGATCTGCGTCGCCGCGGCGACCGCGGTCTGCCGGCATCCGGGAACCATTTACAACCCGTTTTTCGTCTACGGCGGCAGCGGTCTGGGCAAGACCCACCTGCTGCAGGCAATCGCCAACGACGTCGCCCTGCACCGGCCGGAAGCCAAGATCGAGTATCTCACCAGCGAGGAGTTCGTCAACCTCTACGTCGAAGCCGTGCAGAAAAGTACGCTGCCGGCGTTCCGCCGCCGTTTCCGCAGTCTGGACCTCCTGCTGATCGACGATGTGCAGTTCTTCAAAGGCAAGGTGCAGTCGTCGGAAGAGTTCTTTCATACGTTCAACTCGCTGTACAACGCGCACAAGCAGATCATCCTGGCTGCGGACCGCACCCCGCAGGAGATCGGTCTGGAAGACCGCATGATCAGCCGTTTCGACTGGGGGCTGTCGGCTGAGATTCTGCCGCCTGAACTGGAGACGCGCGTCGCGATTCTGAAGAAGAAGCAGGAGATGCAGAGCGTTAAGCTCAGTGACGACGTGCTCTTCCTGGTGGCCAGCCGGATTCAGTCGAATATGCGAATGCTGGAAAGCGCCTTGACGATCCTGACCATGAACGTCTCGGCGCTGGGCTGCGACATGACCCCGGAGTTGGCTGAACGCCTGCTCAAGGACAAGTTCGACGTCGAAAATCGCCGCATCGTGACGATCGACATGATCCAGCGGCACGTGGCCGAGAAGTTCGACGTCAAAGTCTCGGACATCCTCGGGCGCAAGCGGCCGCAGAACATCGCGCAGGCTCGGATGGTGGCAATGTACCTGTCCCGCAAACTGACCAAGTTCTCCTTCCCCGTTATCGGGGATGCCTTCAACCGGAATCACGCGACCATTGTTCATGCCGTTGACGCCATCGGCGAACGGATGACCAACGACGATTCCCTGCGGGCCACGGTGAACACGATCACCAAACAGTTGACATCGTGAGATGTCACTGCGGACGAGCCTATTTCTTGCCCTGCGGTATCTGAAGCCGCGGAAGTCGTTCATTACCATCTCGATGGCCCTTTCCGTCCTGGGCCCGATCATCGGCGTTGCCGTGCTGGTCGTGGTAATCTCCGTGATGAACGGATTTCACCGGGAGATGCGCAAGCAGATCTTCAGCCTGACCTCGCACCTGCGGCTGCGTCATCCGCTGGGGGAGCCGATTCGCGATGCCGACCGCCTGGTCGTGCGCCTCAGCGAACTGGGATTTGCGGCGACGCCGGTAATCCAGGGACCGGTACTGGTGCAGGCGCGCCGCAAAGCACAGCCCGTGACGCTGATGGGAATCGACAAGCGGACGGACCCCAAGGTCACGGAGATCCGCGCCAACTGCTTGGTTCGCCGGACCGAGCTGGACGGAACCAAGACCGAGCACTCCTTTGTCCAGGCTTATGACGAACTGCAGGATGATCAGGTGCTGATCGGCATCAAACTGCAGCGGGCGCTGGGCCTGCAGATCGGCGACAAGCTGTTCGTTCATCCAACCGGGCATCTGGAGAATTACGTCAGGTTCGAGGAAACCGGGGAAGCCAGAATCGTTCAGCCGGAGGAGAAATACGTCCCGGAAGAACTCGAGATTGCCGGCTTCTTCGAGTTCGGCATGCACCAGTTCGACAGCGGCATCATCATCACCACGATCGATAAGGCTGCCGAATTGATGATCATCAAACAGGAAGGCGAACTGGTCACCATGGACTGGGGCGACGCCACCGAGATCAAGATCAAGACCGACGACCCGTTCAAGTTCGACATCTACCTCGAACAGATCTACGCCGACGACATGCTCGGCGAGTACTTCACCTGGTCCTGGCGGGACGATGACCTGGGTTTCTTCGATGCCCTGCAGACGGAGAAAGTCGTGATGTTCATCATCCTTGTCCTGATTGTGCTGGTGTCCGCCTTCTGCGTCTGCGCCACGCTGATCACAGTGGTCTTTCAGAAGACCCGTGAGATCGGCATTGTGAAAGCGATCGGCGGTGATCCGTTGACCATCATGCTGGTGTTTTTCCTGCAGGGCGCGGTCATCGGCGCCTTCGGAATCGGCGTCGGAATTCTGGTCGGCTTGTTGATGGTCCGTCTGCGGAATGTATTTCTGGAGCTGATGAGCGGCCTGTTCGGTCGCGAATTCCTGCCGCCGGCGCTGTATTTCTTTGACGGCCTCCCGGCTGAAGTGCGGACCGCCGACCTCACCGGCATCGGCATCAGCGCCTTTGTGCTGTGTGTTCTTGCCGCTGTCGTCCCCGCGATGATGGCCATGTTCATCTCGCCGAGCCGCGCGATCCGCTCCGAGTAACTTCGGGCTGTTACCGTGGCGGACGATTTCCGGTCCGCCCCCAAGCAAAGGAACGAGAAGATGCAATACAGACCATTTGGCCGACGTTGCGGTTTTGACGTGCCGCCGGCCGGCATCGGCGCCATGCGTCTGCCGCGCGATGTGGACGACGGCGTCGCCTTGATCCGGCAGGCGATCGATGCCGGCATGCGCTATATCGACACCTCTCGCGGCTATGGCGAGTCCGAGTGGGTTCTCGGACGCGCCCTCAAGGACGGCTACCGCGACAAGGTGATCCTGTCCACCAAATGGTCGGCCTGGATTACGAAGATCCGACCGGAAGACGACACGTCCGCCGACTGCATCCGGCGGCGAATCGAAGAACAGATGCGGCGGCTGGACGTGGACTACCTGGACTTCTACCAGATCTGGAACATCAACAGCCGCGAGAATTACGACAAGGTCATTGCCCCGGGCGGCGTGCTGGAAGGCATTCTGAAAGCGAAGGACGAAGGGTTGATCGGACACACCGGTTTCACCACGCACGACTCGGTTGAAAATCTGCTCGACTATATCGAAGAATGCGACTGGTGCGAAATTATGCTGACCACCTACAACCTGATGAACCTGAAGTACGCGCCGGTGATCGAAGCAGCACACAGAAAGGGCATCGGCACCGTGGTTATGAACCCGGTCGGCGGCGGCAGTCTGGCCCAGGACAGCCCGGTGCTGCAGCAGTTGGCCGACGATATCGGCGCCGAATCCATCGCCGATATGGCCGTGCGCTATGTCGTCTCCAACGCGAACATCGACACCTTGCTCTGCGGTATGACGAAGCCGTCCGACGTCGCCGACACCATCGCCTCGGTCGACCGCGGCGGCCTCGAGGCGGAGCAACTGGCGCAGATCCAGGCGTTCCAGAGCCGGATCTCCGAGGCGAAAGACGGGTTCTGCACGTCCTGCAGATACTGTCTGCCCTGTCCCCAGGGCATCGACATCCCGAAGGTGATGGCGTGCAATTTCGACGCCAGGGTCTGGGGCTTCACCGAGAGCCCGAAACGACGCTACAACCGCATGCCCACGGCCAAGGCGGATGCCTGCGTCCAATGCGGCGCCTGCGAGGAGAAATGCACGCAGAGCCTGGAGATCATCAAAGAAATGGAATACGCCGCCGCGACGTTCGGCGAAGAATAGGAAAGAGCAACAGGTATGAAGAACACGTTGATCATCGCACTCTGGGGTGTGGTGGCGTTGACAAACACGACTGCCGCGCAGCAGGTGTGCGGCTTTCGCCGAGACGGCAACGGTCTGTTCCCGAACGCCGACCCGCCGCTGGCGTGGGCGACCGACAAGAACATCGTCTGGGCCGCGCCGTTGCCCAACTGGGGTAATGCGTCACCGATTCAAACCGCAGGCAAGGTCTTCGTCGGCGCCGAACCCGGTGTCCTTATCTGTGTCAACGCCGCTGACGGCAAGATCCTCTGGCAAAAGGGATTGGGCTACGACCAGATTTTCCCGCCGGATCAGCTCAAAGAGGCCGCCAGAGCCCAGACGCTGCAGAAGCAGGTGGAAGACCTGCAGAAGAAACTCAAGCGTGACCCCACGGACCTGAAACTCTACGCCAGGCTCGGTGAACTCTGCCGGACGATCACCGCCGACCCGAAGAATGCCGACGCATTCCGGTTGGCGGCCAAGGTCGGGGCGCCGCGGACCCACAACAACAACGGCTATTCCTCGCCGACCCCGGTGACCGACGGCAAGGTCGTATGTGCCCTCACGGGCATGGGGGTGGCCGCCTGTTTTGACTTGGACGGCACCCGCCGGTGGATCCGGCTGGTCGCCAAACCGACGCACGGCTGGGGGCACAGCGCGTCGCCGACGATCGTGGGCGACAAGGTGATTGTCCATATCAACAAGACCGTTTTCGCTCTCAACCTGAGCGACGGCGAAACCGCCTGGACCGCCGACGGCCCCGGTACGTGGGGAACTCCCTATCGCGTCGACATCGGCGGCCGGCCGGCGGTGGTTACGACGGGCGGCGATCTGATTCGCGTCAGTGACGGCAAGGTCACGGCCCGGCGCTTTGTGCAGCTTCCCTGGAGCAGTCCGGTCGCGCAGGACGGGGTGCTGTATTACATGGATCAGAAAGGCTGCGGTGCGGTCCAACTGCCGGCGGAACTGACGGATGCCGTGAAGCTCAAGAGGCTGTGGGGGGCCAAGGGGGTCCCGCGCGACCGCTACTATGCCTCTCCTGTAGTGGTCAACGGCGTGCTCTACGGCCTGACCCAGAAGGGGATCCTGACGGCCGTCGATACGGCGAGCGGCAAGGTGTTGTTTTCGCAGAAAACAAATGTGGGCAAGGGCACGTATTACCCGAGTCTGGTGCTGGTCGGCGATAAGCTCCTGATCAGCGTGGAAAGCGGCGCCACGCTCATAATCAAGGCGTCGCGGACGTTCGAAGTGGTCGGCAAGAATAAACTGGAGCCGTTTCGCTCGACCCCCCTGCCGGTCGGCAGCCGGCTGTACATCCGCGGCCGCAAGAAGCTGTACTGCATCGGCCAATGACGCCGGCTGTTTGCCGCCGGTTTCCGGCGGGGCTATAGTCCAGTCGTCAACGTGATTTGAAGGGAGGACTTGAGCATGCCGATTTACGAATATCTCTGTCCGGACTGCAATGTGGTCTTCAGCTTTCTGGTGAAGAACCCCAAGACCGCCAGACGGGCATATTGCCCGCGTTGCGGCAACACGGAAACGATGAAAAAGATGATGTCGAAATTTGCCGTTTCCGGCGCGACCCGGAAGTCAACGGGCGCGATGAAAGGCGCGGAACCCGGGAGTGCGGACGACATCCCGGATCTCTCGCCGCGGCAGGAGCAGGAGCTGATGCGGCTGATGACGCAGGCTGAGAGCATGGACGAGAACGATCCCAGACAGATGGGAGGGCTCATGCGCCGGATGAGCGAAATCACCGGCGAGCAGCTCGAACCCGAAATGGAGGAGGCCGTCCGCCGCCTCGAGGCCGGCGAAGACCCCGAGAAGATCGAGGCAGATCTGGGCGATCTCGGGCTCGACGACGAGACGGGCGGCATGGGTGGAATTGGCGGCCCGGCGTATGATGACGGCATGTACAGCCTGTAGGGCGGTATCCATCCGGTTGAATGCAGGAAATCGGCAATTCCCTATTGATTTTTTCTATTGAAGGACCACACTATTCGGTTCACCGCATGCCGCGGCACATGGAGGCGTGTTTTGCGGCGGGAGGCGGAGACGCGGTCAGGCACGCGATCCCCTTCTGAGATTCTTATCCGCGAGGATAATGATCTGTCAGTGGTTTCGCAAGGTCCTCCTGCAGCCCGGCTGTATTGAGGATCATCTGGGAAAGGAATTCCTCGCGGATATGGAAAAACGTTCGGTCGTCGTAACTGGTCTGGGGGTTGTTTCGCCGGTCGGCCATGGTATTCCGGCATTCTGGGACGCCGTCGCCGACGGCCGCAGCGGCATCGGCCGCGTGACCCATTTCGACCCCAGCGACTTCCGCTCTCAGCTTGCCGGCGAGGTAAAAGATTTCGAACCGACCGACTGGATTGCCCCGAAGGCCGCCAAGCGGATGGACCGCTTCACCCAATTTGCCGTGGCCGCCGCCAATATGGCGCTGGCCGACGCCGACCTGGAGGCGGGCAGTTTCGACGGCGACCGCGCCGGCACGATCATCGGCTCCGGCATCGGCGGCTCCAAGACGATTGAGGACGGTTACCAGGTGCTCAAGGACATCGGCCCGAAGAAACTCAATCCGTTTTTCGTCTCGCGGTTGCTGGTCAACATGGCTGCCTGCATGGTTTCGATCACGTTCGGCCTCAAGGGCCCGCTGTCGGCTCCGTCGGTTGCCTGCTCCACCGGGACCAACGCCATCGGCGACGCGTTCACCACCATTCGCGACGGCCGCGCCGACCTCATGGTCGCCGGCGCCGCGGAAGCCTGTGTGACGCCGCTGGCCTACGGCGGCTTCTGTGCCGCCCGCGCCATGACTACCAACACCGACCCGGCCACAGCCAGTCGGCCGTTCGACAAAGAGCGCGACGGCTTCGTCATGGGCGAGGGCGCCGGTATTGCGGTGCTCGAAAGCCGCGAACACGCCGAGAACCGCGGTGCGACCATTTATGCCGAGGTCGCCGGGTACGGCGCCGCGGCGGACGCTTTCCATCTGACCGCCCCCAGCCCTTCAGGCGAGGGCATGGCCCGCTGCATGGCGGCCGCTTTATCCGACGCAGAACTTGCCCCTGGGCAGGTTGATTATATTAATGCGCACGGGACCTCCACCGTGCTGAACGACAAATGTGAAAGTGCTGCGATCCAGCAGGTCTTCGGCGAGTACGCCGCCAACCTGAAGGTAAGCTCAATCAAGTCGATGATCGGCCATCTTATGGCCGCTTCCGGCGCGGTTGAGTTTGCAGCTTTGGTGATGAGTATGAAAACCGGCATTGCGCCCCCCACAATCAACTACCGGGAACCGGATCCGGATTGCCCGCTCGACTACGTTGTCAATGGCAAAGAGCACTGTCCGATGCGGGCTGCAATCAGCAATTCCTTCGGCTTCGGCGGCGGCAATGCCTGTTTGGCCGTAACGGCGGAGACAGGCGCTTGATGAAAATACCAGAACTCAAAATCGGACCGGTAACCGCACGGATCCCCATCGTCCAGGGCGGTATGGGCGTACGCGTCTCAAAATCCAGACTCGCTGCTGCCGTCGCCAACGAAGGCGGCGTCGGCACCATTTCGAGCATTGGTCTGGGCGATATCGAAAACTCCAAGCGCCATTACGAACAGGAATCGCGGGAAGCGATGGTCGAGGAGATCCGGAAGGCGCAGGAGATGACCGACGGCCTCCTGGCGGTCAACGTCATGGGAGTCCTCAGCAATGCCGACGATATGGTCAAGGCCGCCGCCGAAGAAGGCGTCCAGATCATCGTCTTCGGCGCTGGTCTGCCGATGAAACTGCCGACCATTGTGGCCGACGGCAGCGGTACGGCCCTGGTGCCGATCGTCAGCTCCGCCCGCGTCGCCAACCTGATCCTGAAAACCTGGGACCGCCGGTATCAGCGTACGGTTGACGCCTTCGTCCTGGAGGGGCCGCTGGCCGGCGGGCATCTCGGCTTCTCGGTGGAACAGTTGCGCGAGCCGGCCGAAAACTCTTTGGAACGGCTGCTGCCGCAGGTCCTCGACGCCGTCCGCCCCTACGAGGAAAAGCATCAGCGCCGGATCCCGGTCATCACTGCCGGCGGCGTGTTCGACGGCAACGACATCGCGACCATGCTGAAGCTCGGCGCCGCCGGCGTCCAGATGGGAACGCGGTTTGTCTGTACCCATGAGTGTGATGTCTCGGAAGCCTTCAAACAGAAGTACATCGACGCCGCGGAAGACGATATCATCATCATCAGCAGTCCCGTTGGCATGCCGGCTCGAGCGGTGCGCACGCGTTTCCTGGATGAGCTCAGCGAAGACAGCCGGGTAAAATGCCCGTACCGCTGTCTGACCGCATGCAAAGCCGACGACGCCAGATACTGCATCGCCAAGGCCCTCCTGAACTCGTACTTCGGCGATACCGAAGGCGGGATTGTCTTCTGCGGGCAGACCGCCCACCGCGTCGACAAGATCGTCTCGGTCAAGGAGTTGATCGACGAGTTGATGGCCGAACTGGCTGCCGCCCCCGAGTAGTTCCGGGGCTTCAGCAGCCTGTTGTCGGCCGGGTCCTTTCGTGCTGCCACGCCCCAGGCTGCACCCGGGTCTTCCGTCTGAGGCAGTTGAGCCCGCGGCCATTCCTCGTGCTGCCGGATCAACGTTTCCCGGTCCTAGGCCGGCAATCCGGTTGTGTTCAGTCCCCAGGGATCCTCTTGCCGCTCAAAGAACTGCCGGATTGCGCTTTGCCCGGCCACAAGACCGGGTGCCGATCAACTCGTGAAGGAGTCATGAGCGGCCATCGGGCGCATGTCAGTTCTGTATTAATCCGGCACGCAAATAGGCGACATTCTCGCGGTGTGTGCTATATTAG
>CAYLNH010000229.1:0-12004 GCA_964384625.1 uncultured Lentisphaerales bacterium
TCAAACTGGTTGCAACGAATGCCCCCATCCCGCTACATTGGAAGATCCGCTTCAAGTTCGGCAAGTTCATTATGCTGACGCACGGCCGTATCGAATACAAATGGCCGTCCATCCTGTTGTCCGCGGACGATGGCAAGACCTGGAAAGTGATCGAGCAACCGAAGAAATTCCAACCGGAACAGAACTGCAACTACAGTGAGTTCTTTGAATGGCAAGGCGTGGTCTACACCACGTCCATCCTCAACTTCAAAGGCAAGGTCCAGGAGCACCCATGGATGATCAAGTTCACCGGCAACAAGAAGAACTTTTTTGAGCAGGTCTACTACCGACGCAACGAGATCATCAAGGACGGGCAGCGATTGAACTGGACACTAAGCAGTCCGATCCCGTTCAAGGATGTCCTCTTGGTCAAATCGAATGACTGGTACCTGGTTGAATCGATTGAGCCTTGGAAGGCGAAGAAGACCTCTTTGCCGCAGGGCGCCAACTCCCTCGCCGACGCGGTCGTCCGCGATGGCGTCGCCTACATCCTGCACACTGCCGGATACCCAAAGAAGGGGAAGGACTACTTCGTCAGCTGTTCATCTGACGGCACGACCTGGCACACACTGTTCAAGGTCCGCAAGGGCAATCCCTACTACCTGTCGGCCATGGAAGTCTACAAGGGCGACTTCTGTTTTGCCGGCAGCATCGCTCAGGGCAAGAAGACGTTCAAACAGTGCGAATGGTTCCGGTTGTCGGAAGACGCGTACGGCGGTCTTCCGAAAGAGGTGAAGCGCGGCGTGAAGAAGGGCAGAAGCACGCGCCGGCGCCGATGATGGAAAAGTGGGAGAGAATAGAAACCTGGGGCAATTGACGATCGTCAGGAGAATCACAAAATGAAACATGTCGTATCCCTCATACTCAGCGCGTTCACGGCTTTGGGCATTACTGCAGCGGCGTCCGCGGCTCCCCGGCAGAAGCCGGCAGTGCTCTTCCATGGCGGCGTCCACAACAGGTACATTGTTCGGCCGCTGGTGGAGATGGGTTTTGCCGTGGATGTGGGCGGGAATCTGGCCGAGAAGTTGGCGTCCGGAAAGTACAACGTAGTTGTCGTCCATCGTGTGTCAGCGGACGACCGGAAAGCGCTCGAAGATTTCATGCAGAAAGGCGGCGGGGTGTTTCAAACCTACCCGAGCGGCTCACACGCCCGCACCGCCGACTGGACGGCCAACATGAAATGGATCGCCGCTCAGGGCGCCCGGCCGCGTTGGGAGGCGATCGTCGAGAACGATAAGAAGAACCAGGTTCGCGATGTCATGCGCGTGCATCATTCCTGGACCAACGACGTCGCGCCGCCGTTCAACAAAGGCGTTGACGGCTTATTGGTGTTTACCTGGCGCGGCAGTACCGGGGCGCACCCGCCGATGAGCTTTGATTTCTCCAAAGACTGGAAGGTCATTGTGCGCGGCCCGGAAAGCATGAGCTCCCGGCCGTCGAAACGCAGCGACACGTATCTTCAGGAATGGATCCCGAAGGAAGGCGTGAAACAATCCCCGCCGATCATGGGCGTCCGCGAGATGGGCAAGGGCCGGCTGGCCGTCCTCGGCATCGGTCGCCAATGGACCTTCGCTCCCCCGAGCTTCTGTCCGACTGTTGAGAATCTTCTTGCCAAGGGCGTCGATGACAAACCGTCGAAATGGCTGCGTTTGTTCGCCAACACATTCCGTTGGTTGGCTGAACCCTCGATGGCAGCCGGTATGGGGGGATTGAAGACACCCGACACCGTACTCAACCCGCCGAAGAAAAAATGGGGCCACCCGGCACAACGCGACTGGTCCAAGCTCAGACCGATTGCCAACCAGCCGCAGAATGCGGGGCTTATCGGCGCCCGCACGGAACTGTCGTCGGGAACCGGCACGGTGGCCGACTATGTGCGGGAAGCAAAGAAGGCCGGCCTGAAGTTTATCGTCTTCATGGAAGACAGTCTGAAACTGGATCGAGCGAAGTGGGACAAACTTGTTGCCGAGTGCAAAGCGAATACCGACGAGAACTTCCTGGCCGCTCCCGGGTTGACCTACGAAGACGCGCAGGGCAATCACCTGTATTTGTTTGCGGACAAGGTCACGCTGGCGAAGGACGACATGCTGCTGCCGGATCGGAGGTTGGCAACGACGCAGAAGATCCGCACCAAGGCATACTTCCGTTACCAGAACGAGCTGACCAGTCAGAAGGTCCTCAGCGGCTTCTGGAATCACAAGAACAATCAGCTGCATCACGCCAGCTACAAACTCTACAACAGCTTCCCGATCGTCAGTTTTGAAGACGGCAAACAGATCGACGATGCCCTGGATGAATACCTCTACCTCGTTGGCATCGGCGGTCTGCAGGCGGCCTGTGCGTTCGAGTTCATGAGCAGCCCGAAGCAGGTCGCCAAACGCGCCGGCGAGGGTTGGCGGGTAGTTGCCCATCGCCCGGTGACGGAACTCGACGGCAAATGGCATAAAGGCGCCTATTCGTTCAGCGGCTCCGGCTCGCAGTACATCACCAACGGCCCGCGGATTCTCGCGTGGCAGGCGGCAAACAACTGCATGCACCCGAACGGGCTCTGGTGGCGCCCGGATCTCTGGGAGGTCCGGCTGCGTTTGCGCGTTGCCTCTGATGTCGGGCTGAAGAGCGTTGCCGTGCACGACGGCCATCGCGGCGCCATTCGCCGTTGGCTGCCAGACGGCGCCAAGAGCTTTGAGCAGGACTTGGTTCTCGCGCACAGTCAGCAGCGGACCTACACGTTGATCGTCGAAGACGTGAATGGGAAGAAGGCGATCAGCATGGGCTGGTATCCGCGCAACCTGATCATGGAAGAATTCTTTTGTTCGGACCGCTGCAATCCCCTGGGCAATTGCCGCCTGCGGACGCGCGACGATCAGCAGCACTGGATCCAGGTGAGTTTCCGGGGGAACATGGGGATCACACCGTCGAAGGGCTTGTTGATGTTGAGGCACCAGCCGGCGGTCTGTTTGACCCGTAAGAGCCCGACGCTGCCGATTGACGGCAAGCCCATGGGGTTTCCCACGGCCACGTTGGATTGCGTACCGCGCATTCCCGGCGAGAACAAGTACCTGTTCTCCTATCCCAATACCTACTTGATCAGTCCGGAAATCGCGATTGGGCAAGCGGATCTGATCTATGCCTTCGACCCGAAGGAGCAGAAGGTTGAGAAGAGCGAGCTGGGCCACAAGTACGAACAGCCGCAACTGGGCTGGGGCAACTCCTGGGGCGGCTGGCAGCGGCTCGTGCCGACAAAGAAAGTGAAAGGCTACGTCCGCACCTACGCTTGCAACTGGGTCCCCGGCACGGTCCGCATGGGTTGGCATGAAACTGTGCTGACCGCGAAAGAAGATATCGAGACCAAGGACGGCATTCGTGTCATGTCCACCGGCAGTCGCGGCTGGCGGCTGTACGTCGGCGGCAAGACCATTGTGACCGAGAAGGGCATGACGCCTGTCAGCGGCGTGTTCAAGAAGGGCTCCTACGCGACGTTGTCACAACTCGGCGGTTCCGTGATCTTTCTGGCCCTGGACGATAATCTCGAATACCGCGTCAACAAAAGCGGCGGCATTTCGTTGTACGCGGGTGTGGGGCGGGACATCCGAACGGGTGAAACGCTTGCCGCCCGCGTGGCCTTTGCGGGCGCTGGCGGCGGGACGCCGCATCATGTCATGGATGCATTCGCCCGGGCCATGGGCGTGGTGTCCGTCGGCGACACGGCCTATGAACCCGAGATCCTTCGCGGCAAGCAGATCGACAACTTCTTCATCTGGCGTCTGGACGGGCAACAGTCGGGCATCGAAGCGAAGATACCCAAGGTGGACCTGAATACGTTCCTGACAACCAGCGTGGAAAACCTGAATGACAAGTGGTCGGTCGTGCTGTTGGACAAGACACGAAAGACGGCCAACACGCGGGCGCTTCCGATCCGCGATGGTCGGGCCTTCGCACAGCTTGATCCGTACAACGATGACCTGCACGTCTTCATCGGCCACCCGGTCATTGCGGATCGCAACGATGTCCGCATCGAAGCTGCCTGGAAACTGCCCGGCGTCTGGCACGTGGAAGCGCACAATCCGACGGACAAACCAATGCAGGTCTCGCTGAAGACAGCTCCCGGCTGGGATGTTTTCGATTTTTCTGAGACCATCAAACTCGCGCCCGGATCATCGAAGCACTGGGATGCGAAGACAGTAGAAGATAAGAAATGACACACGTCTACTCAGGTTCGGCAAGGCCTACTTCAACGCCTTCAGCGTTGATATCGGTTGCCACGTTATCCTGGGGTAGGCTTTGCCAACCCCATGCTTGAAACGGTCACGCCTACAGCGTGAGGAAGCTGCTGCAACAGAAAAACTAGAATGCCGGAATGATCATAGCAAAGGAGAATCAGATGGAACACCAACGAACGATCAGAGGATTTTGCGCCTTCGTGCTGGCGTTGCTTGGCAGCGTGGCGGCGGCCGGCGGCGCCAAGGGCGGCACCCCAACGTTCGTCGTCGGAAACTTGAACCAGCGGCTGTATAACAAACCACGCGTCAAGGGATTCATGGATGCGGCGATCGGGCCGGAGAATATGCTTTGGATTACACACGGTTCGACAAACACCAAAACGAAGGGCCGCTACATGGCGGTCAAACCGGGTGCCAATGGGTTGGAGCTGTTCTATCTCACGATTGACGGCAAGCTGGAACCGTTTCCGGAGCCGGGGAAGAATCCGACGAACGTCCTGGTTCTGGGACACGAAGGCACGCGGGTGTGCGCGTCGACGGATCTGGTGTTTCTGCATGTCTGCGACGGCAACGGCAGCGGCTACACCGGCAAGAACGAAGAGACCTCCTGGTACTATGACGTCAGTGAACGCAAGGCGCAGATCGGCCGGGCCCGGGGACCGAACGGCAAGGTCTTTCATTCCGGTGCAAAGAACTATGATACGGCGATGACCAGTGATGGGGGACTCGTTGTTGTGCACTGCGACGGTTTGAAAGGCGGCTGGCCGAATATTCTGGTGTCGACGGATCGCGGGCGCACGCTGAAGCCCGTCGACAAGGTGGCCGGCCCCGGCAGTCGTTCGCATCAGGAAGCGTTTTACATGGCGTGCTTCCCGGTTCGCGACGTGATCTACTGCTGGTGGCAGCGGATTGATCACAAGTTCCCGATGTTCGGCCGCGTCAGTCTGGTGGACGACAAGGTGGAAGTGGAAAGTCTGGCGGCAAAGTACGAGGACGTCTTTCCACAGGCGGACCTGCAGTATGTCAAGGGGACGAAGACGGTTACGGGGCCGGAAACGAAGAAGTTCCTGACGCCGCCGAATGGCCTGCCGGGGGTCTTGCTGCAGACGTCATCCATGGGGTTGTACTACTGGGAAGAGGGTAAACTGGCGCGTCGTGTGGAAAACCGCTACAAACAGAAGGATGCGTATTTCACGCATCTGAACGAGACCTATCGCTTCGAGAGCAACGGCAAGATCTCGCGACTGGTGGGTCTCAGGGTGGCGGAAAAATCGGCGACACCGAAGTGGGAGCTGGTATCGACGATCAAGTTCCCGCAGCCAAGCAAAAGCTGGAAACGGCCGCGGCGTATTGTGCCGGTTGCGGACGGCGGGTTCTATCTGATCACCACGCACAAGCAGAAGTACCTGGACCAGGGCGAGCCGCAATATGCCTCGGCCGTGGCGTATTACGCGCCGGG
This sequence comes from uncultured Lentisphaerales bacterium, assembly GCA_964384625.1. Classification (GTDB taxonomy): domain Bacteria; phylum Verrucomicrobiota; class Lentisphaeria; order JABSQK01; family JABSQK01; genus CAYLNH01. Next base: position 5,719 of record CAYLNH010000229.1, read on the forward strand.
CATTGCGTTGCCGGCCAACCGTGTGAAGAAAAGCAGCAGGAGGCGTTGAGATGAAATCACGACCCCTCTTTCTTATGCTTCTGGTCGGCTTCGTCTGTGCCGCCGGTGAGGTCCTGCCCATCGCCATCAACAAAGACCGTGTGCCGGATTGGAACCTGCCGAAAACCGCCGGCGAGAACTGGCGCTTCTATCCTGTGGAGTGGCAGACGAAACCGGTCGGCGAAATAGAAGCGGACAGCTCGTTTGACTTTGAAGCGACAATGATCATCGGCGACTATAAGTTCGCGAAACCACTGTTTGACACGGGCCAGTACAGTCGCTTTGACTCGATGGCGCAGTACCACTTCCAAGGCGGCATCGTCTTCGGTTTCCACAGTGAACTGCGGCAGTACCGGCTGCAGTTTTCCGTGAAAGAGAAGTGTGTGGCATTGTGGAAGACACCAAACAACTTTCTGGCTGTTGCCGACTGTGCGATCGAGAAAGACAAGCCGTTTACCATTTCGCTGCTGCGTACCAGCGCCGTCATTGTCAAAGTCAACGGCAAGGAGGTCCTTCGGGTACGAGATGCCATCGATCCGATCGATGGCGGCAAGTTGATGATCGGCGCCAGTCATGCCCTGGTTGATGCGTACAACATCAAGTTCACCAGTCCGATCAACCACACCGGCGCCGAGCGCGAGGCCGAGCATAAGTCGACGTTTAACGTCCGTGAGTGGTGCGGCTATCGCTGGGTATTCGACGGGCAGGAGCCGATTGCGCGGATTGCGGAAGGCAAGGACGGCAAGCCCTGGAGCTGGCATCCCGTCGGACTGTACGAGATGAAATTACGGCCGGGCGCCCGCCCGGTGATCTACGCGCCGACCAACTTCCACGGCGGCGGCAAGTGGCCCGAAAAGCCGTTCGAAATCGTTGAGGTGAAGCCGGACCGCGTGAAACTGCGGTCGTTTATCCTGAAGAAGAAGAAAGAAGGGGATGACGCGTCTGTTCGGACGGTGACGGATGTGACCATTTCCTACGCGGCAGACGGCGATACCTATGTCTATGACATGGACAGTCGCATGGAATATCTGCAGGACGCGCGCTCGGTCCTGGAGATCTTTGATCCCTTCCCCTATGGCTGCTGTCGACCGGCGCATTCCGAGACGAAGCCCTACGACGGTCGATACACGCACATTGTTGTTCGCGGTGATGACAACAAGCTGTACAAGCGGCCGCTGAACCATTTTGCGCGGCCCGTGCTGCTGACGCTGAGCAAGACGGATCCGATGGTAGCCTATCTCGGCGAGACGGACGTCAATCCGGTGTATGAGATCATCGGCGAATCCCGCCGGCACCAGTACCACGCCAGCATGTGCATGGTCCTGCAGGACCACCACGTCCAGCGCCACAACTGGCCGAAGACCGAGAAGAAGGGGACGAAGCACCATGACCAGTGGCGTATCCTGTCCGTGCACGGCAAGAAAGCGAAGAAGATGCTTGCGAGTGCCGAGTGGCATCCCGCCTGGAAGCCGCAGGTCAATCGTAAGACCGCCTTGTTCATCCCGTCCGGCTCAACCTTCTCCGGCGACCAGGTCGTTTCCGTTGTCAAGCCCTGCGGCACGCAGGCGTTCGATCCCTACGGAAGCTACACAATCGACCCGGAGGTCGGCCACAACGACAAGGGATCGCTGCGTTTCGACGCGAAAGACGGCGGGCGTTCTGTGAAGACACGCGGTGGTCTGGCGGCCTTCGGCAAGGCCTTGGAAGCCGGGACCTACGCCGTGAAGCTCTACGTCAAATGCAAAGACTTCGACGGCAAGTTCTCCGTCGGCACGGACTATCCGAAAAAGCAGCGGAAGACCATCGCGGCAGTCACGGGCACGACAGCGGAGTGGATCCCGGCCGAGATCACCATCGACGTCACCCCCGAAACGCCGTACGTCGTTTTGAAGTTCGGGATCGGCGCCGAACGCGGCAAGTCTAAAGGCTCCGTCTGGGTCGACGATGTGTCCCTGCTGCCGGCCAAACGGTAGGGCGGCACGGTCTATCTACACCCCGCGAAAAGATCCGCCCGGCTGTGCCGGGGGAGTGTCAGCCTCCCTTCAGTTTTGCTTTCGGCATGGCTCTCCCGCCCGTTGCTCCGGCTGAACTGAAGGGGGTGTAGATACTCCCCGAGCTGAGCTTGGGGCTTCTTCTCGGAACGCAGAAACACGATCCCGCACCCTTTTCGCGGCAGGTGTAGCTATCGCCGGAAGAGGCCTTCGTCGTCTGACTGTCCGGCAATGCGGATCAGTCGTCTTCGGGGAGCGCCAGGTAGCGGCCGCAGTTGGGGCAGACTGGCTGGCTCTTGCCGGCGATGATACGGTTGAGGTCGCCTTGAGGTATGCTCATGGCACAGCCCATGCAGACGCCGTTTCTGACGACGGCGACGGCGACTCCGGTTTTCGCCAGCCGGTCATAGCGGGCCAGGGGGTCCTCGCGAACCTGTTTCCGCAGGGTCTGCGCTTGGGCTTCGAGCGGTTCGACCTTCTTGGGTTCCGGATGCAGGATCTTGGTCTCGTCGAGCGTGATTTCCAGGTTCTGCAGCTCTTCCAACAGTGCGATTGTCTTGGGCACGGTGATTCTCCTGTATTCTTGTTTCCCCGGCCGCAGGGCCCTACTATGGAACCGAACGTCTGCGGAAATCGGGGGGCTCTTTCCGCCTCGTTCCATTTGAGCCTGCCGCGATTGACTTGTCAACAAAAGGCCTGAGATATTCGCAATTTTGTCTTTTTCTGGTACGCACAAGGAACTCCGGGGCGAACTTCGGGTCCAAAAGGTTGACATTTATGCACCCGAGTGCACTATTCCCGCTGTTTGTGGCTGAGGCGGCGTGCGGTACGTCGCGATCCAGGCATCGAATCCGACGACAACGGGAGACGAGAACATCATGCAGCAACTGACAACGACATTGGGGCTGGTCCTGCTGCTGGCGGCTGTGGCCGTCGGCGCCAAGGACTACCGGCCGCCGGACGACTGGAACGGGAAGAAGACCGGCAAGACCGATGGCAATCCGATCAAACGCAGCAGTGCGTACTGGCGTCTGGACCGGATCTGGCCGGACAACGCCATGGAGTACGACAACTACGTCACGATGATCTGGAGCGGCAAGAGCTGGCATGCCGCCGAGAACAGCCATGGCGGGCAGCCGGGCGCGACGGTCACGGACGGCGTTATCAAACTCGGCGCCCGCAGTCAGTGGACCGGCACGGAGTCGCAGAAGCTGCCGGCGCTGATTTTCGTCGTTCCTTTTTCCGGGAAGTATACAGTCAACGCTGCGGTCACGCACCAGCGTTGGGACGGCAAAGGCGTCTGCAAACTGCAGGTTCTCCTGCGCCGGAAGAGCAAGAAAGTCGAGTTGATCGGCGAGATCGAATTCGGCGCCGACGGCGGCACAGAGGAGTTGAAGGAGATCGAGATGAAGTGCCGCAGTCGCGATGAGATTGTCATTGTCCCGAAATTCACGAAGTACCACCAGGCAGGTGGTTTCAGCATTAAGGATCTGGTGATCAGCCGTTGAGGAAGGGTTGATGTTCGCTGGCGCTCACCGCCGTTTTTTCGGGGCGGCAGGGCATAGAAGAAGCAACCCGGCCCCGACAGAGACAGGAGTCTGAACCGCGGCGCCGGGAATCGGTGACCGGTAATCGGACGAAGCCCCAGAGCTTGTCCAAGGGTAACCGGAACGGCTGGTCCGCCGAACGAGAGAAGGAGAGTCTATGCGTTCGCGAATCAGCCGTCTACCGGCGTTTGTTCTGATGACTGTGGTGGTTTCCCTGAGTTCCGCGCAAGGGGTGAAGCGGATAGATCCCGCGACGATCCCGGATGACGAATATGCCCGGGCGAATGAGCAGGGGCATTTGATCATCAAGGGCGAGCGCCTGCGGTTCTGGGGTGCGATCGGCGGGTTCCCATCGAACTTGAAAAAGCGCCCGCGGCGGGGGCAGAAGCCGAAACCGGAGACTCCCGAAGAGGCCAGGGCGCGCGGCAAGCGGGCCCGTGTTGAAGTCGATGCGTTGGTGCAGCGTCTGATTGACATGGGATTCAACCTGCAGCGTATCTGGTATAATCCGCGCGGCAAAGAGAACTACACGCCGGGCGACGGCTCCCAGATCGACGTGGTGGACTACTACATCTCCGTGATGAAGAAACGTGGTTTAAGGTTTTGGGGCGCCGGTATCAACCGTCACGGCCACATCACGGCTGCCGACGTGAACATCATCGACGACCCGAAAACGGCCAAGGAGTGGCAGGCGGCGATGGCCCAATGGCAGGGCGGCAAGGCCTCGCTCTACAGCATCTGCCGCAAATGGGATCGGCGTTTTGAAGCGAAGGTGATCGCCGACCGCAAGGCAGCCGTGCAGCACTACAACAAGTACACGGGGCTGCGCTGGGCCGACGACCCGGTGTTCGTGGCGTGGGAGTTGTCGAACGAGGAATGGTGGATCTCCAAGATGGTCGGCGGCCAGTGGCGCAAGCTGCCGCCGTACTGGCAGGAGATGCTGTATCGACGGTGGAATGACTGGCTGCGCGAGAAGTACAAGACGGATGCGGCGTTGGCCAAGCGTTGGGGCAAACTGCTGCCGGGTGAAAGCCTGAAGCGCGGCACCGTCCAGTTGCTGCCAACACGCGGTCCCCAGGATGTCGGTTCCTTCCATATGGACGAACAGGGCAAGAAGCAGTTGCTGGCGGCCCAGAGCGACAAGCAGAAGTACAGTCGGAAGGACTTCAAACGCGAACGCGGTGAAGACGTGATCGCATTTTTCGTACATCTGCACATCTCCTCCAAGCGCCGTGAAGCCGAGGCGTTCAAGACCTTCGGCAAGAGCTGTCGGCTGACGCCTTTGGCCTGGGACACGGGCATCGGCTATGAGATCCAGGCGCAGTACCTGCATCAGAACGCGGACGTGTCGGTGCATGACGCCTACGTCAACGGCTGGGGCCAGCACAGTCGTAAGCCGGAGACGTTCCGGACCGAGATGAGCAAATGGCTGTACGAGCTGAGCGAAGCTGCTGTGTTGGCCAACGAAGGTCCGTGGATCAGCTGGCTGCAGAAGCCGCCGGGAATCTGTCAGGGCGTGCCGTGGCTGGAGCACAACAAAGTCGAGGGCAAACCGTACTTCGCGTATGAAACCCAGATTCAGCAGCCGGCCAAGTATCGGGCGGACTACCCGCTGCGTCTGGCGGCACTCGCGTCGATTCAGGATTGGGACATCGCCTGCTGGCACTACTTCGCCCCGCCGAACGACATCAGCACGAATCCGAAAGCCTTCTCGCGGCCGATGGACATTACCGTTGGGCGCCATCCGCAGGGCTACCACTTCACCTACGACGAAGTGCAGACCGCGATGATGCGTGCGGCCGGCATCATCTGGCGCAACCAGGCGCTCAAGCCGGCGCCGAAACCGACGAAGTTCATCTTCGGCCGCAAGTCCCTGTGTGATCCGGACAGCATGGACTACGGCCATTCCTATGGCGTCAAGGGCCTGGACATGCTGCCGACGGTCTACCAATACGGCGTACGCATCGAGATCGACCCGACGCGTGAAGACGACGAAGTGATCGGTCCGGTGGTCAGTATCAAGGACCGAAAGACGCACAACCCCTACACGCCGACGCAGGAGATCACTTTCGACTGGAAGAAAGGCTACCTCGTGTACGACGCGCCGGCGGCGGCGGCGTTCACGGGTTTCCTGCCGAACGCCGGCGGCACGTACAAGTTCAGCAACGGCGTAATCCTGGCGGGCATCGACATCAACAATCCGCCCGGTATCTACGAGCCGATCACGAACAAGGAAGGCTACATCGCGTTCGCGTTGTACAGCGAGGACGGCAAGTCTCTGGCGACGTGCAGGAAGGCGGCCGTGTCATTGGTATCGACCAGCTTCAATAAAGGGTTTGCGCTGGCGAAACAGGATTTCGGCGATTGTCCGGACCATCCGCTGGCGAAGACCGCCGGCAAGCGCCGCAAGCGTGGCGGCACGCCGGTGAACGTTGCCCGTGTGGCCGGCACGGTGACGTGCCGGGCGATCGACGGCATGAGCTTCACGGCGTACGACTGGAACATGCAGCCCATCAACAAGGGCACCGTCAGGCAGGGGGTCCTGCGGATTCCCAACGACAAACCGGTCTTCCTGATCCGGCTGCGGCGCTGATTGACGCCGACCCGTCCGCCGGCTGGCAAGCCCTCGTTTACTGCCCTTCGCGGTCCGCCTGGAGATCCCGCACCCTCTTGAGCGCCGAAACCTCGGCGTAGGAGCTTGCGGTGCGG
>CAYLNH010000230.1:0-4782 GCA_964384625.1 uncultured Lentisphaerales bacterium
ATACACGGAAAAGACATTGCCTGTCCCAAGATCATCTTAATTCAGCGCCATTCGTCACTATACCCAAAAAGACCCGATTATCAGGAAAATGCACTTCTAAGTAGAATGCGATTAGTATATGATAGATTGATTATAGGCCGCATGGGGCGGCAATATGCACTATGATTACCAACCCAAAGGACGCATTTCTCGTTCCCAAAAATCCGACCCACAAGAAGTATGAGGCCCGGCGCGCCTTCTTCGTTGAGGGCAGGAAAGCTGCGGAAATCGCCCCGACCTTCGGCTACAAGGTGAACACCTTTCGAGTCATGTGCTCCAAGTTCCGCAAGAATCCCGACGAAGACTTCTTTATTGAACGCAAGCCCGGACGGAAACCGGTGATTCCGCAGGATGAAGACCTGCGCGCAGTGATTATCCGCTTGCGCAAGCAGAATCTGTCGGTGTATGACATTGAGGATCGCCTGCGGGCCGATGGCCGCTCGCTGAATGCGTCGACCATCGGCCGCATGCTGAAAGAGGAAGGCTTTGCCAAGCTGCCGCGACGGCGTGATGATGAACGTCCGCACAAAGACCGTCCGGAAACAGCGGCGACGGCGGATGTGAGGAATCTGGATCTGAGCGATCGAAGTTTCTCAACCAAGTACGGCGGCTTGTTTCTGCTGCTGCCGCTGCTGGCGGAAATTCCCTTTGACAGCGTCATCGAGCAGGCGGAGTTCCCGGGCAGCGTCATGATTCCCGCAGCTCACGCGGTACGCTCCATCCTTGCTCTGAAGCTCTTCGGCAATGCCCGGCATACCCATGTGATGAGTGATGTGTTTGATCCGGGCCTGGCCTTGTTTGGCGGACTGAATGTGATTCCCAAGACCTCGTTTCTCTCCCAGTACAGCTGCCGTGTCGAGCCCCACATGCATGCCGCCTTATTGCGTCTGTGGTTTGATGCGATTCAGGACGTGGGCTATCGCCACGGCAATTCCTTCGACCTGGATTTCCACAGCATCCCGTCGCATGATCATCGAAAACAACATTGCCGATGCCGTCGACTTCTTCCATATGGACGCGCTGTCTTCAACCGTGCCCCTGAAGGTCGACTTCGACTGCTCATGAAAGCCGGCGTGCATCAACAGAAAACAAGAATACCCTGGCTCGGAAACAAGAAGCCGCACATACAGCTCGGCTGAAAATCTTAACTCATTAACAAGCTATACGGATCGAGGCTAGCAACTGGCGTCTCCATCCCCCGCGTTCCGGCGAAGTTGCATAAAGACGGTGTTCGTTGCAGGCTTGTTGTAAGTCCATTGACCGAGGATATTGCCTGATTACGTTGGCCGGTGTAGTCCTTGAAACTGCAATACTGGAGGAATCACTATGGGCATCGGTATCGGACTTGTTGGTCTCGGATCATTCGGCAGTGCGTTTGCCGATCTGTTCATGAGCCATCCGGCTGTCGATCGGGTTGGGTTGTGCGATCGTGAGCCCGAACGGATCAAGAAATTCGCCGAGAAAGAAAGCTGGCAGCAGAAGTTCAATCCCCAAGACGCATACGCGACCCACGAGGAAATCTGCAAGGCAGACTTCGACGCGCTGGTCGTCATTACTCAACCATGGCTGCATGCACCGCAGTGCGTACAGGCGATGGAGTCCGGCAAAAGTGTGTACAGTGCGGTACCGATCAGTTGCCTGCCCGACGGCGATGAGATTCTCGAGTTGTGCGACAAACTGGTGGATACCGTGAAACGGACCGGCAAGCACTACATGCTGGGGGAGACGACCTACTACCATTCGGAAGCAATGTATTGCCGGCGCCGCGCGGCGGCCGGCGATTTTGGCGACTTCGTCTATGGCGAGGGCGAGTACTTCCATGCGTATGACAGTCCGGGCTGCGACCTGCGACAAGTCCTGGAACGGCGTCTGGCCAGTGCGGCCGGCCACGAGTGGGTGAAGATCCTGCAGACCTACAAATACCGCGGCTGTTACAGCGGCCCGATGCACTACCCCACGCACTCGGTCTCCGGCCCGATCTGCGTCAGCGGCGCACACGCCACCAAAGTCTGTTGCTGGGGCATGACGCCGCGCACGGACGACCCGTACTTCGGCGCCGGCGGCCAAGTGCACAGTAACGAGACCGCGCTGTTTCAGATGAGCGACGGCTCGGCCATGCGGATCTGCGAACACCGCGAATGCAGTGTCGGCCGTGAGGATTTCCGCATCTACGGCACGAAGGGCAGCTTCGAGCACCGTCACTGGAAAAGCCGCACCGAGAACATTGAATTGACTGTTGACGAGATGCGCGATCCGTTGCCGGAGGAGGTGGCCAAGGCGTTCCAGGATGTCAGCACGACGTCGGACTTCTACGGCGGCCACGGCGGTTCGCACGCATACCTGGTGCACGAGTTCTGCGACGCCATCGCCAACGACCGCACGCCGGCGATCAACGTCTATGAAGCCGTCCGCTATATGGCGGCCGGTGTCATGGCCCACAAGTCCGCGTTGAAAGAAGGCGAGATCCTCGCGGTCCCGGACTGGGGGGACGCGCCGGCGTAGCTCACACAAACGCGAAGCGCAACACAATGTGGGGTCAAGGGGGCCACCGCCTCCTTGCGGGGTGTGGGGCAGAGCCCCACTCTTAGGCCCGGCAGTCGGGGCGACTACCGGAACAAGGCGCTTCGCGCATTCGCTGCGCGCGCTGTACATCCATTGCGCATTCAACCTTAAGGAGGTCCTTCGGCTGAGGCTGGAAGGACCTCCTTTCTGCGTTTGGCATTGGCTGTGCTCTACACCTCTTGAACACACTCGACAAGAGGAGTTGAACCATGAGTGCCACGACCAAGACGTTTTCTCTGGAACCGATCTTCGCGAATCACCGGGTGTCCGGCGCCATGCTGGCTGATCCGTTGGGCAAGGCCCTGGGGCTGGAGCGGCTCGAACGGATGTACGAGGAAATCACCGCCGTCCATCCCGGTGGCCGGGAGTTCATTGAAGCCGCTTTGTTGCGGCTGGGTGTGCGGGTACGCTGTACCGAAGAAGATATGGCGTTGATTCCGAAGGACGGTCCGACCATCGTGGTGGCGAACCATCCGATGGGGTCGACGGAAGGTTTGATCCTGGCGCATTTGCTGACGCAAGTGCGAGACGACGTCCGCATCCTGGCCACCGGCCTGGCCGCACGCATCCCGGCGATGCAGGAGTACATCATCGCGGTGGACAGCTTTGGTGACAGCGGCGCCGAGAAACGAAACGCCAAGGGCCTGTTGAAGGCGATGCACTGGGTGCGTCGCGGCGGCCTGCTGGTGGTCTTTCCAGCGGGCGCGGTGGCGCGCTTTAACTGGCATCGACGGCGCGTGACGGACCTGGAATGGCAGCCGGGCGTAGCGCACATGGTCCGTCGCACCGGCGCCAAGGTCTTGCCGGTTTACATCGACGGCCATACTGGACCGTTATTCCCGATTGTCGGCGGCATCGGTTCCCGCGTTCGTGCGATGATGATCGCGAGATTGACGCTCGGCCAGCGCGGCCACAAGATTCCGGTGCGCATCGGTCATGCCTTTGCCAACAGCCGGCTGCAGGACTTCCCTGATGACCAGTCGATGACCGACTATCTGCGTTTGCGCTGTTTCCTGCTGGGGCGTGCGACAAAGACCCGGACCCACGCCGAACGTGCCCACGACCGTCGGTTGGTGCCGATTGTCGATCCCGTACCGCAAGAGCGAATTGTGGCGGAAGTCACGCAGTTGCCCGCAGAGCAGAAGTTGGTCTCCAGCGGCGCCTGCGACGTCTACTACGCCCATGCCGAGCAGATTCCAGCAACGCTATTTGAGATCGGGCGTCTTCGGGAAATCACGTTCCGCGGTGTTGGGGAAGGGACCGGGCAGGCGATCGACCTGACGCCGCACGATGAGTATTACACCCATCTCTTTGTTTGGAACCGCGACAACCAGGAGATCGTCGGCGCTTACCGCATCGGACAACTCGACCATGTGATCGAGGCGTACGGCATTCGCGGCATCTACACGCACGAGTTCTTCCATCTGAGCCGCCGGCTGTTCAAGCGTCTTGGCCCGGGCTGTCTGGAACTGGGCCGGTCGTTTGTACAGGAGAAATACCAGCGCGCGCCGACGTCACTGCTGCTGCTGTGGAAGGGCATCTCGCACTACGTCGCGAAACATCCGCAGTACCGCTATCTGATTGGTCCGGTCAGCATCAGCGCGGACTACGCGATGGTGTCGCGGCAGTTGCTTTGTCGCAGTTTGCGGCACGAAGTGATGGATCGCGATCTCGCGCACCTGGTGCGGCCGCGGCACCCCTTCCATTTGCGGAATCGCCACCGGCTGTGTCCGGATGCCGATCTGAAAACGGACCTGGACCTCAAAGAAGTGAACGAGTTGATCAGCGATCTGGAGATCGACCATAAGGGCATGCCGATCCTGGTGAAACAGTACCTTAAACTCGGCGGAAAGATCCTCGCGTTCAACGTCGACCCGGACTTCGGCAACGTCATCGACGCGCTGTTGCTAGTCGACCTGGCCAAGACGGATCCCAAGCGCCTGGGCAAGTACATGGGCAAAGAGAACGTCGCTGCGTATCAGGCGAAGCATGTGTAGACGAAACACGAGACACGAAACACGGAACACGGGATTCGGAGCACGAGCTTTTCTGACACCACAGCCCTGCGCTGTGGAGATTCCCTCAACCAACCTACAACACGGGACTCGGAACACGAGCTTTTCTGACACCACAGCCCTGCGCTGTGGAGATTCCCTCAACCAACCTACAACACGGGACACG
>CAYLNH010000230.1:4882-11987 GCA_964384625.1 uncultured Lentisphaerales bacterium
GCTTTTCTGACACCACAGCCCTGCGCTGTGGAGATTCCCTCATCCAACCTACAACACGGGACACGGGACACGGAACACGAAACACGGAGCTTTTCTGACACCACAGCCCTGTGCTGTGGATTCTTACGCACTTGCGATATAGAACACGAAACAAACGCCTAACTTGCGCGGACCTCATACCAGATGACAGACACCTGCAGCCAATGTCACAGCCAGTGGACTTACATCTGGTGGTTCTTCCTGGTCGGGGGGCACCCGTAGTCAGAATTGATGACAACCGATGGGGATGGAGTTGCGCACTCGGGCATCGGCTCTGCGGAAAGCTCTGGAACATTCTCATACAACTGCAGCCACGAATCCAGCGAAGCCGACTGCAACGCCTTCAGCGTTGATCCGTCTTGCTACTCATTCCTGGGGTAGGCTCCGCCAACCCCAGGCTTGAGACGATCACGCCTTCAGCGTGAGGAGTTACGGCTCAGCAATAAGTCAAAATGCTGTAACCAGCCAGTACAGAACCGCCCCGGCAGGATCTGCCGGGGCGGTTCTCGCCGGTGATCGACTGCAGTCGATTGTCGTCGACTGCAGTCGATCACCTTCCTGAAGTCGCGGGACGGATTCCCGCGCTACTCCGGCTTCCGCATCAGACCGACATCTTCGATGTTGATCTTGATTTCGTCGGAGTTGCCGCGGAGCTCCGGGGCGTACATGGCGTAGGCCTTGGTGGGCAGCGCACTGAACTTGCCGGGGATCTCGGCGCGCATGCGGTAGGCGATGGAGTGCTTGCCGCGCGGCAGCCAGCGAACGAAGAAGCTGACGCGGTCGTCGCGCAACTCCATGTAGGCGTGCATGCCGTTGTTGGTGTAGCCGCTCTTCACCTTGTAGGGCTCGCAGCCGGCGGCCTTGAGGTCCTCGAAGATGATGTATTCGTAGTCGTTCTTGCTTTCGATCGTCAGTTCGATCTCGAGCAGGTCGCCGCTTTTCACGGTGCCCAGGTTCTTTATCTCTTCGCGTTCGAACTTCTCGACCTTCTGGTCCAACGCCTGGCCGCGGGAGCCGGCGACCTTGATGGTCTTGTCGACCGGGATGAGCTTGAAGTACTTGCGATTCACCTTGATCTCCAGGCCGGCCTTGGTGATGTGATCTTCCAGGCTGAAGTAGGAGACGTAGGTGTTGAAGTACAGCGGCCCCTTGCCCTTGCGCTTGAACTCCAGTTTGTGGTTGCCGGCGGTGACGTCTTTGCCGGCGAGCATGAACCGGTTGTCGAAGCTGAAGATGTTCGACTTGTTGATCTGCACTTCCTTGTGTTTCTTGCCGTCGAGATAGACTTCCAGCGTCATGTCCGGCTTGTCTTCCTCGCTGGCGCGCATGTAGTCGGCAAACGCCTCGATGCAGATGGCGGTGTCGCGGGTGGAGTTCCAGTAGGTCGCGTGCTTGCGGTTATTGAGCAGGTACTTCACCATCCACGGTGCGGTGTTGCCCTTCGGCTCGACTTTCGCCAGGAGTTTCAGGTAGTAGGCGTGCGCTTCATATTCGCTGCCGTACCAGTACCACCAGTAGCCGCCGTTCCCGAGTTTCAGGTAGGCCGTCTGGTTCTCAGCATCCTTTACCAGGAACTGCTCGATATTGCGTTTGATCATCGCGACCTGATCGGTCAGACCGAGTTTGTGGAAGGCGATGCCCATCATGCATTTGCCGTAGACCGCCATTTTGTTGCGGTCGCGGTAGAGGTACTTCTGCATCTTCTCATTCTTCACGCCGGCATCGGTGAGTACCATGAAGACAAAGGCATCCAGGTTGTCGGCGTGCGACTTCCAGGGGCGGCGTTTGCGGTTTTCACTGGCGGCATTGTCGAGGGCGCGTACCTGACGCTTCTGATAATTGGTCAGCCAGCCGATACCGCGGTTCAGCACGTTGTCCGGGATCCTGACGTCGTTGGCGCGCGCCAGCTGCAGACCGTGAACGACAGTGGCCGTGGTATGCGGGTAGGAATGTTCACGGAAGCCGCTGAACCAGCCCCAGCCGCCGTCGGACAACTGCATATTGGTCAGGCGCGTGACGCCGGTCTTCACCATGTCCTGCACGCGGGCATGGTCGAACACGGGGTTGGCATTCCAGATCGGCTTGCCGTCCTTGTCCAGTTGCGTGTAGGCGCCGCGCTTCCATTGTTTCGCGCGTTCTTTGTCGTCGCCGATTTCCTGCGCGTTCAGATTCGTCCGCTTCTTCTGTACATCGGCCAGGTCGATGCCCATGTCGATGAGGATCTTCTGGGTGATGACCGTTGGGATGAAGCGGTTCAGTGTCTGTTCGGTGCAGCCGTAGGGGTAACTGACGAGATAGGGCAGGGCGTCAACCATGGCCCCTGCAAGCGTGGGCGAATAGCGCACTTCCAGCAACGACTGTTCCGGCCGTCGTTCCTTGGGCACGGTGAACGCCACACTGGCGCCCGCGGCGTCCGGCCGCATGTGGCCGCTGAACGACACGGTCTTCATAAAACCGTGGACCTTCGACGGGAACCGCATCTCCATGCCGTCGGATTCTTCGTCGGTGAGGGCCTTCATGCGCACCAGCGCGGAGCCTTCGGCGACGACCTTCATGCGCCAGTCCACGCGTTTTTCGCCGTTGGCCTCGATCTCTACCAACTGCGACAGGTTGTTCTCCATCGACTGCAGGCATTCGTTGACTTCCAGGATCACCTTGACTTTCTTCGCGGTCTTCAGGTAGTTGTGGACGTTGGCGGAGAGCACGACCTCGTCTTTCTCGACGAAGAATCGCGGCGCCTGCAGGCGCAGCAGCAGGTTCTTGGTGGTGACGACCTCGACGGTGGATTCGCCGACGCGCGGGCCTTTGCCCAGCGCCCAGGTGCGCACCTTCCAGCCGGTCAGGTTTTCCGGCATGGTCAGTTCGATCTCGGCTTCACCGTTGCGTCCGGTGGTAATGGCGCCGTTCCAGTAGGCGGTATCAGCGAACTTGCTGCGGACCGCGGCTTCCACGTATTGCGGTTCCCCGCCGGCCTCCCCGCCGGCGGCCGTTTCCCGATCCGCGCCGCCATCTCGTCGCTTTGCCTTTTCTTCGGCCATCGGCGCATTTGCCATTGGCGCCGCGCCAGACTTCATTGGTGCGGCATCCATGGCCATACCTTCGGCTTCGGCCTTCTTCCTCACGTGACCGCGGCCGGGCGCGCCGCCCCAGGCGCCGCCGCCCTTGCCGCCGAGGCTGGCGCCCTGTTCCCGCTGCTCGTCCATGTCTGCGACGCTGTAGCCGAAGGCGCCGAGGAACTGCATGCCGAGCTGGTTCTTCTTCAGCAGATGATGGAAGCCGCGGGCCAGACTGTGGTAGGTATTGGCGTTGTGCCGCCGGCGCCACTTCCAGAAGAAGTTCTTGATCTCCGCGACATTCGAGCCGCCGGAAATGTATTCAACGGCTTTGTCGTAGATGCTCATCACGACGGAGCCTTCATACGGCTCGCCCGTAAGATCCGTCAGGAGGACCTTTACCTTGGCTTTTTCGCCGGGTTTGTACTCCTTCTTCGACGGCGTAACCGTGACGTTCAGGACGCGTTTCTCCGGGGGTACGACGATTTCCTTTACCACTGAGTGTACGCGGCCGTCGTAGATGGTCAGGCCTTCAACGAAGAAATTCGGCATGTCCGCCTTTGTGACCGTGATCTCGTGCACGGCGCTCTTGCCGTCCAGCCGGAGAAACTCCGGCGGCAGATAGGCGCCGTTCACGGGGCGGACGAACAACGCGACGGTCGTGTCGCGTTTGTCGACGTTGATCAGGAGCTTGACGGTCTCGCCGGGGGCGTACTCGCGTTTGTCCGGGATCAACTCCAACTTGCTGAAGTGGAAGTCGCCGCCGTCAAACTTCCGGTCGCGGATGACGAACATATAGCCGCCCTCAATGCTGTGACCCTTGGCGTCGGTAACGGTGTAGCTCAGGCGATACTGGCCGCCTTCCGCCGCTTCGAGTTTCAATGTCGCTCGGCCCTCTTCATCGGTGTCGAGGTTGACGGTCTTCACAGGCTTCTCGATGGGCTTGCCGTCTTTGGCGTAACTGACCTTCATCAACTTGACCACGCCCTTGCCCTGGACGGGTTTGTTGGCGATGGTCTGCGCCGAAAAGCTGGCGTTGATGGTGTCGCCGGCGTTGTAGTGGCCGCGATCGAGCCAGGCGTAGACCTTAAACGGGGCGCGGGCGACGAGGACCTGGCCGGTGCCGACGATAGTGCGGCGGGATTCATCCACGACTTCCGCGGTGATCTGATAGCGGTGATCGGTGTCGCCGTGGAGTTCCCTGGCGATGCTGCTGTCGATGGTGACGTCGACAGTGCCGTCGGGGTTGATAAAGGTTTCCTTTTGCATGACGACTTCCGGCGGCGTGGAGCGTTGGTGCCACCACCAGGGGATGGGCGCGCGGCAACCCCACTTGTGCCAGCCGGGGTACCACGGGTAATCGTACGCGAACCACCAGTAACCGGGCCCGTAGAACCAGTCCCAGATGCCGGACGGATACCACCGGGCGTTGTGGTCGGTGCGCGTGACCTTCAGCTTGACCTTGGCGTTGACCACGGGGGCGCCGAAGTAGTACTTGGCCTGGACTTTCACCGGGATCTTCTCGCCGAGCATCACCGGTTCCGTCGGTGCTTCGACCTTCACTTCGAACTCAGGCTTCTTGTACTCCTCCACGCGGAAGCGGATGCCGCCGCCCCAGCGATGGACGTAGATGTAATACTGTCCGAGTGTGGCGTCCTGCGGCAGTTCGAACTCGTCCTGGAAGCCGCCGTACTGGTCGGCTTTCAGCGGCTTGTCGTAGATCTTCTCGCCCTTGGGATTGTTGATCCGGACATTGAACGTCCGGCCGGCGTATTGTGATACGTCATCGACATCATACCGCACCTGGCTGGTCCAGAACTTGAACTTCACCTTCTGGCTGGGCCGGTAGACGGGGCGGTCGGTGATCGCGTAGGTCTTGCGTTGATGGTACTCATATCGGTTGTAATGGCCCTGCCAGATGTTGTTGAAACCGAGGAAGGCCAGGCGGCCTTCTTTCCGCGCGATCGCGACCCAGGAAAAGTTCTTGCCGCCTTTGCGGACGTCGTCGTTGGTGACATGCACCTGACCGTCACGGTCGCTGGTCTCGGCGAACTCATGGGTGTAGACGTTGTAACGGCGGCCGGTCACCTTGCGGCGGATGCGGTTGCCGAGGTACTCCTGGCGGTAGCCGAAGAAGTCCAGTTTGGCATCGGCGACCGGCACGCCGGTAACGGCGTCGGCGACGTAGTACCAGGTTTTGCCCTGCATCTGCTTGCGGGCGATGACCGTGTCGGCGATCCAGATGATGATGCGCGTGACGTTGCCGTTTTCCATCCGGCCCTCGAGCAGGTAGGCGCCGGCTTTCTGCAGCGGCGTGGTCACGTTGATGCGGCGGTCGAAATGGCGTTCACGCGGCTTCAACGCAAGCGACCATTCAGCCGTCTTCGGACCGACATACTGCTGTTGATTGTGGTAGACCAGGCGGTAGCCGATGTTGCCGATGTTGACTTTGTTCCAGTCGAGCTTCTTCGGGTTGCTCTTCAGATACGCCTTGAGATCGTCAAGCAGTTTGTCGACCTTTACGGGGTAGGCGGTGAAGTCGACCTTCTTGCCGTTGCGGAAGCGGTAGCCGACGGTTGCGCCTTTGCCGGCGGGCTGCGGCCGGCCGGCTTCGAACATGCCCCAGTTTTTCAGGATCTGGTCGAGTTGTCGTTCCGCCTGCTGCTTGGTATGTCCGTTGCTGACGGCGATGAGCCGGCGCAAGACCGGCACGGCCCGGTCGTATTGCCGGCGGTTCAGGTAGATCGTGCGCAGCTGCGACAGACCATGTTGGTTGTTGTCCCCCAGTTCCTTGAAGATGCGGACGAAGTTGTGTTCGGCCGGCAGCTCAAAGCGTTTGATGCCGGTCGCCAGGCGCGCCACGGTTTCGTCGTCTTTCAGCGTATGCAGTGTCAGGATGCCGCCTTCGCGGTCTTCGGCGTCGTCATCACCGCCGCCGCGGTTGCCCCACCAATTGTAGCCGGCCATGGTCTGCACGCCGAACTGGTTGAGCAGGAAGTCGGCATACTCGCGGTTGACCTGCTGGCGGTAGGCGTTGTTCAACTCCATCCGCATCATCAGCAGATAGCGCCAGCGTTCGCCGTCGCTCTTGGCGTCTTTGAAGCTTTTCGGGATCTTGTGGAAGACCGGGTTGTTGTTTTCGTCCACCGGCGCGAAGTGCTGGGAACGCCGGCCGCGGTAGCGGTAATGGTAGCCGTAGCCGTCCTCGTAGTCGGGCAGTTCGCTCAGATCGGTCTTGTACTGCAGCCGCCAGGCGCCGGTATAGCCGCGGTTGCCCAGCATCATCCGGCTGAAGCTGGCGTAGAAACCGGCCTGACTGCCCCGGTTCGGTTCCTCCTCGAGAAACGGCAGGGCCTGCTGCATCAGCTGCAGCGACCGTACCCGGTCGCGTTCGTAGCTGTTCACCACTTTGCCCTGGCCGCCGCGCTTCGGGCCCCGGCGGAATTCGCCCGCCACCATGAAGCCGTAGTGATAGCCGTTGTTCATGTAGTTCTGCGCCACCGTGTGCAGCAGCCGCCAGTTCTTCGCGTGCGCCTTCACCGCGGCTTCGCGGAGCTCGTCCGTCTCGTTGACCCGGTTCAGCCGGCGCAGGCTGTTGTAGGCGTTGTTGAAATCATTGCTTACCTGTTGCGGGTCGCTTTTCGGGTTCAACAGGAGCTTGCGGAAGACGTCGTAGGCTTCCTTGAAGTTTCCCTGCTGCTGCAGTTTGTAGGCTTTCCGGCGTTCGGCCTGTTCCTTTGGTTCGGCGGCGCGCAGCGTCCCCACGCCGAACAGGAAGATGGTAAGCAAGGCAAGACGTCTCAACATGGTTGTTCTCCTCCAGGGGTAAGACATGTTCCACGGTATTCGTAAGTTAGCGTCATCACGAGAAAACGAAAGTCATCATCATTTCCCCCTGGACGTCTCGGAGTGGGGCTTATTAGACTGGAATGCATGTGGCCTCCGGCAGATGCCGCAAATTCAGCTTAGGGTCCGCGCGGAAATAACTTCACATTTTGAGAGACTTTCAAGAG
>CAYLNH010000231.1:0-11859 GCA_964384625.1 uncultured Lentisphaerales bacterium
TCCTTCGCCAAGGCTTCGGCGCTCAAGAGGGTGCGGGATCTCTAGGCGGACCGCGAAGGGCAGTAAACGAGGGCTTACCCTGTCTCCCGTTTTCCTCTTGCAGGAGTGCTGTTTGCCCGTTACTGATACCGGTTTGCCGATCTGGCGGCGGTTTTCCGCCTGAATGAATCTCGTGACAACCACGTCTATGTATAATCCCGGCGGCGGGATTATACCTGGAGACAGCATTTGCAGAACCTGATTGAGACACAGAAATATGAGCCGGACCGGGCTTATCTGGTGGCCGTGTTTGAACGGCCGGACGAGGAACAGCATTGCCGTGAGATGCTGGATGAGCTCGAGGAACTGGTGCGCACATCCGGCGGCGAGATCGTCGGCAAACGCCCGGTAAAGATCCGCCAGCCGCAGGCGCGGCTGCTGCTGGGCCGCGGCAAGGCCGAGGAAATCGTGGCGGAAGCCGGCCAGGCGGGCGCCAACCTGATCGTATTCGACGACAACCTGAGCCCGACACAACAACGCAACTGGGAGCAACTGGGCCAGCTCCGGACAGTCGACCGGCAGGAAGTGATCCTCGGCATTTTTGCGGACCGGGCTTCCACGCGCGAGGCCGAATTGCAGATCGAGCTGGCGCAGGCCGAATACATGCTGCCGCGCTTGAAGCGGGCCTGGACCCACCTGAACCGCCAGCGCGGCGGCGTCGGTGTGCGCGGCGGCGAAGGTGAGAAACAGATTGAGATCGACAGCCGGCTGCTGCGCCGGCGGATTGCCAAGCTCAAACAGGAGTTGAAAAAGGTGCGCAAACAGCGCGCCGAACAGCGCAAGAAACGTCAGAGCGTGCCGATGCCGAACGCGGCGATCGTGGGCTATACCAACGCCGGCAAATCCATGCTGCTCAATCGACTTACCGAGGCGGACGTCCTGGTCGAGGACAAGCTGTTTGCGACGCTTGACCCGACGACCCGGCGCGTCAGCCTGCCGGACAACCAGACCTTGCTGCTGACCGACACGGTCGGCTTCGTGCGCAAGCTGCCGCACGACCTGGTGGAAGCCTTCAAAGCGACGCTGGAAGAAGCGGTCATGGCCGACTTCCTGGTACATGTGGTGGACATTACGTCGGTCGGCAATCTCGAACGGATGCAGACCACCCGGGAAGTGCTGGCGGAAATCGGCGCGGCCGGGAAGGAGTCCCTGATTGTATTCAACAAGATCGACATCGCCGACGACCATCTCGTGCGGCGCGCCCGGCGAGACAATCCGGACGCGCTGTTCATCTCGGCCAAGACCGGCGAGGGCATCGACGCTCTGGTCGCGCGGATGGCCGACATTCTCGATGCGAACCTCGGCGCGCTGCACCTGTGCCTGCCGCCGGACAAATACGATGTCCTCGCCTATCTCCACCGCGCCGGCAAGGTTCTGGAGCAGGCGTACGAATCCGACGGAATCTACGTGACCGCGGCCGTGCCGGCCAAAATCCGGTCGGATCTGGAAAAATACGTCGTCTGACGTTACCTTAACTGGAATGGCCCCCGACACTTCCGGGGCCGGAGGAGAACCTGAAATGCGACTGTACGCACTGATCCTGGCCGCCTTCCTGTTGGGCGCTGCCGGCAGTTTTGCCGGCGACGAGCCCAACACTCCCAACCCCTACGTCGACATCGAGATCCCGGCCCGCCTGCTGTCGGCAGTCGATCGGGCGGAATCGATCAACCGCAAAATTACGAAGTACGAGGTGCTGGCGGACAAGGGCAACCGGCCGGCGGAACGTCAGGTCAAGAAGTACAAGGAACGCCTGAACAAGCAAGTCGAAAAGGTCGAGGACGAGATCGAACGGGCGACAAAGAAAGACGATTCCGAGATCAAGAAATACGAGAAGGAGCTTGATCGTCTGCGCCGACGCTTCGAAGCCGCCGGCGACAACGAGGACCGTATTGCCCGGCTCGAAAAGGACATTGAGAAAATTGAGTACAAGATCGACGCCCTGGCGGAGACCGGCAATGCCTATCGCATGTTTGTCGAAGTCGCCAAGGGCAATTTTCCGCAGAAGACGCCGTTTGCTCTGGTTGGGCTGGGACTGCCGTCCTTTGAAGGACAGGCCCTCGGTTCCGAAGACAAGGTCAGCGTCGGCGATCTCGGCGGAAAACCCGTCATTGTTGTGTTCTTCGCCACCGCGCACGACGACAGCATGAAGATGCTGCGCACAATGGAGGACATGCGGGGTCGGTTCAAAGACATCTCGCTGGTTGCGGTCAGCGTGGACAACAACGCCGAGGAGGTTCTGGACTTCGTCAAGGAGAAGAAACCGGACTTCCCGGTGATTCACGATGCCGACGGCAAGATCCGTCAGAAGTACCACGTGAAGTTCTTGCCGCAAGCGGTCCTTTGCGAGCCGGACGGCACGGTAAAACTGGTGCGCATCGGTGAATCCCGGTCAGTGAAGAGCGTATTTCGCGATGAGATTCGGGCGCTGCTGAAGGCCGCCGACGAGTAGGCCTCGACCCGACGCCCCTAACCCAAGCACGGGAGAGACAATGATGAAGACGACCCGCACGATACTGGCTTTGCTGTTGCTCGCGGCAGTTCCGGGACTGGCCGGCAGGAAGAAAGCCCAGGCGAAAGCAGTGCCGATCATCAACATAGAATTCAAAGGGTCCCGCATCAGCTCGCAGCTGCGCAAAGTGCAGAAGAACCATGAAGAAGTGAAGGAATTGGAAGCGAAGGAATCCAGCCGGTCGGTCGAACGGAAGATCGAGAAGCTCTATGAGGAACGCAAAGAACTGACCGAAGACATGGCCGAAGCCGTGGCCCGCGCGACCAAGAAGTACACGAGGGAAATGGAACGGCTCAACGACAAGTTGATCAAGCTGGAAGAACGAATGGAGCGGACCGAGGACGAAGACAAGATCAAGGCGCTCGATAAAGATGCGGACAAGATCAAATACGAACTGAAGGAGTATGGTGAAATCGAGCGCGCCTACGAGGTCTTCGTCGACTACGCCAAAGGCGTGTCCGACGGCAATCCCTATGGCCTGATGGAACTGGCATTGCCGAAATTCAGCGGCAAGACCTTCGGCGAAGAGGCCCGGACCATTACGCACGAGACCTTCACGGGCAAGGTTCAGGTGATCGTCTTCTTCTCATTCCAGAACCGGAGCGGACTGGCCGGCTTCAAGGATGTCGAAAGCCTCGGCGGTTCCCTCGATCCCGAGAAGGCAGTCGCCTACGCGGTCTGTGTCGACCCGCCCGAGGTCATGGCAGAGAACCTTACGGGCAAGAAACCCGGAATCCCGGTAATCGCCGATCCCAGTCATACTGTAAGCAACGCATTTATTGTCCGCCTGCTGCCGCATGCGGTGGTGACGAACACAGCCGGCACGGTAGTCCGGGTCGAAATCGGCCGACTGAAGAAATCCGACTTGCGCAGCCTGGTCCGCGACCTGGTCAAAGATGCTGAAAAATAACCCGGGGCCGTCCCGCCACCGCCGTTTCCGGTTCATTCTGGGCGCCGTCGTTCTGGCGGCGCTCGTCCTGCGCCTCGCTGTCAGCGCTCAGCTCCGACAGACCTACGCGCCGGTCACCCAGCCGGCGCCGGGGACGGATACCCGCACCTACCAGACCTTCGCCAGGCAGATCCTCGACGGCGAGTACGATTTCTCCGACGGCTTCTATTACCAGCCGTTCTATTACGCGGCGTTTCTGCCGGTCGTCTACGGCTTCTGCGGCCGCGGCCCGTGGGGGGTTATCATCTGTCAGTCGCTGTTGGGCGCCGCCGCCGTCTGGCTGACCGGACTGGCGTTCGCCCATCTGTTCGGCCGTCGGGCCGGCATTCTGGCAGCCGTCCTTCTGGCCTTGTGCCGGATGCATATCTTCTACACGCCGTTCACGCTGATTGCCGCGCTGCAGACGTTCTGGATGGCCGCGATCTGCTACTGCGCCGTCCGCGCAGCACGCACCGGGGAGCTCTGGCGCTGGGCCGTGGCGGCATTGGTCTGCGGCCTGGCCAACGCCACCCGCGGCAATATCGTGCTGCTTCTGCCGTTTCTGATTCTGCTGCAGCTTTGGACCATGCGGCACGACCGCCGCCGGCAGTTGGCCGGGCTGGTGATTGTCCTGGCGGTCTTCTATCTGCCGCAATTTCCCTTTGCCTGGGTGAACTACCAGGCGCACCGGCGGTGGGTCGGCCCGTCGTCGGCCGCGGGCAATGTTCTGGCATTGGGCAACACACCGGAGTCGCCGCCGGGCGGGCGGGAATTCGGCTCCGGCCCGATGAGCTATCCGGAGAGTTACAGCGTCTGGGTCGAACAGGAAAAGACCGGCCGGCGCTCGGTTGCGGGCAACATCCTGCAGTGGTTCCGGCGCCGGCCCGCCGCCTGGCTGGAGCTGAAGTTCCGGATGCTCCTGTTGTTCTGGAACCGGCGCGAAATACCGAATAACGTGGCCATCATCGAACCCGGGCCATCGCCCGACCAGCCGCGCCGGATCGGCGGCCCGCTGCTGCATACGCCGGTCGCCCTGCGTTTCGGCGTGCTCGGCGCCCTGGGCCTGGCCGGCATGGGGCTGACGCTTCGGCGCGGGCGACAACACCCGACACGGCTGTTTCTGGTTGCAGCGGCGGCGGTCTATGCCGGGTCGATCATCCTGTTCTATGTCCTGGCCCGCTTCCGCCTGCCGATCATGCCTCTGCTCTGCGGCTTCAGTGCGGTCACGGTGCTGACCCTGCAGCGGCGGTTCGCGGCCTGGCGCGAGCCCCAACGGCGCCGCCCGGCACTGCTGGCGGCCGGGCTGACGGCGCTCTGCTTTGTATTCGTTCTATTCGGCTACGACATCTACCGCATCGGCTGGGAACCGACGGTGCTACAGCTGGTGCGGCCTGACGGCGTGCGCCTGGAGTTCCCGGAGAAAACGGTCATCAAAGACCACGGACCGCAAAGCTTCGGCGGCTGGACGCCGGTGCCGATCAACGACGCTCTGGAGGTCCGCAAGACGCTGGTCCTGCAGCCGGAGGACCGAGACAAGGCCGTGCACATCCGGCTCGCCGTCGCCGTCGAGACACCGGTGGTGCTGGACATCACCGCCCCGGGCCAATACCGGCGGGCCGTGGCGCTGGATGCCCCGCCCCGGGCGCCGCCGCTGCAGTGGCTGACGCTGGAACTGGAGCCGCAGAATCTTGTCTACAATGACAACGGCAAAGCCCTTCAGCTGGTATTGCACCTGAAACAGGTATCCGGCCGGGGCGCCGCGGTTGTGATCGATACGCAGCGCCGCTACGGCCGGACGGACATCGAGTACCCACTGGACGGCGAGTTGGTGATGGCCGCGGAGTTGCGGTAAGCAAGCGGTTGCTTTCGGCCGCGGCCGCCGTAGATTAGGGGCGCAACAGCCTCAAGTCAGTGCAAGGACGAAACGTAATGGAGCAGCAGCTTAAGGAACTCCTGGTTGAGCGTCTTTTCCTCGACCTCGACCCGGCGGAGATCGAAACCGCAACCCCGCTTGCCGATTACGGCATTGATTCCTTTCTGCTGCTCGAGTTGATCGTGGGGATCGAAGAAGCCTTTGACGTACGCTTTGAGCCGACGGACATCACCAGTGACTCCCTGCGTTCGATTGAAAGCCTGATGGAGCTGATTGGATCGAAGCAGTAGCGGCCGGCCATTGCCAGGCGCCGGCCGGCGCAGTAGAGTTTGCCAACGCAATCGAGGCGACATCGTGGCGACGCTTGGCAAAATCCTGAGCCGGACAACGGAGTTCTTTCGACCCGAACGCAAGGTCTCGTCCAAATGGATGTGGTTGGTGTTGGCGCCGTTGACGGCCCATCGCAAGGGGAAGCGCATCTTCTACGACGGCCCCGCCGTCTACAACTACCCCGGCCGCCGCATGCGCGGCTATCGCTCGCCGAACGTGATGATCAGCATCTGGATTCACGCCGCCATGAACATCTGGCTGACGGTGTACGGCCGGTATTTCATCCTGCTGACCGCCGCGTTCAGCATTGTCGGGGTGACCACGATTCTGATGCCGGCATATATCCTCTCGGTCGGGCTGGTCTCTCTCTTTCTCGTGGACATCGTGTATGGCTGGTACTACCGGCCGAAGCTCGCCATCAAGCGGGAGTTGCCGGTACTCGGGACGGTCGGCGCCGACTTGCCGGTTGCGTACCGCGTGCGCAATCGCGGCCGGCGATCGTGCTGGAGCCTCTTCGTTGACGTCTTGCCGGGCATGGACCAGGAATGGGTGCAGGGCGTCCCCTGGATTCGCGATCTGGGGCCTGATGCGGAAGTTACGCTGGAGACTACGCTGCGGATCCATCGTCGCGGCCGGCATGACATCCCGGTCTGTCTGGTCAGCTCGGCCTTTCCGTTCGGACTCTGGCGCTGGGGCAGCCGTGCCGCGCCGAATGCGCCGGTTTATATCTTCCCGCAGTATGAACCGCTGGCAGCCCTGGACCTGCCGCCGGGCGGCCGCTCGCACCGCGGACACGCCGTCATTGCGTCTACCGCAAATGAATCGGTCGAATTCATGGGCCTCCGCGAGTACCAGTACGGCGACAACCCGCGGCTCATCCACGCACTCTCCTGGGCGCGCCTGCAGCAGCCGGTGGTCAAGGAATTCCGTGAAGAATACATGACGCGGACGGCGATCGTCGTGGACGTGCTCTGTTCGAAACGCGGCTATTACGCGCGCCTGATCAAGCGGGACAACCCGCAACTGGAAGCGTTGGCGTCGCTGGCCGCGGCTGTCGCCGACAACCTCTGCCGCCGCAATCACCTGGTCGACTTCTTCCTTGCCGGCTCTCTGCCGGACGATGTTCCGCCAATGGTGCCGGGCACGCGCGGCGCCGGCCAGCTGGAGGAGATCCTCAAAGTGGTCGCCGCCATTGAGGAGTCCGCCGACGAGGAGTTTCAGGGCTTGCCGCAAGAGCAGTTGCAGCGGATGGAGGACGTCCGTTCGGCAGTCGTCATCCTGCCGCGGCTGGACGGACAGCGGAAGGCATTCCTCGAGGACCTGGCGGCGCGCGGCGTTGCCCTCAAGGTAATCGTCATCGGCGGGGATCGACCGGCCGCCGAGGATTCTGACATCCCCATCATCCATCTCACTGTGGACGACGTTCTCGCGGGCGAAGTGAAGCAGCTCTGAACGGCCCGGGAACAGCCGCGGCGTGGCGGGAGTCCCGGCTTCGGGGACCGTTGATGCAGCGCGCATCCGGTTGCGTCTCGGCGCCTGCAGGGCTGTGGTTCCCCGACCGGGAACAACTAGTTGCGCATACGGTTCTGTGTGCATCGCCGTTGGCGCTGAAGGAGGGTCAGTCAAACGGCCCAAACACGTCTTCCGTCAGCGCCACTGCAGGCTAGCGGTTCGCCGGCCGTTTCGGCGCTTTCGGATCGAACCATTGCTCCCAGGTCGGCGACAGACAGCCCGGGACGCCCTGGAGGTCGATGGTCAGCGGCAGGTCCTGGTAGCGGTAGTTCGGGCCCTTCTCGGTAATCATGCGAGTGGCACTGCCGACCGACGGCCGCAAGTGCCAGATCTTGCCGTCGAGACCGGCCGGGACGGTGACAGTCTGCTGGCCGCTGCGGCCGTAGACCATCGCCGGTACACGATCCGGCGCACAGATCTCGAGTTTTACGACGTCCGTCTCCTGGTCCGCCGCGACGCGGACTTTGAATGTCTTCGTTCCCTGCGGCACAAAGAAATACCAGTTGCGCGGGGCGCACGCGGTGAACCGGAACCGGCTCCAGTCGCCTTCCTTCTTGCCGAGTAACACCATCGGGACGGCCGGGTAGGTGTAGGACATCCAACGCTCAACGCCGGCGATGGACACGGTAGTGACGCCTTTGGCCGGCTTCAGCGTATGCGTCGGGTGCCCGTCTTTGTTGTGCAGGTGGTGCATTGCGACCTTCTCGTCAACCAGCGTTTTGCCGTCGGGTCCGGTGATCCTGACGTCGGCCGGCGCGGCATCCTTGCCCTCGCGCGGCAGATAGGTACCGACGCGGAACTTCAATTCTTTGCCCTCTGGATTCCAGAGCGCATACGTCGCGTCCCCCAGCACTTCGATGCCGTCGGGATCGCCGATCGACGGACACGGCGACCAGTGCTGCAGGCCGGGCCATTCTGTTTTCAGCACGTCGGTTTTGGCCGACTGGAAGAACGGGTATTCGTCGTACAGCTCGACACTGGGCGCCTTTCCGAGTTTCGGGTTGAACCATTCTTCCGGGCTGCGCGCCAGGTACGGCGGCACGCCGTCCAGACTGAAGTTGATGTTGGAGTACTGATGCGAGTCGCCGAGGCTGACTTCGAGGCACCAGAAGCGGCCGGCAGCGCCGGGTTCGACTTCCACGTCGACCTTCATATCCTGCCGGTAGTTCTTGCCCTGGGGCGCCTGCGGCGGCTGCCCCCAGAGCGCCCGAATGCGCTGGCCGCGGGGGGTGATGATGAAGTAGCCCCAGTCCTCACGCTGCGACATACAGCGGTCGGCGCGCATGGCGGTGCAGGAGAACTTACGCGTCTTTTTCGGCACCCAGAACCACCAGCGCCGCGGCACCGACGCCTGAAGCACCAGCTGGCCTTCTTTCTCGTAGAACGCCGGCCGGCGCGTGATCGGCTTGCCGCGTTTGTTCTTCCTGCCGGTATCGATCCTGCGGTCCACATCCATCAGATGCCGGCGCGGCACCCCGGTCCAGGCGACGGATTGCTTGAGCGAACACCAGATCCAGACGTTGTCCGTGGTGTGCAGCCGATAAACGCCGGGCGTGCCCCGCGGTACGTTCAGGGTGATCTTCGACTCTTCCCACTGGTGTTCGCCGTCAGCCAGAATCTTCTCGCCCGGACCGACCAGCCGGAGTTTGGTTTTCTTGCGGGTCCACTTCTTGATCCCCCATTGCATCACGTGGACTTTGATGGTGAACGCCTTGCCGTCCGGATTGTTGAAGTACGTCGTCGGCGTATAGCTGATGAAGTGTCCCCAATCGCCGATGGCGGTTTCGGCGATTGCGGCGAAAGCTGTCAGCAAAGCTGCCAGGCATAGCGTGTATCTCATTCCCTAGTACTCCTTTAATCTCTACCTACGTCTCTTCCTAAGTCCTCTTGCGCGGTCGAGACGACTGCGGCCACGGTTGGATGGCTGCGCCATCAGCGTGAGCAGGGAGGCTCACGGCACAGCCGGAAACCAGCAAAGGCGCAATCCCAATCAACCATTCTTCCATTTCACCAATTCACTCTTTCGCCTGCATGCGAAAATGTTTGGCCGGGTCGACAATGACGAACCGCGGGTGAAACGGGTATTTGTCGCGCATCGCATACGGCCGGACCGGGTCGATACCTTTGATGCTGAAGACAAATGCCACCATGTACAGTTTGCCGTCCCTGCCGACGGACAGGCTGTGGACTTCGTTGATGCGGCGTTTGCCCTCGACGACGATCGGACCGTAATGCTTCCACTCTTTCTTGTCGATATTGTAACTGACCAGATGCGTGACGCCGCCCCACGCCGTGTTGGGCGTGTACCAGATGGTGCGGTCATGCATGGCCAGCGTGCAGGAGGCGGCGCGCAAGCCATAACGCATCTCCAGTCCCGGCGGCCGCAAGCGGTGCAACGCTTCGATCCGCGCTTTGCCGCCGGCTTGCTTCGGCGGATAGAAGCGCATCAGCATCTCGTCGAAACTGCGAACCATATAGAAACACTGGTCTTTCTCGTTCCAGATCGACAGATGAATGGCGCTCTTGTGCCACTGCTTCTTCATCTTCTCGTCGGCGTCTTTGAGTTCGACCGGGTCGGGCATGTCGGGGCGGAAGGTGCGGAACTTTTTTGTTTTCGGATCGTATTCCCAGAAGGAGCACCCGGGCGGGCGGCCGCCGTAGACGCGACCGTCTTCGGTGAACATCAGGCACAACCCGCGCGGCCACGGGTAAGGAGATCCTTGGTGGGGAAAGCCAAGGACCTCCTCCTTGCGTGTCTTCGGGTCGAAGCACGTCAGGAGCCCCTTCACGTTCGTGTGGCCGTACATCAGTTTCTTGTTGTAGTCGTAGCCGGCGCACAGCAGACCGTCCTTCGTGATCGTCCGGCCGAGGTTTTCGATCTTGCCGGTCTGCCGGTGAATGGCCAGCCAGTAGCCGCCGGTGTAGACTTCGTCGTGCAGCCGGTGGGCGTCCGTCGTGGCGCAATAGATCACGTCACCATCTTCGAACATGTTCGAGTGGATCTTGCCCTCCGGCACGCCGTCCGACAGCTCGGTCAGCTTCTCACCGACCACCTGACCGAGGTCCGCGACGTGATCGACCTTGTCGTGCTTCGGGCTGTAGCGGAAGACCTGCGCGTGGTGAATGCCGGAATGCGAGCTGATGCTGAACCAGGTGTTGTCGTCGCTGTCGGTGATGATCCCCTGCCACTGTCCGTCGAGATACGGGTAGTCGTGAAAGTCGAAACTGCGGGCTTTGACATACGGCTTCTGCTCCTCCTGCGGCGTGAACAGCGGGTGATACGCCGGCGGTTCCCAGCGGCCGACAATCTGCGGCTTGCCCTTGAGATAGCCGAGTTTTGCCAGCCAGACGTCGGTCAGTTGAAGCGTTTTGACAATCTGTTTCGGCTTGCCGTAGTTCGGCACGATGAACGCATGGCCCCAGTCCTTCATGCGATGGTACTTGATCTTGCCCTGGGCCCGCCGGACTTTCTTGTGGAAGGCGTCGGCGTGCTGAACCGGGACAACACCGTCGTCGACACCGTGGATCAACAAGATCGGCGGCAGTCCCTTTTTGACGTGGGCAATCGGCGAGACGCGCCCGGCTCGAACGTCCCAGCTTTCGGTCTTCGGCGTATCCGGGGTCGGTGCGATGCCGGCATGGTTCTTCATCCATTTCAGTCCCACCAGGTCCACGCAGGGATTCAGCAGGACGGCGGCATGCGGCGGGGTGAACGGTTTGTCGTCGGGCCCCATGGACAACGCCAGTGCCGCCGCCAGATGGCCGCCGGCGGAATCGCCGGCGACGGCAATACGCCTGGGGTCCACGCCCAACTCTTTCGCGTGGGCCCGAATGTAGTCCAACGCATCACGGCAATCCGCCAGGCAGTCGGGGATGCGCACCGTCGTCTTCTTACTGACCAGACGATATTCCATGTTGATCGCAACCATGCCGCGCCGGGCCAGGTAGCGGCACATGTGCGCCATATTCGCCGGCCCCGGCGCCCCCCAGCCGCCGCCGTGAATCACGAGAATCGCGGGCAACGGGGACTGCGGCTTCTGACGGGGCGTGTACACATGCAGCTGCAGCTCCGTCGTGCCGACCGTCTTGTAGGTGATCTTCCGGGGTTTCGTATCGAGATCGATCAGTTGCTCATAGGTAATCTCGCCGGCCCAACCGCCGACGGCGAGCAGCAACGCGATCCAAGCAAGCTTCATACGGTATCTCCCTGTTTTTCAGTTGGCCGCTCTCCCCCATCTATCGGACCTGCTCCGGCACCGGGAAGTTCCGGGATACGTCAACTTTTGCGGTCTGCAAACCGCTGTATTTTAGCATGATCTCAAGATTAAGTAAAGGACATTCGGCGCCGTGAAGGAATGCGTCATTGCCGGGTGAATCGCCGGCCGGAGGGGCAGACGGCGGGGCTATTCTTTCCGGAAGCCTGCCGCGATCTCGGTGAGGCCTTCGTCGCCTTTTCCCAGGAGTGCTTGGAGGCGTTCGATCTCTTCTTTGACCTTCCAGGCGCTCTCGAAGTTGCCCTTCTTGCTGTAGTAGGTCTTGGCGCTTTCGAGTTTCTTGATGTGGCGTTCGACCAGAATCTTGAGGCGTTCCCGGTACTTCGCCTCGATCTTGTTGACTTGACAGTGCCGAGTTCTTCGGTCATTTCCCAAAGGGACCATGTAACGCCTG
>CAYLNH010000232.1:0-11735 GCA_964384625.1 uncultured Lentisphaerales bacterium
GCTTGCAGCCACTAATGAACGTCTTCACCAGGCGGATAAACCGCCTGGGGTCGTATGATCGAGCCAATTGTTGGCAGGAAACGCCTACGGAAGTGACATGCGCCCTCGTCGATTTGGCCGGCGCTATGGTTCCAGGCGGCCGCCCTGCTGTTGATATTGCCGCGGGGAGACGCCGACGTGACGGCGGAACACGCGGGAGAAGTACAGCGGGTCGGCGAAACCGCAGCGGCGGGCCACCTCGGAGACCGTGACCTTCGACGCGGTCAGCAGGGCGCGCGCCTGTCGCAGGCGCAGATCCTGCAGGTGCTGCAGCGGCGGCACGCCGTAGACCGCTTTGAACAGATTCGAGAAATACGTCGGCTGCAGATTCACCACAGCGGCGAGTTCAGCCAGCGAGACCCTGTCGCGGATCGAAGCCTGCAGCAACGCCATCGCCGGCTGCAGGCGTTTCAGTTTGTCGTCCGGCGGCAGCAGGTCTTCCCAGTGTTCTGGCAGGAATGGTCGCAATAACTCGCAGAGCAGGGCCGTGTTCTCGAACACGAAACGCGGATCCTGTCGGCCCAGTTGGCGCAGCAGTTTGTTGAGTCGCCGATGTCCGCCGCGCATCAACGCAGTAAGGTCGGCCGGCCGATAGCGGCTGAAGACGTCGATGCCATAAATCGCCTCCACCCGGAAATGAAGCCACAGCAGCACCATTGGTTTGATGCAATTGTACTTCGCCGGGCAGCCGGCAGGAATGAGGTAAAGCCGACCGGGGACCAGATGCATCTCCTGATCCGGTGTGCTGACCCGGGCCTCGCCTGCCTCCAGTGTATACAGACGCGAAAAATCATCCGCGAACCTCTTCCGGCCGCAGGCCCAGTCCAGTCCATAGCGCGCCCGCCGCCCGCATTGAACCTCAATCGTCAGGCGTTGCCAGACCGGCTCGATTTTCCAGGGCTTCGGCATGCGGGACGCAGCGCGGGCTTCGGTCCCGCGTTCCTATGGCTTTGGTTTCGGAGCACGCGCGACAGAGGCCCGCGCGACATGGGAGAATCTGTAAATCATCCATGTTTTTCTGTAACTATACCATAACACCGTTTTGGATCATAAACCATTGTAGAGAGACGCCAGAATCAACGGAGTGTGAATAAGGATCGTCATCATGGGTTACGCAGAAGGCTGGGCCGCATTGAATATGGAGATGCCGAAGAAAGTGCCGCGCACCGAGTACTCGGCAACAAATCACTGGGACCTACTGACCGCGGTCACCGGCATTGACGTCGGTGTCGACAGCGACGGGGAAACCAAAGGCAAGGCGGCAAGGGCGTTCATGCAAGCCTGGGATTTTTCTTTTCTGTGGAGTGTGATGGTCGGGCGCGGGCACCTGCAAAGCGGCCGCACCACGAGTATGGGGCACGCGGAGTACGCGGCCGGCGGTGTTGATTTCAACACCGATGTACGGTGCCCGTTTGAAACGCCGGAAGACGCGTTGGCGCTGGACCCGATGGAAGAATACGGTCCGATCGACCGGGGCGCGACGACGAAGGCCTTCGAAGAACACTACGCCCGGAATTCCGCCGGCTACCCGGATGCCGTCAATATGTCCGGCGTCTACATCACAATGTTCTCCGGGCTGATCGACATCTTCGGCTGGGAGATGCTGTTATTGGCGGGCGGCATGGATCCCGTCGGTTTCGGCAAACTCGCACAGCGCTATGAGACCTGGATCACGCAGTTTTTCGAAGCCTTCGCCGAGAGCGATGTGCCCGTGTTGATGTCGCACGACGACATCGTCTGGACCAGCGGCGCGGTGTTCCGGCCCGAGTGGTATCGCGAGTACATCTTTCCGGCGTACGAACGCATGTGGCGCCCGGTTCTGGATGCCGGCAAGAAGATTGTTTACACCAGTGACGGCAATTACACGGAGTTCCTCGAAGACATTGTCGAGGCGGGCGCGCACTCGCTGGTCATGGAGCCGACGACGGATATGGCGGCATTCGCCGAGAAGTATGGGCAGACCCACGGCTTCATCGGCAACGCGGACACCCGCATTCTGCTCAGCGGCGGCAAAGCCGAGATCCGCGCCGAAGTCGAACGCTGTATGGCTATCGGCAAAGACTGCCCCGGCTTCATGATGGCGGTCGGCAATCACATCCCCCCGAACACCCCCGTCGAAAATGCCATATACTACAACGACGTCTACGAGGAACTTGCGACTCGATAGGTTCCTCGGGGGGCGCTGACGGAGGGGTTGTGCTGATAAAACCGACGGTCCCTGAAGCCGGGATTCCGACACGGAGGCGCTTGGCGCCGGACTGAGGAGCGGCGGCCGAACGTCCCAAACACGTCTTGCGTCAGTGCTGTTCGCGGTTACAGCATTACAGCCGCCGTGATTCCTCACGCTCACGGCGTGACCGTTTCAAGCCCTGGGGTTGGCGACTGGGATATTGCTCCGCGAGCCGTACTCCTCGACGGCATCGAGGTAGGCCCGGTAATGCGCTGCCGGCCAGGGCATGCCCTGGTCCGGGGCACAGAAGTAGCCGCCGTCGGCGCCCAGTTGCTGGATGCGTTGCTTGACTTCCTCCCGGATCGCCCGGACGGGGCCGTCCATCATGGTGCTTGTGCTGACGCCGCCATGCAGCGCCATGCGGCCGTGCGTGACCTGCCGCACATGGTCCAGGTCGTTGGCCGTCGCCTGGATCGGGTTGAGTATGTCGATACCCAGATCCATGAAGGTTTCCAGCAGCGGCTCGATGTGACCGCAACTGTGAAAACCGAGAATAACGTGGTGTTCTTTGTACAGCGCCAGCAGCCGCCGGTACTCGGGCACGAGGAATTCCCGGACGATTCCCGGACTCAGCAACAGTCCGCTCTGTGTGCCGAGATCGTCACTGCAGCCGATGCTTTCCACACCCAGTGCAAGGTAGTGCCGGGCAATGCCGAGCTGAAAATCCATGATGCGATGCAGCAGTTCGCGCATGGCTTTGGGTTCGGTATGGAAGAAGCACATGGCATTCTCCATACCGACGAGCATGTAGGTCTTTTCCCACAGCGTATCGCGATGTGAGCCGCCGAGGAACTGGGTCTCCGGGTCCCAGCCCCGCTTCTTCTCCGCGAGGCGGCCGACAATGCGTTCGTCGTCCGGGTCCGGCCATCGGTAGGAGCGGAGGGCCTGCGGCAGGTCGGCCAGCGGATTGCCCCGCGGGAAGCCCATAACGCCCGCATGTTCACGATGCCATTCGGTGCCCCAGATATCCGTCCACCGCGAGCCGACCGGCAGGTGATGGCCGCCGCCGTCAAAGCCTTCGTGGTTGACGCCGTAATAGCCGATGCCGTGAGTCGGCAGGCCGCCGGTGATGCGCTCCGGGTTGTCGAAGCGGATGTTGCGAAGCGCGTTCTCTCTGGGAGTCATGGTCGGAGTGTCCTGCAAGTTTGTTTTCACGGCTCGACTGCAGTCGCCTGGAATCGACGACTGCCGACTGCAGCCGATCAGATCATGGGAACGGGCTATGATGTTTCTCCGGCCAGTTCCAACGTTTCCTTCGCGAGCTCCGAGATCCTCACCTTGTGATATCCGGCAACACCCGTCAGCAGCGTGTCGCCCAGGATGTCCGTCCACTTCGCCGGCAATGCGCTGGCACCGAGCGCCATGCCGATCACCGAGCCGGCCGTGGCGCCGTTGCAGTCCGTGTCGAAGCAGGGGTAGACTGCGTGTGTAACCGTCTTTTCGTAATCGCCGTCGCCGTAGAGCAGACCGAGTGCAACAATCTGCGCATTGGAGTTGGTGTGGCACCAGTGGTGCCCTTTCGTTTCGTCCCAGCGCGCATGGATCGTCGCCACCGCGTCCATGTACGCCACGCCGTCGGTGTGCCAGCGAAGGACCTCCTTGATGTCGTCCGCCAGCCGACAACGCGCGGGGATCTCACTCAGACCCGTCTCGATGATCGTCACAACATCCGTTTCAACCGCGGCCGCAGCCAGCATGGCGGCCACCCACATCTCGCCGTAGATTCCGTTTCGCACGTGCGAAATGCAGGCATCGCGCCAGCCCAGTTCCGCGGCCAAAGCCGGCTTGCCGGGAGCAACATAGCCGAAAAAGTCGGCACGAATCTGGGCGCCGATCCACTCACGGTACGGGTTGCGGCAGGACGCCGATGCCGGCGGCCACACGCCGCCGCAAAAATTGCGGTAGGCCGCCCGCTCGGCCGTGCACGTGTGCAGAATCGGCAGGTGCCGCAGCCAGAACGTCGCCATGTCGTCCGGCGTGAAGTCGATGCCCTGCTGCTTTACCAGCGCCAGGCCGGTCGCCGTATAGTTGGTGTCGTCGTCCTCCGGCATGCAGTTGATGTCTTGGCCCATATGGAGCGGGCGCATGCCGTCGTGTTTCTCGAAAACCTCCGTGTCAATGCCAAGCCGCCAGACGTAGTCGGTCAGCATCTCCTTGCCGCCGTCTTTGAGGATGCCCCAGAGCTTCGGCGTGCGCCAGCCTTCGATCGGTTTGCCCAGCAGACAACCGGCGCAGCGGCCGAGCCAGGCGCCGTGCAGCCGGTCTCCCAAGTCGGCGCCGGGAGCGCCCAGCGTCCGCGGACCATCCGGGCGCGCCGACCGGATGCCGGCGAGGTCCGAAGGTTCGTTATACTCGGAGATCAGCGGCAAGACCTGAACCCGATCCAGGAGCGCGTTGAAGGCGTCCTGAAACTCCTGTGTCTGATCATCCATGTTTTCGAGCGCCGCGAATTCCGCCGCCAGCGCCGACGGATCGCGGCCCTCGTCGGCCAGTTGCTCTTTCTCGACGGCAACATCGCCCTGCCGCCACCAGAGCCAACTGTGCTTTTCCATCGGATTCTCCTTTGTTCTGCAATGGACATCTCTCGCAATTACACGTACGATAGGCGGTGCTTGCGCACAGTTCTCCGCTGATGAGACCAATAACCATGCATAATCAACCAAAATGCCGGCTGGATTACGCGCCCGTCCGGCTGCCGGCGGATTTTCCGATTACGCGTCCCGGCATTCATCGGCAGAAGGATACGCCGATCACCGCGCTGCATCTGCATGACAATCTGGAGGTGGGCTACTGCTATTCGGGGTCCGGCATCTTCGTGGTCGAGAACAAGGTGTTTTCCTTCCGCGCCGGCGACGTGAATGTAATCAACGAGCGCGAGGTCCACCTGGCGCAGAGCACAGCGGGTACGGTGAGCGAATGGGCGTTCGTGAGCATGGACCCCATCGGCCTGCTGGGCGCCAACGAGGACGAAGTCAGCCTGTTGGAAACGGCCTCGCTATGCGGCCCGGAGTTCTGCAACATCCTGGCGGGCCGGGAGCATCCGGACATCGCGCAGACCGTGCGGCGGCTCATCGAGGAACTGCGTCGCGGCCAATCCGGTTGGCGTTCGGCGGTGCGGGGTCTGGTGTGGACGTTGATGGTGCAGCTGCACCGGTTGCCGGGACAGACCCCGGTTTCCGAAGAAGCTGTGGACCGGCGGCCGATGGAGCGAATTGCACCGGCCCTGCACTACGCAGCGTCGCACTTTGCCGAAAGCATTCGTGTCGAACAACTGGCCCGACAGTGCGGCATGAGTTTGACCAACTTCCGCCGCGTGTTCAACACGGCGACGGGTCGGTCGCCGGTGGAGTATCTGATCAACCTGCGGATTCAGATGGCAGCATCGCTCCTGCGCCACACCACGCGGGCGATTGCCGAGATCGCCATGGCCGTCGGCTACCCGACGCTGTCGACGTTCAACCGCCATTTCCGTCGGCTGCAGGCGATGTCGCCGCGCGACTGGCGGCGGGGTTCCGGCCGGCAGCCGGAGGACCAGTGAGGAAGACGGCTGTTTCGGCCAGGCACACTTGGTATTTCCCATCCCGGGTTCTACAATCAAGGCAGCAAAACGGATCAGCCGTTGCGGCGTGTCCGGCTGAATGTACGAAAGGAATGCATCGATGAGCAGTGTCCTGGAAGAAATTCGCGACCGAATTCTGCAATTGCGTCAAGATGCCGGGATGCCGGAGCGCCGGATCACCGATGCCGGGTTGGATACGTCCCGGCGCTGGGCCGCGGCGGTCAAGTGCGGCTCGATCTATTTCTACAACACCGAGAAGGTCCACATCGGCCTGCGCAATATCGACTGGGCCGGCAGTCACATCCACCATCAGGAATGGCCGGCGCAGCTCAATCGCTTCTTCTGGCTGGCACACCTGGCCAATGTCTGGAATGCCGACGGTGATCAGGAGATGCCGCGACTGGCATACGCCACCATCGAGGATTGGATTAGACAGCATCCGGCGTATGCGGCCGACACTGCAATGGCGCCCGGCGACAACACGCTGAACCTGTCCATTCGCCTGGGGCAGGCGGGCTGGGGCGGCTGGTGGAACGCGGCCGTCGAGTTCGTCGGCACGTCCGCCTTTGACGATGAATTCGTGGAACGCATGCTCAAGTCGACTCGCGGCCAGATCGACTACCTCCACGCCCACCTGAGCGCCCGCGGCAACTGGCGGATCAGCCAACTCAACTGCATGCTGTTCTGCGGCCTCGTGCTGCCGGGCTTCGAAGATTGTGCCGACTTCGCGGCGCGCGGCCTGCGCGAGGCCATGCACCGCCAGGTCGAGGCGGACGGTTCCCACTGCGAACACACCCCCGGGTATCACGGCTGGATGGCCCGCGTGGCGACGTCTCTGTGGCGCTTGGGCCGGGCGCGACCGGAGCTCCCCCTGCAGATTGACAGCGAGCGCCTCCTGCGCATGTGGGACTATGCCGTAGCCGCGGCCGCGCCGAACGGCGCCGCCGCCGGCCTGCACGACAGCGGCGTCTGGACGGAACAGCCGCAGACCGGTCACGCCGAAACACGGCAGCAGATCCTGGCAACAAGCGGACTTCCCGCGGAACGTGTCTGGGATCCCCAGACGCAGCCGAGCCGCTGGTTCCCGGATGCCGGCCAGCTCTACCTGCGGGACGGCTGGGACAAGTCGGCCACGTTCATCACGTTTGACGCAACGCGCTGGGGCGGCGGTCACTGCCATCTGAGCCGGTTGGCGGTCAGCCTCTATGCCGGCGGCCGCATGCTGTTGTATGACCCCGGGATCTTCAGCTATGAGATGTCCGACCCCTTCGCCGCCCACGGCAAGTCAACGGCGGCGCACAACACACTCCAGGTCGACGGCCGCAATCAGTCGCCGGCCAATCCGGATGCCTCGGAGGTCTATCTGGGGCAGCACTTCGCCGTTGCGCGTTCCACCTATGTTGGCGGCTATTTCACCGGCCGCTACCACTGGAGCTTTGTCGACGGCCTGGGCGACTGCATTCCCGGCAGCCACAGCCGGACCCTGCTCTGGGTCAAGGGCCGGTATGCTCTGGTCTTCGACCGCCTGGCCGTCGACCGGGCGGACTGCCCGTTCAGCGCTGCCTGGCAATTGCCGGCCGGCGAGTTCGGCCTCGACGCCGACCACGCCCGGGTCTGGACCACCGGCGAGCAGACCAACATTCTGGTTCAGTGTTTGACGTTGGGCCGGGAACTGGAGACCGCCGTTCATGTCGGCGAAGAAGACCCGCTTCGCGGCTGGCTGCCGCGGGATGCCCACGGCGGCCGCCGACCGGCGCCGCAGGTGTCGTTCCAGGGCCGCACCGACGGGCCGGCGGATCTGGTGACGCTGCTGCTGCCGTTCTGCGGGACGGATGCGCCGAGACCGAAAGTCCTGCACCTGCATTGCGAGGAAACCGGCGCCCGCGGCATCGAACTGAAATGGGCCGGCGGCACGGTCGACACCGTGGTCTACATGCCCGGGTTCAATCTGATGGCCGGCTATTGCGGCCCGATCCGGACCGACGGCACGCTGGCCTTCGTCGAAAAGCAGGGCAATGACCCGGTACGCGCGCTGGTCTACGATGGGTTCGGCGTATGCATCGACCGCCACGAACTGATTCAGCAGACGGCCGCCGGGACCTACGAATGGACGACCTGATGCGTCGTTCGGCCGCCGGCCTTTAACCAGAAAAACAGCGCCGCAAGCTCAGCTCCATCCGGCACGAAGAGGGTGCGGCATCGGGTTCCGGCTCGCCGCGAAGAGACCCCGAGCTCAGCTTGGGGAGTGTCTGTACCCCCTTCAGTTCAACCGGCACACCAGAACCCCCGATTCTGGCTCCGGACCCGGCAAACATGTTTGCCGATTCCGGAGGCAAAGGCGGGAGAGCCGGGGCCAATACGAAACTGAAGCGAGGCTGACACTCCCCCGGCACAGCCGGGGGGATCTTCTCGCGGCGGCGGCTGCAGCTTGCTCGGGCGGCACTGCGGCAAGAGCTACTACGACACAGCGCGGCGGCGCCACACTCCGGGGCTGACGCCCTTCTCCCGGCGAAACTGGTGGGAAAAATACACGACGTCGCTGTAGCCGGATGCCGTTGCCACCCGCCGGATCGGCCAATCCGTTTCCCGCAGCAGTTTGCAGGCGCGCGCGAGCCGGGTCGCGATCAGCACTTCTACCGGGCTGCGTCCCAACTCCCGCTTGAAGTGCAGAAACAGCGACGACCGCGAGACGTTGAAGGCCCGGCTGATCTGCTCGACGTTCAGGCCGCGATCCACTTCGTGTTCCATCAACTCCACGGCCCGCGCCACCAGGGATCGCGCCGGCGGTTTTACCTCGCGGTGGTCACAGCCGGCCAGCATCTCATGCAGCACCGATACCGCTTCCAGGTTGGTCCGGCGCCGATGGTTGTGCGCCATCGCCATCAACTGCTGGAAACCGCGCCGCACCGCCGCGGGCCGCTGCGCCGCGGCTGCCGGGCATTCCGGCGTCATTCCCATCGCCGCGATAAATTCCGCAATGCGGCTGCCGGCAAGCTTGGCCCAGTACACCGTGCAGTTGTCGTCATCCGGATCGCAGCGCCAGTGGCCGTGGCGCCGCTGCGGGAAAATCGTGAACATGGCGCCGGGTCCCAGGTCCGCGGCGTAGTCCGGCAGAGACTCCACCCGGAGGCGGCCGGCTTCAATCAGATGAATGCAGTAGAAATCCAGGCCGTCCTGCCGGCACAGCCGCCGGCAGTCTTTGCTGCCGACCGCCGTCGGCCAGACCGCCGCCCACGGCTCCGGATCCGGAGTCGGCCAATTCCGATAGTCATTCATTCAACAAAAAAACAATTCTGTTTCAACAATCGTGATCTGGTATGTCGACCTGGATAAAGCCATATTGACCAGTGAAAGAAGGCGGTTCCGCCAAGAACAGGATAGCCCGAAATGAACGTTCCTGCAAGTGACGCGCGCAGATCGATAAACAAATATACTACAGAACTTCGGGATTGCGTTCTGCGCTTTGCCGATGACCCGGATCCGTTTGTGCGGGGACTGGCGGCGACGGAAGTATACCGCGATCAAGCGGAGCTGCCGGTGGTGGTGAAGCGCGCGGAGGTCTGTGCCCGGGCCGCCGAACGCCTGCGCCCGGTGGTCTTGCCGCAAACGCGACTGCTCAGTTGTCACTATCGCCGCCGTCGCGTGCACGGCGGGGTAAACGATGAGAACAGCTGGCGCGTGCCGGCCGCCTTTCCGGAACGCGGCGGCGACTGGGATCATCCGGCCGTTCCCCCGGCGGTCCGGGAGGTCCTGGCGTTCTGGCGCGAGCCCCGGCTGGGCGGGCGGAACGTGATCCGTCAGGAACACTCCTGGCTCGGGCGCTACGGCATTGCCAACCCCCACGGCTGGGCCAACGGCCATACCCTGCCGGACCACGGCATTCTGCTGACGCACGGCGTTGACGGTCTGCGGGCGCAGATTGCCGCACGGCGGGAGCAGGCCGTCACGCCGGCCCAGACCAACCAGTTGCGGGCGATGGACCGGTGTCTGGAGGGCCTGAGCAATCATGCCGCGGGCTGCGCCGCCGCCGCCCGGGAGACGGCGCGCGGCGTCGATGACCCCGGACTCCGGGAGCGCCTCTCGGCGACGGCTGATGTCGCGGCCGCAGTCGCGCATGCCGCGCCGACGACGTTTCACGAAGCACTGCAGTTGCTGTTGTTCAGCAACTTCATGGATCTGCTGGACAACCGCGGCGACGCCTATTCGTTCAGCCGGGCGGATCAGTTGCTGTTGCCGTTCTACGCGGCCGACCGGGCCGCCGGCCGGCTGGACGCCGATGAGGCGTTCGATCTGGTCTGTCAGTTTGTGGCTCGCATGTGGGGCGAACAGACGTCGATGAATCTGACGCTCGGCGGGCTGACGCCGGCCGGTGACGACGGTACGAACGCCTTGTCATACATGTTTCTGGAAGCGATGGAGGCGACGGAACTGGCGGTCGACCTTTCGGTGCGGCTGCATGCCGACAGCCCGGAGGACTTCCGGCGGCTGGCGGCCCGGGTCATCCGCCGCGGTTTCGGCCGGCCCAGCCTTTACAACGACGACGTCACCGTTCCGGCGCTGGTCCGCCACGGCATCGACATGGCCGACGCCCGCGATTACGCCCCGCTGGGCTGCGTCGAGGTCATGATCCCGGGGCGGTCCGCGTTCCGGACGATGTGCTTCGGGATGAACCTGACCAAGGTCCTCGAGCTGGTCGTCAACCGGGGGCGGTGTCTGATCACCGGCGATACGGTCTGGGACGATGTGCCGGCCGCCTACGACAGTTTTCAGGATCTGCTTGATGAATACTACCGGCGCATCCAGGCGGTCGTCAACCTCGGGGTGGAGATCATCCGCGAAGACGAACGCCTCGAGTCGACGGTGGTGCCGCGGCCGTGGCTGACGGTCCTGTCGCGCGGCGGCATCGCGGCGGCCGTCGATCTCACTGCCGGCCAGCCGAAGTATGATCCGGTTGGCGTCACGACCGACGGCATGGCGGACGTTGCCAATTCGCTGTATGCCATTCGCGAGTTGGTTTTTGACCGG
This sequence comes from uncultured Lentisphaerales bacterium, assembly GCA_964384625.1. GTDB lineage: Bacteria > Verrucomicrobiota > Lentisphaeria > JABSQK01 > JABSQK01 > CAYLNH01. The sequence goes on from CAYLNH010000232.1 coordinate 10,854, forward strand.
GACGAATTGTCGTTTCACGAGCTGCAGGAGGTCCTGCGCGCGGATTGGCGTGGGCAGGAGAACCTGCGGCAGCGGGTCTTGAACAAGCTGCCGCGATTCGGTCAGGACGATCCCGCCGTGAACGCGGTTGCCCGCGACGTGGCGGCCCGGTTTGCCGGTTGTTTCGCGCGCCATCGCACGTTCTACGGCGGTCCGTTCCTGCCGTTGATCTTCGGTGTTTCCACCAGCCTGATCCGCGGGCGGGCGCCGAAGACCGGCGCCACGGCGTCGGGCCGCCGGGCGGGCGGACCGCTGGCGATGTCGCTGCAGGCAGCGAGCGCGGGGCGCCAGGGATGCACCACGGAGCTGCTGCGGTCGATCACCGCGATCGACTTCTCCGACTATGCCGGCGGCATCAGCAATGTGCAGGAACTGGACCCCAGCCATTATCTGGGGGCATCCGGACTTGAGCGGTTGATCGAACTGATCCGCACGTTCTTCGCCGACGGCGGTATGGAGTTGTCGCTGAACTTCCACAACGAGGAGACGCTGCGGGCGGCGCAGCGCGATCCCGAGCGGCACCAGTTCCTGATGGTCCGGCTCTTCGGCCTGAGCGCGCGTTTCGTGACGCTGTCGGCGGACGTGCAGGAAGACGTTATCCAACGCGTCGTCACTGCTGCGGCCCGCGCGGGGTAGGAGCGGCCCGGAAATCAGCTGGCGCTTTGCCGAAAATGCCCGGCGCCAGGGAACCCATTGCCCCAACAGAATCCCGCGCGAAAAGGAGAGAGCGCCGCCGCGGTACTGTCGTCGACCGATCGTCCCAGGCTGCCGGAGAAGGCCAGCGGAGACGTAAGTACTCGACCAGCCCCGTCGGCGTTCATCTCCTGTTTCCGGCCTCCACGG
>CAYLNH010000233.1:0-11667 GCA_964384625.1 uncultured Lentisphaerales bacterium
AAATGATATGATCAGAAATCGACAAAATCGAATCATCAGTTGTCTCGTTGTGTCTGTTGCAGTCCTGCTTGGAAACATGATCGCCGACGACTCGAAACCCAAGGTGGTCCTTGGCGCGAAGGGTCTGTCGATTCAGTGGCAGGGGCAGGAGTTGGTCAAGGAGGGGCTGCCGGCGGCGACCAAGGTGGTCCTGGAAGAGCGTTCGGTGAATCCCGACAACAACTTCTGGAAGTTCGCCTATTCCCAGGCGCCGGTCGACAATTTGAAGCGGACGGTTGCGGGCAAGGACGTCCGCTGCCGTTATGATTGGGGCGAGATGCGGGTGACCTACACGATCGAAGACGACCGCTTGCGAATGCGGCTCGCCTTGAAGAACACGAGCAAGAAGCCGATCGCCGACTTCCGGGTCCAGCTGTTGACTTTCCGGCTGCCGGCGCCGCTGCCGGAGTCGGCGAAGGAATCCGAGCGCCGCGAACAGGTAGAGAAGCGGCAGGATGCGTTGAAGAAAGGGCTCAAGGGCAAGGACGCGGCCAAAAAGGCCAGGCGCGCGGCCGAAGCGCTGGCGAAGGCCAAAAAACGGGCGAAAAAGGAGAACCGCTGGCTGGTCAACACCAACGATCGGCCGACTGCCATCGGCATCCCGGTGGGCCAGGCCGCAATGTACGCCTGCTACGAGAGCTTTGCACCGCCGGTCCACTTCGGCCTGGACCAGCCGAAAGATCGGGTCGAGTATCCGTTGGTGGTCGGCGGCGGTGTGCGCGCCTTCCCGGAGGACGGCGTTGTCGTACCGCCCCGGGGAATTCCACAGATCCCGCCGGGCGAGACGCTGGAGCTCGAGTTTGCCCTGCGCTTCGGCGCCAAGGGCGATCACCGGCATTGGACCCTGCGCGATTTCTACAAGAGCTTCCGCAAATTCCAGTCGCCGCTGCTCGACTGGCCGGACCGCCGGCCGCTGGGCGCCTGCTACACATTGGGCGAGTGGGGCAAGGTCGGACCCAAGTTCGGCATGGTCGGGACCAATCCGCGGCGGCTCTACAGCCCGAGCCTGGACCGCGTCGACGTCTTCTCGCCGCACGGCAAGGCGATGATCCGGCGGCACATCGTGCAGTCGGCGCACAATACCGTCCGCGTGCTCAAGCAGATGAAGGCGCAGGGCATGATCATGTGGAGTCTTGAGGGCGCTTTCCACTCGACCGGGTTCGTCGGCGATCCACGCATGCTGCCGATCCTGTCGCCCGAACAGGACAGTGCGATGGACGACTATTTCCGCATCATCCGCGACGCCGGCTTCACCGTCGGCGCCTGCATCCGGCATCCGCAGATGCGTTGGGAGCCCGGGCGCAAGGACAAACGCGGTCGGCTGCGGCCGGGCCGCTGGAACCAGGGCGTCGGCAACGTCAATCCGACGTCGGACCCGTTGCTGGACGGCTACGACAAACTGATCCCGCCGCACACGCCGTGGTGGTGGGTCTATCCCGTCGCCCGGCGGATGTCGAAGAAGATCGCCTATGCCAAGAAACGCTGGGGCTGCAGGATCTTCTATTACGACACCAGCATGATCATGCGCTTCCATCGACATAAAGGCAGCCGGAGCTTCACGCACACGCCGGAAGCGCATATCTATCGGAAGATCCGCGAGGACCATCCGGACGTCCTGATCGTTCCCGAGATCCTCGCGCGCGGCGGCAGCCCGATGGGACCGCTGGCGCACGTCGGGCCCTATGGCCAGACCGGCTACGGCCGCGTCCGCCCGATGTACCACGGCGACTACACGCGGGACGTGGTGCCGCACTACTTCGGCGTCTACTACATTCACGACAGCGGCGGCGATCCGTGGAAGGACCGCTCGGACCACGTCAACGAAGTCTGCTGGGGCGAGATCCTGATCGCCGACGGCTTTTGGGGGTTCTTCAACCATCAGCATTCGATCTTCCGTTTCTATCAACACGCCGGCGCGCACCTGGGCCGGGCCGCCGCCCTGGCCCGCCGGTTCGACCTGATCACCCGCAAACAGCAGCACCTCCCGTTCCCCTTTATCACCGAGAACGCCCGGCAGTTGAAGGCGTCGGCGCTCGAGCTCAAGCCGCCCGGCAACCCGCAGTTGCGCGCGTTTACGGCGAGCAGCCGGGACAAGCGCGAAGCCGTCCTGATGCTGGCCTGGTACGGCTGGCCCTACTCCCCCGGCACGGTGCTGCGGCCCGACCTGCCCGGCGTTGAGCTCGCCGGTAAACACCGGCGCGTCTGGGATGTGGAAACCGGGAACCTGATCAACTCGCCGGAACGCGTCCAGGTCGAAGCCGCACCGTCGACCATGTTCCGCGCCCTCTACGTCCGCGCCGCAGCGACGCCCCCGCCGCCGGCGCGGCCCGACGGCGTCTGTTTCGGCGTCTCCTTCGACCGCGGTCTCGCCCCCGACCTCGGCGGCGGCCTGCTCGCTGAGAACGGCAACGCGAAGACCGGCAAGGGCGCTCTGGACTTGCGTTCCGGCGTGGCGGCGCAATACGGCGTGGTGCCGAGCTGGTACAGCGGCACACTCGAATTCGATCTGCAGGTGGACGCTGTCGACCGGACGCCGTTGACGCTGGTGCAGTGCCGGCATCACATGGATACGACGTTGTCGCTGATGTCCGTGAAGGGCAAGCCGGTCCTGCGGCTGCAGTCGATGGAACGCGAAGCAACCAAGGACAACTGGAAGTCGACCGACCTCTCGCCGATGAAGGAGCAGGGACCGAAACTGCGGCAGGTGTCGGCGCCGTTCCCCGCGGACGGCAGGCCCCACCGCGTGGTGCTCGCCTGGGAGATGGGGCAGTACCGGATTTACGTCGACGGCAAGCGGCGGGCAGTGCTGGCGCAGCCGGCGATCGTGCGTTGGCGCGACACGACGTTGTTCCAGCCGGGGTTGATCTTCGGCGGCGCCGACGGCGCGGCGACCCGCGGGCGCGCCCGGATTGACTCAGCCATTCTCTATGACTGGTGCTTCCGCGATCGCGATGCCGCGGGGCGGACGGCGGCCCGCGGCTTCAAGCCCCTGGCAAAACCGACGGCGCCGGAGCCGTCCGTCTGGCTCTTCGGCGGTACGCCGAAGAAGAAACAGCTCCAGGTGGTCGCGGTGAATTTCCGGCACTGCGCCAACGGCATCCGCACAATCGACGCCACCGCGACGTTCTTCGAGAAGACCGGTTCCGGTTTGCGCCGGCTGGCTGCCGGCCGCACCAAGGCCTATCGCGGCGTGGCGAATATTTTGCTCAAGCTCGATGAGGAAGCGCCGACCGACGTGAAAGTCGAAATGACCGAAGGCGACGAGGACGACCTGGCGGTGATAGACGAACTGCTCAAACCCGACAAGGTCTTCGTCCTCCGGCTCTCAGGCCGGGCGGCGGGAAAGAACCCGCCGGCCCGCGAGATTGAATTCAAACTCGGCGAGAACGCGGTGCACTACTGGTGATCGGCCGCGCCGATGCCCGCGAACGAAGACTGAAGATTTTACTGCTGACTGGAGTCGAACGTACACAGGAAGGAATGACGGAGAGATCTGATGCATAGACTGAAACCTTTGATGTTGCTTTTCGCGTCGCTGTTGTTGACCGGCGCCGGATTCGGGCTGGACACGCCTACGTCGTTCGGCGAAGTGGCGCGCGTTGATACCCCCATCCTGCGGATCCCCTTTATGAAGCAGCCGCCCAAGATCGACGGCGCCATGTCCAAAGGCGAATGGGAGGACGCCAGTGCGCTCTCCGGTTTCTGGTATGATTTCGCGCAGGCGGCTTTTATCTATCTGGCGCCGATGCAGACGCAGCTGCAGGTCTATGCCGCTTACGACAAGGAAAACCTCTATATCGCCTACTCGTCGCCGGTGTTCCCGACGAACTCCTGGCTGCGGTCGCGCGGGCGATTCCCGGACGTGACGCATCATCCGCAGTACGGCCTGATCTGGGACGATCACGTCGAGATCGAGTTCCGGCCGCACGCGGACAACGCCGAGGGCTTCCGCCTGGGACTGTTCAAATGGTTCGTCAACCCGTTCGATACGGCGTCCGACCTGTACTGGAGCCAGAACGGCGGCGAGAAGCGGCGCTGGCAGTCAAAGGCCTACATCAAGAACGGCGTGACCGGAACACGCTGGATTCTCGAAATGGCCATCCCTCTGAAAACCATGGTCTTCGGCAACTACGAAGGCAACAAGCGCGACGGCAAGCAAATCGTTACCCTGCCGCCGCCCGACGGCACCGCCTACCGCTGCTGGTTCACCCGCGGCATCGGCGGCAACGCCGCATTCTTTAACGTTTTCGACAAGCACTCCTGGAACACGACCAAAACCAAATTCATCTTCGACTCAACCGCGCCCAGCTTTCAGATCAATGAACTCGGACCGATCATGGAGGACATCGTCGACCTCAAGTTGACCGTGAAGAATCATGCGCGCCGGTCACAGACGGTGCGGCTCGGCTTCTTCGTCGAGAGCGACGAGGGCAACATCTACTCGAGTTACAACGCCAAGGAGATCGAAGACGGGCTGGTCGAATTGAAGCCCGGCGAAGTGAAGAAGCTTCGCCTGCGGCGGCCGTTCCCGGGTATCAGCCGGAACGGCAATGTCCTGTGGTTCGACGTTCGTGCGGCAGGCCGTCCGGCCAAGACGCTGTTCCGCACGCGGCTGATTAAATTCCATCACATGGACGGCGGTGAGATACTCAAAGGCGAGACGATGGTGTCGTTCATGGACCGGCGCGTGAATATTATCAAGACGCTCCGCCCGCCGCGCCGCGACTTCGATTTCAGTTTCTACTGGTCGGCTTACACCAAGAAGATCCAGGGCATCGCCGACATCGGTATCCACGGCGCCGGCAAGGACGCCAAGAAAGCGGTTGCGGCCAAACTGATCGTCATGCGCGATGACGAAGACAGCACCGAGATTGCACAGCAGACGGTGCCGTTCAACGGCGACTTCGCCTGTTTCCTGCTCGACGTACCGAAACTCACCCACGGCCAGACGTACATGGTCTCACTGCTGCTCTTCGACAAGAACAAGCGCATCGTCGGCGAGCGCAATCCGGAGCCGTTCAAGTTTGAGCAGTGGGAGTGGCTGAACAACAAGAAAGGCCTGTCCGACGTCGTCTGGGAGCCGTTCACGCCGATCAAGGTGACGCCGGGCGGCTTTGAGACATTGAAGCACAAGTTCACGGTCGCGCCCTCCGGGCTGCCGGCGCAAATCTACATCAAACCGGACCCGCGCGACCTGCCGCTGGAAGTGCGCGGCGCCGCGAAACACGGGCTCACCGACGCCCGGCTCCTGGCCCTCGGCCGCGGCCCGCAACTGCGCCGCCCCATCCGGCTCGTCGCCGAAGTCAACGGCAAGGAAGTCCCGGCGACGGTCGTCCAGCCGGCCAAAGTCGTGCGGCAGTGGAAAAGCGAGATTGTCTACGAAGCCAGACTCAAGGTCGGCCCGCTCGACGTCAAGGTTCAGTCGCAGTACGACTGCGACGGCGCCTGGTACTGCAAGCTGACCTACAGCGGCAAGGACGCCGCCGTCCAGGGCTTCGATATGGTCATGGATGTCGCCGGTGCGGTCGACGTCAAAGCGACCGGCACCAAAGGCGGCGGTATGGCCGGCGCCGACGTCTGGGAATGCGGGCTGCCGATGAAGAAAGGCGTTGTCTGGGACAGCGCCGATGAGGAAAGGCCGGATCTGTTCTACACCCAGTTCGTGCCCTGGCTCTGGTTCGGCAGCGGTGACCGCGCGTTTACGTATTTCTGCGACAGCGATCAGAACTGGATCATCGACCGCGACGGCTCGACCATGCACATGGAGCGCGACGCGAAGCTGCAGTTCTCCTGGCGGACGAAGTTCATCAATCATACGGCGACGGTCAACGGCAGCCGCACGATCGCGTTCGCGGTCCTGACGCATCCGGCCAAGCCGAAGCCGAAGAAGTGGCGCCACCAGGCCTGGTACTGGCGCGGCGGCAACTGGGCCGACGAATATTTCGGCGGCGACTTCAAGAAGGAAGAGAGCGCCTTGATTGCCAAGCGCGACGCAATGATCAAGTACTGCGACGGCGTCGATCCCGCGACAATGAGCGCGGAAGAGAAGAAGAACTGGTCGCCGAAAGGCCCGTTGTACTGGCGCTACTACCAGAACAGAGGCATCGGCAATGTCCCGGCCTCGATCAAGTGGAGCATGAGCAAGGAGGAGTGGGAAAAGAAGAAGTGGGACATGGGCCAGCGCCCGGGCCGCGGCCTCGGCCAGTATTTCGAAGACAAGATCGCCTACTGGTTCGAACGTCACGTCCGCATCGGCCGGCGTCACGGCTGGTGGTGGGACGAGACCTGGCCGACCTATCGCTCCAACAAGATCGCCGAGGGCGAAGCCTACCTGCGAGACCCGAAGGACGTGGGCGACAACGAACTGCCCTGGCAGGACGGCTTCTATACCCATCATATGCGCATGGCCTTCAAACGGCTGGCCCGCATCATGGCCGAGAATAAGGTGGCCAACCGCAACTTCTTCTGGGCCAACAACGAGGGCACCACCTTCGAGTCGTTCGGCTTCGATACCGCCATGGTCGAGGAATGCGGCGGCGGCCACCGCACCTTCGAGGTCGACATGCTGCAGCAGTTCCCCAATACCCTCTGGCGCCGGATGTCCCACAACTGGACCGGACTCGTCCCGCGCATCATGCCGCAGAGTACCGACGGCGTCGGTATCGGCGACGACCCGCGGCTCGACCGCCAGTACCTGGGCATCGCCCTGCTGCATGACGTCGGCCTGATCATGTCCGGGCCGCACGGCCAGATCGATCACAAAGAGGAGATTGTCCCCAACCTCCATCGGCTCACCGAGTTCGGCTTCTTCAAAGACGACGGCAAGGTCGAGAAGATCCCGTTCTGGCGTACGCGGGACATCGTGCATTTCGAAGAGGACAAGACAAAGGCGGCTGCCGACTCCGTACTGGATACGTTGGCGGGCGATGTCGAGATTACCGTCTACCGCCGGCCGCTCGATGACGGCCGCAAGGGCTATAAAGCCATCTTCGTCATCCTCAACGAACGCGACGAAGACATCGAACTCCCCTTGCGCCTGGCGAATGTCAAGCGGCTGCTGGGCGGACCGAACACGCTTAAGGCCGGCGCCGTGCGCCGGGAGGCAAAGGTCGCCGCCGGCCTGGAAGGCTGGTGGCAGGGCGTGGCCGCCCGTAATCCCGAGGCAACGGTCCTGAAAGATTTCGAGACCGGCGACATCGTCGCCGGCAGCAACAAGAACAGCGAACGCTACGGCCCGGTCTACGTCGGCCGTCACGAGCTCCGCATCCTGTATGCGGAACACGCGGAGCAGGCCGGTGGTGATCGGTGATCCGTCTTCGCCAAGGCTTCGCCGGATACGTCGGTGATCGGTAATCAGAAGAAGGTAATCGGTGATCCGTCTTCGCCAAGGCTTCGCCGGACACGTCGGTGATCGGTGTCGGCAATCGGCAATTGGACAGGACGATGACAAGAGAAACCAAAACCGCCTGATTCCCCGACTCCGGGCCAGACGATGGTCCGGAGCCAGGGGATCACTTGCGGACTGAGATAATGAGGACAAGGGAGTCATGATGAGAATGAGAAACAGGATTGCGGCCGCGCTCGGCGCGTTACTCTTCCCACTGCTGCCGGTGACCGCCCAACTGCCGGCGCCGAAACTGGCCGCAGGCAAGATCGAGACGGCGAAACATACGATCACGCCGGCGCCCAGCGGCTTGCCGCAGCAGATCTTCATCAAAGCCGGCGAACTCGAACTGCCGCTGCGCGTTCGCGGTCAGAAAGCCGGTCCGGCGGTGCTGCAGGCAATCGGCCGCGGCCCGATCCTCGCCGGCCCCATTGCCGTCAAGGTCGTCGCCGGCGGAACGGCGAAGGCGGCAGCGGTCAAGAAAGCGGCGAAACCGACGATCCAGGGCGGCGCGGTGCGTTGCCGGTCCGAACTGCAGGCCGGCAGCACCGGTATTGTCCTGGACCTGAGCTACGGCGCCGGCGGCTCGATCACCGGCAGCATCACCTACGGCGGCGGCAAGGTCAGTGCGCTCGAGTTGGTGATCCCGTTGGGCGGCCGGGTTGATACGGTGGTCGCCGGACCGCCGGTCGGCAAAACGGTGGCGGCCATTCCGTCGGCGGCGTTCCGTCTGGGAACGCGCCAGGGGCTGGTCTGGGGCAATGCCCAGGCGGACGCCAGGCAGGTGGGAAATCTGCCGCGCCCCGGCGTCCTGAACCATGTCTATGTCGGCAACGGCGATTTCGGCTTGACCTGGCTGGGCGACGGCAAGACCGGCTGGACGGTGGATCCCGCAGCTTCGACCATGCAGCTGATGCGTGACGACAAAGGTGTTGTCACCTGGCATATCCGGCTGGTTAATCACGAAGCCGCCTTGAAGAAGTCGACGCTGCCGTTTGCGCTGCTGCTGCATCCGGCCGCCGCCAAACCGCGAGACCATCGGCGGCAGGCCTGGTTGAAATGGCCGGCGGGTACGGCCCGGACGAAGACGTTGTCGGCGTCGTCCCTGCGGCAGAGCAAGCCGTTCAAGATCGCCCGGGCCGATGCCGGCGTCGCTTTTGAGCGACTGGCGACGCATTCGCTGCTGACCGGTCCCGCCGGCGGCGCTGCCGTGGCCGCCGCCAAGAACCATACGGACACGTATCCGATGCCGTTGATGCGCTATCTTGCCGGGACGCAGACCGGCAATGTGGTGCGGCTGCAGTCAAACGCGGCCGACATCACCAGGGCCGGCGCCAATCCCGCCACCGACCGCGTTCTGCTCGGGCGCGCCCTGCTGCATGACATCGGCCTCGACGCCAGGTCGCTGGCGCATCTGGCGGAGGCCGGCCGCGTCCTCAGTGTGATGCAGGAGTTCGGGCTCTTCGAGAACGACGGCAAGACCGAGTTCATCCCGTACTGGCGCAGCAGCGACCTGGTGCAGTACGGCCAGGCCTGGGACCCCGACGCGCAGTATGCCACGACCAAAGAAAATCCACTGGCGGAGGTCTATGTGTCCGTGTACCTGCGGCCGGCCGCCGCCGGGAACAAGTATCGCAAGGCGATGATTGTTGTCGTCAACGAAGGCGACAAGCCGGTCCGCGACACGCTGTACATTCGGAAGGCACAGCAACTCCTCGGCGGTCCGAACCGCGCGCGCGGCTACAACATGGTAACGAAACTGCCGTTCGACCACGTCCCCGACCGCAGCGATTGGGACAAACACGCGGCCGCCTGGATGAGCCGGGGCGGCGGCAAGGGCGCCAACCCGCTGGAAGACCTTGAAGATCACGGTCTGATCGGCAACTTCTCCAATGCCGAAGGCGTCAGCAGCTACGGTCCGACGATCTTCATCCCGGCCCATGGATTCCGCCTCCTGTCCGGCGCCGGCGGGCCCGCCGAGGGCCGCGGGAAGAAGGGCAAGCGAAGCAAGAGGAGAAAATGAGCCATGAGAGCGATCCGGAACCCACATGCCGTTGTGCTGAGCATTCTGCTGTCGCTGGTCTTCGTCCGGGCACTGCCGGCGCAGGAGGAAGCAGACGAAATCGAAACCAGGGTTGTCACGAAACTCGAGGAAACGCCGAAGCGCAGTCACCGACAACTTAAGACGCCTTTTGAGAAGCTGCCGCAAGGGCACAAGGCCAAGATCGAGATCGGCCGTTACTTCGACCATGGGCAGACGAACTCGACGAACAAATTCGAGCCGTACGTCAGCAGTTTCGTCCCGCTCAACGCAGATGGGAAAGAGCATGGCGAACAGGTCGTAATCAACCCGCGCGGCAGAGTTGTCCGTCGCGTGCAATGGAAGGACGGCCGGAAGCACGGCGCCGAACGGATCTTCCATGCAGTCTGGCCCAAGTACTATGAGCAGGCCCGCATCCCCTGGGACAACGGCGTCATCCAAGGCACCAAGAAGACCTTCTTCGAAGACGGCACGCTCAAGTCCGAAACGCCCTATGCCAAGGGCCTACCCCACGGCATTTCCAAGAGCTTCTCCAAGAAGGGCACCGTGACCCGCAAATGTTCGCTGAAGCAAGGCGTCCGCGACGGCAAACTGACGGACTACTGGCCGCAAACCGGAAAGAAACGGCGCGAAATCATGTACGACATGGGTAAGGTCGAGGGCGTCACCAGAGAGTACCATCCCAACGGTCAACTGCGCCGCGCCGTGCCGTTCAAGAACGACCTGATGCACGGCGAAGAAAAACGCTTCGCTGAAGACGGCACGTCGGAGCGTTCACGCTACTGGATCAAGGGGGACCTGGTGACGAAGACCGAATTCGAGCTGAAATATAAGGAGAAGTAATATCGTGCAGAAGCCATTCATCAGCGTTCTCGCCGCGATTGCCATATGCGCCGGCGCGGTTGCCGCCGACAAATGGGACCATGTCAACGTTCAGACACAGCCGGAACTGGCCGGCAACGAGATCCAGTTTATTGAGACCATGCCCGGCGAAGTCTGGATCGGCACCTTGTCCGGACTGACCCGTCTGCGGGACGGCAAGTACACGGCAATCAAGCAGGTCAGGATCAAGAAGAAGCGGAAATGGGTGAAGCAGGGCGGCAAACGCAAACGCGTCGTCGAGGAAGTCAAGGAAGTCAAGAAAGCGAAGCTTCAGGCCTGGGATATCCTCAAACTCGGCCGGGACGAATACCTGGTCGGCACCGACCGCGGCATCTACCGGCTGCAGGGCGACCTGATGGACAACCCGGCCATTCAGGGGTACACCGTCAGTCCCATCGTTCGCTACGACGACAAAACCATCTGGGCTCTCGGCAAGAACAAAGGCAATGAGCAGAACCACGTATTCACCAATGCCGGCGGCGAGTGGAAGCGGGTCGAAGCGTTCAAGGACAAACGTGTCGACGACATGTATCAGACCGCTGACGGCCACATCTGGGTGGGGATCGACGGCGACGGCGTGATCGAGGTCGACCCGCAGAAAGGCGTCGACAAGGCCGTTCACCATTTGCGCGGCATGAAGGTGACTTCCGTGTTTCGCGATTCCAAAGGGAACGTCTGGGTCGGTTCCTGGGGCGGCGGCATCGCCAAACGCAGCGACGGCAAATGGACGGGGTCCATGGAGCGCCAGAAGAAGGCGGCGATTCTGCGCTTCGCCGAGGACAAGTCCGGTACCGTCTGGGCGGCGACCACCTCCAGCGGCGTCTGGATGAGCACCGGCGAAAAGTGGACCATGGATTTGAAGGACGAGGGCCTGATCAACCTTCTGGTCGCCACGTCCGACGGCCGCGTCTACGTCAGCAGTCAGCGTGGCGGCGGTCTGCGCTACTGGAACGGCAAGACCTGGGAAGTCTCACTCGACAGTCCACTGCCGATGCGTTGTCTGGTCGAACAGAAGGACGGCACACTCTACGCCGGCGGCGTGCTCGACGGCATCCACATCAAGAAGAAATAGTCCACTGTCTCAACTGCTCATGCTGTTTCCGTCCGTAACAGCATTTGTCTCAACTGCTCATGCTGTTTTCCATCCGTAGCTGCATTTGTCTCAACTGCTCATCCTGGTTCCGTCCGTAGCTGCAGTTGTCTCAACTGCTCATGCTGTTTTCCATCCGTAGCTGCATTTGTCTCAACTGCTCATGCTGTTTCCGTCCGATAGGGGTAGGAAAGGGGCCCGTCGTTGGGCCCCTCCCCTCCCTCCGAACCG